>JALSTB010000154.1 GCA_026983955.1 Melioribacteraceae bacterium
TGAAGTTGGGCAATACATACAAAGAAGCAGGCGTAAATCTTCAAGCGGGCGATGAAACCTTAGAGAAAATTAAACAATTTGTAAAATCGACATTCAATAAAAATGTTCTAGCCGGAATAGGGCACTTTGGAGCTTTTTACGAACTGGATGTAAAAAAGTACAACAATCCGGTTTTGGTATCCAGCGTTGACGGTGTGGGCACGAAACTTAAAATTGCTATTCAGATGAACATTCACAATACTATAGGCCAGGATTTGGTAAATCATTGTATCAACGATATAGCGGTATGCGGAGCCAAACCGCTTTACTTTATGGATTATCTTGCATTCGGTAAACTCAAGCCGGAAACAGCCGCATCAATAATCGAAGGATTTGCAAAAGCATGCAAAGATAATAACGTTGCTTTAATAGGCGGCGAAACAGCCGAAATGCCCGGTGTTTACGATGAAACCGATTATGACATTTCCGGAACAATTGTAGGCATTGTGGAAAAAGATAAAATCCTCGACGGCAAAAACGTTTCCCGCGGTGATATTTTAATAGGTTTTAAATCTTCAGGTTTGCACACAAACGGTTATTCGCTTGCGCGCAAAGTGCTTTTGGGGAAATACGACTTGACGGAAAAACCGGGCGATCTCGAAAACACTTTGGGCATGGAATTGCTGAAAGTTCACAAATCGTATTTGAAATTAATTCAAGAACTCCATTCCCGTAATCTCGTTAAAGCATTTTCGCACATTACCGGCGGTGGTATTTTAGGAAACACCAAACGTGTGGTGCCGGAAAACCTTTCCATTGATATTGATTGGAACGCTTGGGAACAACCGGATATATTCAAACTAATACAAAATACCGGCGGAATAACCGATGAAGAAATGAGACGTGTTTTTAATCTGGGAATAGGATTAATTGCCATTTGCGATGAACAAAATTTCAGCTCAGTAATTTCTCTGGCAAAAGGGATTAATGAAGAAGGAATCATTATCGGCAAAATAAAATGAAAAATTTGCTGAAATATTTTTTATTGGCTCTTGTTTTATGGAATTGCGACGGCGGAATTCAACCCGGTATGCAAGAACCCGGCTTCAGCGGAACGATTTACTTTATCGGGGAATGGCCCGATAGCGTTAAACGGACTCACATCGTGCTCTTCGAAGAACCTCTTTTGGATACTACCGACTTCAGCGCCGGAAATCTAAAATATGTAAGTAACGAAATCCCTTACGGAGTTAAAGAATATAAGTACACAACGGAAAACAATTCATTGTTCGGTGTGATAAAACCGGGTGTGTACGGTTACCTTGCTGTTGCGCAATCGACGTTGGAAACAATTTCGTTGAAACGGGAAGACTGGACAATCGCCGGTATTTATTATAATTCCGGTGATACGACAAAACCCGGAAAATTAATCATTCCGGAAAATACGTTTTTGCACAATATTGATATTATTTGCGATTTCAATCATCCGCCAGTTCAACCGCCCGGAGGGAAATGAAAATGAGTAAGGTATATAAAATAATCTCCGGAATTTTCTTACTTATTCCGGTTGTTTTGTTTGCACAGGAAGGAACAATTTCCGGTAAAGTAACCGATGAGAACGGAACCCCGCTTGCCGGTGTGAATATATTGCTGAAAAATACAAACTCCGGTACGGCAACAGATTTGGAGGGTGATTTTAATCTTTCAAACATTCCTTACGGCAATTACACACTCATTGCCTCGATGGTGGGTTATAAAAAATTTGTGAAAAATATTAAGGTTAATAAACCCGGATTAAACCTCAAAATTGTACTTCGGGAAACCACCTTAAAATTTAATGAAGTTGTTGTTACCGCCGGAAAACACAGGCAAAAAATATTGGATTTACCGGTAAGCGCCGAAGTGATTTCACCTTACTTCATTTCAAAAAAGAACTTTATAAAGTTGGATGATGTTTTGCGTTATGCGCCGGGCGTTAACGTTACGCTCGATCAAGTCAGTATCCGGGGCTCAAGCGGTTACAGCCGCGGCGCAGGTACACGCGTATTGGTTGCCATCGACGGAATTCCGGCTTTTACCGGAGATACCGGTGAAATAATTTGGGAATTGGTTCCGGTAAGCGATTTGGATAGAGTTGAAATTATTAAAGGTGCGGCTAGTTCACTTTACGGTTCAAGTGCAATAGGAGGAGTAATTAACATTATCACCAAAAGTATTCCCCGTCAACCTGTAACTTTAATCAAAACACAAGTGGGAATTTACGACAAACCTTTCCACAAACAATGGGATTGGTCCGATAAATACCGGACGTTCAACAATTTGACCGTGAGTCATTCCAACAGTTTCGGCAATTTGGGAGTTGCCATTTCACTTACACGATACGAAGATATGAGTTACAGATTAAACGATTGGCAAAACAGATTTTCCGGTTATTTCAAAAGTTTATACAAATTTTCCGATTCGGTCTCACTCTCATTTATGGCAACAGGATTTTACAGGGATAAAGCAACATTCGACTATTGGAAAAGTTCCCGCGAAGCTCTCGTTCCTTCGCCCAATCAAATTGGCAACGAAGTCCATTCGGAAAGGTTTTTATTCGGTTCAATTTACAAAAATAAAATTTCACAAACATTAAGCTTAACACTCAAATCGAGCTGGTACCGCTCGTTTTGGAAAGACAAATCGGAAAGTAAAAACTTCTCAAGTTCAAATCAATACAGGGTGGAATTAATTACAAACTATAAATTCCGTAACGGTTTGTTCATTGTAGGAGGTTCAGAAATCAATTACGGAACGGTAAACTCGAATATTTTCGGTAACAAACATTCTGCGGGCTTTGCTTTTTACGCTCAGGCGGAATATAATTTCAACAACCGGTTGAAATTCTCCGGTGGCGCACGTTTCGACTATAACAAACTCCACAATTTAAATCCGGAATATTCATTTTCACCTAAAATCGGATTCAATTACAAACTGAATAAACAAACGGTTTTCAGAGGCAATATCACCAAAGGGTTCAGAGCGCCCACCTTGGCGGAAACTTTTACTTCAACCATCACAAGCGGAATAAAAGTTAAACCTAATCCCACACTGAATTCCGAAACAAATTATAATTTCGAAATTGGTATCAACAAACAATTAACCGGAAATATAAATTTGGACTTTGCGGTTTTTAACAATGAATTTTACGATATGATAGAACCGGCAATCGATATAACCGACGGGGAAGTTACATTCAACAATGTAACACGCGCAAGAATAACCGGAGCGGAATTTACAGGCAAATTCAAAATTCCTTCTATCGATTTCTCAACCGGAATTAATTACACTCTGCTACTAACAAAAGATTTAAATAAAAACAAAACACTGAAATACCGTCCTAAACATTCGTTCAATATTCAAACCGATTTTACGCCGGGTAATTTTTCCATCGGTGCGGATTTCAGATATTGGAGCCGTGTAGAGGAAATCGATATTGAACTGGTCGATTTGGGACTTGTTCCGAACGGAGACGAACGTGTTCCGGTTTATGTACTCGATTTCCGTACAGGCTATAATTTTTTCTCTCTCGGTTTTCCCGCCAATTTATTTTTAACGGTGAATAATGTGTTGAATTACAATTATGTTGAAATGATTGGTAACATTTCACCCATAAGAAATATTTCGTTAAATTTGGAATTAATATTTTAACCTCAAACTCCAAACAAAGGAAAACGTATGTTTATCGATTCTCACGCACATCTGTTTTATCCGAATTTCAACGGCGAAGTTGACCAAGTAATAGAACGGGCGAAAACCGCCGGCGTGGATTATATTTTAGTACCGGCTACCGATTTGGCATCTTCGGCGCAAGCAATAGATTTGGCCGAACAATTCGACATGGTTTATGCCGCCGTTGGAGTTCACCCGCACGATACAAAAGAATGGGAAGATTCGTTGATTCCCAAATTGGAAAAATTGGCTCAACATCCAAAAGTTGTCGCAATCGGTGAAATCGGTCTCGATTATTACTACGATTTTTCACCAAAAGAAAAACAAATTCACGCTTTCAAAAAGCAAATAGACTTGGCATTAAAATTAAACAAACCTATTATCGTTCATAACCGTCAATCGAATGACGATATAATGGAAATCATCCGTGAATACAAGGGTTCCGGATTACGTGCGCATTTTCACTGTTTTGCCGGCAATGCCGAAGATGCAAAAGAATTAATTGCAATGAGGCACTTCATTTCATTTACCGGAAATATTACATTCAAAAAAGCCGACGATGTAAGAAAAATTGCAAGCCAATTAAGCGTGGAAGACATGCTTTTGGAAACAGATTCGCCTTTTCTAACTCCGGTTCCATACAGAGGCAAAAGAAACGAACCTTCATACATAACTTTTATTGCGGAAAAGCTTGCCGAACTTCAACATTTGAGGACGGAAGACGTGGCTCGAACAACATCTTACAATGCTTACCGCTTATACGGCATCGGGGAAAAACCGCCGTTGAGTTTTACTTATCAAATCGGAAATTCACTTTATATCAATGTAACCAACCGTTGTAATGCCGATTGTGTTTTCTGCGACAGAAAAGGTGAAGCGGTAATAAACGGCTATAACCTTAAAATGGATAAATCTCAAGAACCGCCGGCTGAAAAATATATCGAAGAAATCGGCGATCCGAGAAAATATAAGGAAATAGTTTTTTGCGGTTACGGCGAACCGACAATACGGTGGGAAGTTGTTAAAGAAGTTGCCAAATATGTTAAACAACACGGTGGGAAAACAAGATTGAACACCGATGGACACGGAAACTTCATCAATAAACGTGATATCACTCCGGAACTTAAAGACTTAATTGATACTGTTTCAATTAGTTTAAATTCAACAGACCCGGAACAATATGCAAAACTTATGAGAGTTGACCCGAAACTACATCAAGAGATGCTCGACTTTGCCAAAAAAGCGAAAAAATATTCAAAAGTCGTTATGACAATCGTAGGAATGAACGAAGTGGATTCCGGAAAAGCTAAAAAATTCGTTACGGAAGAATTGGGTGTTGATTTCAGGGAAAGGGTTTACTTCTAAAACTAACGGTTTGTTTTTTATGTTAAAAAAAACTTTTCTGATAATATGGTTTTTCACCAACTTAGCTTTGTTAGCCCAAAACAACGAGTTGACGAAACAAATTGATGAAATTCTCTCGGACGACTTTTTCGAATCGACCAACATTGCAATTGATGTGTATGATTTAACGGCGAACAAAACCGTTTACCGTAAAAACGAAAAATTGCTTATGCACCCCGCATCGAATATGAAAATTCTAACCAGCGTTGCCGCCTTGTTATCCCTCGATTCATCATTTACGTTCAATACATCGGTATATTATTCTGGTTTGTTAATGGAATCGGTCTGTTACGGCGATTTGTATTTCGTCGGTGGATGCGATCCGGATTTCACATCGGATGATTTGGATTCATTGGTAAAGTCGATTAAAGAATTCGGAATTAATGAAATCCGTGGGAACCTTTACGGCGATGTTTCATTACTCGATTCGCTATTTTGGGGCAACGGTTGGATGTGGGACGATGACCCGAGCACCGATTTCCCTTACATGACGCCTTTAATTATTAACGATGCCGCAGTTAAAATTTCTTACGAACCGAACTTGATCGATAAACCGGTTGTAGTTAAAACAATTCCCCAATCCAAATTTTTTGACATCGAAAATACTTCGGTTACGATAAAAGAAGACACATCCGATCTTACAATTACCCGGGATTGGATAAACCGGGAAAACACTATAATTGTTAAAGGAACACTTTCTTACAAGGCTTTGCCGGATACAACGGAACTAAACCTTGTGCATCCCGAAAAATATTTTCTCACCCTTGCGGAAGAAAGTCTGAAAAAAAACGGAATAATATTCGACGGGTTTGTGGATACTGCCACAATGCCTTTGTTTACACATCATATTGCAACCTTCGAAAGGAGCTTGGATTCCGTACTTGTGAATTTAAACAAAGAGAGCGATAACCTTAGTGCCGAAATGCTTTTGCGCGCCATGGCTTATACTTATTTCGGAAAACCGGCAACAGCAGAAAACGGATTGAAGCTGATCGACAGTCTGGTTAATATGACCGGATTGGATCCAACCGACTACAAATTTGCCGACGGCTCAGGCGTTTCAAGATATAATTTGGTAACCGCCGAGCTTCTTCTTGAAGTGTTAAAATATATATACTACAATCATCATGACAAGTATGTGAAATTATACAACTCTTTCCCCATTGCCGGCGTGGACGGAACGTTGGAAAACAGGATGACCAATTCAACTTCATCCGGGAATGTACACGCAAAAACCGGTTCACTCAGCGGTGTAAGTTCGCTCTCGGGTTATTTAACAACCAAGAACAATCATCAAATTGCATTTTCTATCTTAATGCAAAATTACATCGAAAGTTCCAGTGTTCCGAGATTGATTCAAGACAAAATCTGCGATATTTTAACTTCTTCAATAATTGAATAAAGCCGATGGAAAATTTTGTAAAATTCCTCATAAAAACCGAGCCGTTCAACCCGGAACTTTTAAGCGGGGTTTTGTGGGAACTTGAAATTTCCGGAATTGAAGAGAGCGATAACTTTATTTCCGCTTATGCAAAAATAAGCTCGCAATTGGATAAAGAAGCAATCGAAAGGCTTCTAAATAAATTGAAGGCGGAAAATTTAATCGAAAGTTTCATCGTAACCGAAGAGGAAATTGAAAATAAAAACTGGAACGAAGAATGGGAAAAGAAACAAGAAATAATTAAAATTCCACCGCACATTGTTATTCGTCCGTCATTCAAAAATTACGAACCGGAAAAAGAGGAAATTGTAATAATCATTAATCCAAAAATGTCGTTCGGTACGGGGAGACACGAAACAACCCGTTTGATGTTGGAAATGCTGCAAAAATATATTAATCAAGGAGATGAAGTTTTGGATGTGGGCAGCGGAACGGGAGTGCTATCAATTGCCGCAGCAAAAATGAGCGCAAGGCGAGTCCTTGCAATAGATAATGATGAATGGTGTTACATTAACGGTATTGAAAATGTTCAAATAAATAAAGTTTCCGGTATAGTGGAAGTACTGCACACGGAAATCGGTTCAATAAAAAACCGGAAATTCGATTTGGTTTTAGCAAACATTAATAAGAACATTTTGTTATCAATACAAAAAGAACTCGCCCGCACTACTAATAAAAGCGGCAGATTAATTCTTTCGGGAATACTCAATTCCGATGAAAGCGAATTAATCCGAACTTTTGAAAACTATTCGTTTAACTTACTCGAAGTAAAAAGATTAAACGAATGGTCTGCTTTAACTTTTAAAAAGCAAAATTAAGAAGCTATTTTATTCAACAGTTTCAACAATTGCTTCAATTCGTTTTCCGACAATTTATTCGTAAAACTTTGCAAAGTTTTTACATGTTCCGGAAAAAGTTTCTCGAATTTTTGTTTTCCTTTCGGAGTGATTTCCGCGTTAATAACTCTGCGGTCTTCTTTCGAAGGATTTCTTTTTACGAGATTTTCTTTTTCCAAATTGTCGATTACACATGTGATATTTGCACCGGTCACATGCATTTGTTCGCTAATTCTCTTCAAAGGAATACTTCCCTTTTCAGTTAGAATTTCAAGAACACTAAATTGAGGGCTGGTTAACTTGTGCGCATATACTTTTTGAGCATGAGCTCTTTTCAGTACTTCGTACGCTTTGTTCATTGTTTCCCACAATTCGAGTGCTGCTTGTGCTTTGGTTTGTTTAGCCATGTTTCTTTCTCCCTTCCATTAGTTAAGAAATAAGCCTAATTGATGTTTGTGGATTTTGTAATCGGGCATAATTGCCTCCACTAATTTCCAAAATTTTTTCGAATGATTCATTTCTTTTAAGTGACACAATTCGTGTACAACAACATAATCAATAATTTTATTGTTAAAATACATAAGTTTATAATTAAAAGAAAGTGTTCCGTTACTCGAACAGCTTCCCCAGCGGTTTTTTTGTCCGCGAATAACAACTTTATTGTATACAAATCCGGCTTTACCGGAAAAATATTCAACTCTTTTGGGTATATACCGTTCTGCTTCTTTTTTTAGCCAATCGTTATAAAGCTTTCTTATATTTTCAACTTTATTTGTATTCAATATTAATAATTTATTATCTAATATCAAAGATGTTTTCGATTGACGCAAATTATTTCCGGTTACTACTTTCAATTCATTTCCAAGGAAATAAAACTTCCTTAGTTTATTTTGAATATTTTGGTAATTTTTAAGTATCGCTTTATTTTTAATAAACATTAGTTCTTCGGCCTGTGAAATACTTACAAATCTCGGTACTATTAAATGTATTTCACCGTCCAAATTTATTTTTAACCGAACATATTTGGCTTTATTGCTCTTTTTAACCGAATATGTTATTTTATTGCCGTTTATGTTAACGGATTTATTATTCAATATTAATATTACGATATAGTAATGTGCAAGTTTAAAATTAAAATTAACTCTTTTAATTTGAAAGTTCAAGTAGAAACGTTATATTTATGTATTATTTTTTAGACGGGAAAAATTGGCTGACTTATACGAAAAACTTGATAAATTCAACGAAATTATCGGGATAAATTCCGGAAATCTTTCAAAATCAATTAATCTGATTAGTTTTTCCACTGAAATTGAATTTGTGGATCTTAATTTTTTAATTCGGAATTTTAATATTAAATCCGAATTTTTTTATTGGAGCATATCGGAACAAAACATCTCATTTCTTGCTTTCGAGCCGGTTGTTAATATAACCGAAAACGGTTCGAAACGGGTTGAACTGACCGATGAAAAAATTTCCGTTTTACGGGAAAACTTCATTAATAATTGGCAAGAAAACAATCTGCATAATCCTCCGCTTTTTTTTGGTGGCATGAAGTTCGCACCGGACCAGAAAAGTGAAGTTTGGCAAGATTTTTCCGATTCCGATTGGTTTATACCACGCTTTTTAATTATAAATAAGCAAGGCAAATCTTATCTGATTATAAATTATTTTTCCACTGAAGTGAAAACTTTACGGAACAAATTGGAAAATATTCTTAAACTTTTAACCGGAACGCAAAATGTTCAACCTTCAACTACTGAAAACAAAATTAAAATAGTTGACTTCAAAGAACATAACGGTTGGAATGAAAAAGTTATACTGGCTCTAGAAAATATTTCGAAAGGCTCAATTCAAAAAATAGTTCTTTCACGTGAAGTGGAATGGGAACTTTCCGGCAAACCGGATTTAAGCAATATTCTTAAAACTTTAAGTAAAAGATATCCCAAGTGTTATGTATTCGCATTTAAGAGAAGCAATTCCGTTTTCTTCGGAGCTTCACCGGAAAAACTTGCAAAAATCTCAAACGGATGGATTGAGGCGGATGCACTTGCCGGCTCAATTTCAAGAGGCAAAACGGAAGAAGATGACAAGATACTGGAAAATGAACTTCTTCACAGCAAAAAGAATTTACACGAACAACAAGCCGTAGTTGAATTTATTACTTCATCCCTCAGAAAAATTTCCGATGAAATAATTTACGATGCTGAACCGGTTATAAGAAAACTTCCAAACATTCAACATTTGTGGACGCCAATTAAAGCCAAACTGAAAAACGAAATGCCTTTGTTTTCGATACTGAAACAATTGCATCCCACTCCGGCAATTTGCGGAGCGCCATGGATGAATGCACTCAAATCGATTACGGAAATGGAAGAACACGATAGAGGTCTGTATGCCGGAATTGTAGGATGGCTCAGCTTCGAAAATGAAGCGGAATTTGCAGTTGCAATCCGCTCTGCACTTTATAAAGAAAATAAAATTTTCGCCTACGCCGGCTGCGGAATCGTTGAAGGTTCGGAACCCCGGGAAGAGTTTAACGAAACGGAGCTGAAATTAAAACCAATTAAAAATCTCTTCGTTTATGAAAATTCCTATCAACCGCAATAGTTTTTGGTCGGAATTATTCACCGCACAACTCTCACAAAGCGGTATAAAATATGCTTGCATCTCACCGGGTTCCAGAAGCACACCGCTTACTTTAGCTTTCGCGTCAAACAAGAAAATAAAAACATTTGTCAATCCGGATGAACGCTCAAACGCTTTCTTTGCTTTGGGTCTTGCCGAGCATTCCGGCTCGCCCGTTGCAATTGTTACTACATCGGGAACGGCAGTGGCGGAATTGTATCCTGCAATTATAGAAGCATATCAAAGACGAATTCCGTTAATTGTTTGTACGGCCGACAGACCACCCGAATTGTTAAATTGCGGAGCAAATCAAACAATAAACCAAGAAAATATTTTTGCCAATCATATCCGGAAGTTCTTTAATGCGGGTCTGCCTTCGTTAAACGAATCGAAATTATTGAAAATCAAAAAAATTGCTGCCGAAGCCGTTGAGATTAGTCTGAAGAAAAATCAAGGTCCCGTTCATGTAAATTTCCCATTTAGAAAACCGCTTGAACCGGAAAGTTTCACCGATAAAATAGATAAACATTTTTACGATAAAATTAGAAATATAAATTTGCCGGCTTCATTTTCCACTTTGCCTTCCGTAAAACAACATAAAAAAGTTATGAAAGCAATTACCGGAAAATCAAAAGGATTGATTTTTTGCGGATGGGATAATTACCGTAGTGATTTCCCAAAGTTACTGGTAAAGTTTTCCCGCATTTCCGGTTTTCCAATTATTGCCGACGGAATCTCCGGCTTGCGATTCGGTAAGCATTCCATGCAAAATATAATTTCGAATGCTTCCGCTTTTTTGAAATCAAAGGCATACGGCTTTTTGCTTGAGGCGGAAATTATTTTACAGTTCGGCAGTGCCCCCACTTCCAATATTGTGCTCGACTTTTTGAAGAAATCGCAAGCTGAAAAATTTTTAATAAACGAATATGGTGATTATAAAGATCCTTCACGCACTGCAAGAAACATAATCAAAATTAATCCATCGGAATTTTTAAGCGAATTACTAACCGTCACAAAAAATGTTAACCACCCTAGAAATAACCGGCTGAATAAAATCCGCCAATTCGAACAACTTACGGAAAAGATAAAAGAGCAAAATATTTTAAATGCTGAATTTCCGTTCGAAGGGAGAATAATTCCCGAAGTACTAAAATCCATTCCGCCCAACAGCAATCTTTTCGTATCGAACAGTATGCCTGTAAGGGATTTGGATTTTTTCTCCTCGGCAATGAAAAAAAATATTAAAATTTATTCCAACAGAGGCGCCAGCGGAATAGATGGGATTATTTCAACGGCGGCGGGAATTGCTGTAAAATCGAAATTTCCCACATATCTGGTAATTGGAGACTTGGCGTTTTTACACGATTCAAACGGATTGAATATTTTGCAGAACCAAAAAATCCCGCTACAAATTATTTTAATAGATAATAACGGCGGAGGAATTTTCGGAATGCTGCCAATTGCGAAAAACAAAAAGTATTTTGAAGAATACTTTCAAACTCCACAGACTGCTGATTTTGCACTGCTCACAAAGGCACACGGAGGAAAATATTATAGAATTAAAAGTTGGAATATGTTGAAAAATACGATATTTAATTATAAATATTTAAATAATTTCTCTGTTCTTCATGTTAAAACCAATGCTGAAGATTCCATTGCACTACGGAAAAAATATTGGGAAGTCTTATCCGGAACAATTGAAAGTCAATTCTAAATGTTCATCCAATTCGAAAACATTACTGTCAATGTTTTAGTTAATGAAAATCAAATTAATAGAGGCAAAACCCCTTTGATATTTTTACACGGCTTTTCCGGCTCGGCGGAAGAATGGAAAGACTTTTTTAATCAAATTGATACTAATTACTTACCGCTTTCCATAGATTTAACCGGACATGGAAAAAGCTCCGCTCCCGCTGAAATAAAATATTATACGGTGGAATCATTAAAAAAAGTTTTATTCAATATTATTAATTATTTCAAATTTGAAAAAATTGTACTTGCAGGATATTCATTGGGAGGGAGACTTGCACTATCCTTTGCCGTACAATATCCGGAATTAATTGAAAAACTTATTCTGGAGAGCGCCACAGCCGGTATAAAATCGGAAGCCGGAAGAATTGAGCGAATTGAACAAGACGAAAAACTTGCGGCTTTTATTTTGGAAAACGGAATAGGCCGGTTCGTGGAATATTGGCTTTCCCTTCCGCTATTCGACACGTTAAAAAACATTCCCGCTGAAAAATACGAACACTTGAAATCAATAAAACTCATGAATAATAAAACCGGTCTTGCAAACATGTTAAAAGGCTTCGGCACCGGCAAAATGCCACCGCTCTGGAACCGGCTTGATAATTTTACAAACCCAACATTATTAATTACGGGCGGTTCGGATAAAAAGTTCACTGCAATTAACCAAGAGATGGCGAAAAGTTTTCCGAATGCATACCATAAAATCGTATTGGGAAGCGGACATAATGTTCACATAGAAAAATCTGAGGATTTTATTATTTTGGTAAACGGATTTTTATCGAAAAAACAGGGTGAATAAATTATGAGTTTCAACTGGCAGAAAGTAAAAAACTATCAAGATATAATTTATGAAAAAATGGACGGCATTGCGAAAGTAACAATAAACAGACCGGAAGTACGGAATGCATTCCGTCCGGAAACCGTTTGGGAGATGTACGATGCATTTTCCGATGCGCGTGAAGATCCGGAAACCGGTGTTGTTCTTCTCACTGGTCAAGGTCCGGCCAAAGACGGAAAGTATGCATTCTGCTCCGGCGGCGATCAAAAAATCCGTGGTGACAAAGGTTACGTTGGTAAAGACGGTGTTCCGCGCCTTAATGTTTTGGATTTACAAAAGTTGATTCGCAGCATGCCCAAACCGGTAATTGCCCTTGTTGCAGGTTATGCAATTGGCGGTGGTCATGTATTACATGTTGTATGCGATTTAACAATTGCGGCGGACAATGCAATCTTCGGGCAAACCGGACCGAAAGTTGGCAGTTTCGACGGTGGTTTCGGGGCAAGTTATTTGGCACGCATAGTAGGACAGAAAAAAGCCCGTGAAATATGGTATTTGTGCCGTCAATACAATGCTCAAGAGGCTTACGAAATGGGTTTGGTAAATAAAGTTGTTCCGGTTGATGAACTTGAAAAAGAAGGCGTTCAATGGGCACGTGAAATTCTCGAGAAGAGCCCGCTTGCAATCCGTTTGCTTAAATCCGCCTTCAATGCCGAATTAGACGGTCAAGCCGGAATACAAGAACTTGCCGGCAATGCCACTTTGCTTTATTACATGAGCGAAGAAGCACAAGAAGGTAAAAAAGCTTACATTGAAAAACGCAAACCAGATTTTTCAAAATTTCCGAGGGTTCCGTAATTCATGATCGAATCTACAATTAATAAACTTTCAAAATTCGATTCGTGGATTTTGGCAAGCCGGCCGAAAACATTGCTCGCTGCGTTCGTTCCGGTTATTGTTGGTTCATCCATTGCTTATCATGACGGTAAATTCAAACCGCTTGCCGCATTGGTAGCTTTAATTTGTGCGGTGTTGATTCAGATAGGTACCAACTTTGTGAACGATTTATACGATTATCTTGCCGGCAGCGATACCGCCGAGAGGGTCGGCCCCCAGCGGGTATTGGCTTCGGGATTAATTTCTCCCACAGAAATGAAAAAAGCAATATTTATCACTTTCGGATTGACTTTTATTCTAGGGCTTTATCTTGTGCATATATCGACTTATATAACGTTAATCATCGGAATTGTTTCAATTATTGCGGGAATTGCTTACACAGCCGGACCTTACCCTTTGGCATATAACGGATTGGGTGACGTGTTTGTTTTTATTTTCTTCGGATTAATCGGAACAGTCGGAACTTATTACGTTCAAACTTTGGATGTAACACCTTTGGTTGTCTGGGCATCAATTCCGGTCGGTGCTTTAATCACAAATGTTTTGGTAGTTAACAACTACCGGGATATTGAACAAGACAGTAAAGCCGGGAAAAACACACTTGCAGTCAAATACGGAAAAAAATTCACCCGCTTCCAATATGTAACTTTCACCGCCATTTCGTATCTGATTTTGTTTGTTGTGTATTTCACTTATAAACAAAGTTTATTCGTATTTCTACCTGCAGTTTCACTTCCGTTGGCAATTAAATTAATCAAAATGATTTATACTTTTAAAGACCAACAATTGAACAAAACATTGGAATTAACTGCAAAACTTTCTGCAATTTACGGTTTGCTTTTTGCAGCCGGAATTTTAATATGAATATAGAAAGTTTAAATTTTTATTCTTATAAGTTAAAATTTTGCCAACCCCTTAGAACATCCAAGGAAACATTTATTTTCCGGGAAGGTTTTATCATCAGATTGACTGACGGACAAAACACACAATATTTTGGGGAGGTGGCACCACTTCCCTCTTTCGGAACGGAAACTGCAGGTGAAGCAAGTGATAAATTGAACCAACTGAAAAACATAATTAAAAATACAGACCTGCCGGAAATTTTTAATATTTTGAATTCCATCAAATTATATAATTTTCCCGCTGTAAAATCCGGCATGGAGCAAGCAATAATCAATTTTTCTTTTCTTAACGGATTTGAACCCGTGACCGGTCAATTTCAAACCTCTTCAAAAGAGTTTAAAGTTGCCGGAATAACCGGAGCTTCACAAAAGCAAAATTGCAAACCGGTTATGAGCGAATTAATTGAAGCAGGAATTAAAACTTTCAAGATTAAAACCGGTAAGGAAAATTTTGAAAATGATTTGGCTTGCATAAAAACATTACGGGATTTGGATGAAACCGTTGCCATACGTTTGGATGTTAACGGTGCATGGTCTTTCCGTGAAGCCAAAAAGAAAATTGAAAAATTAACCGGGTACGGAATCGAATTTATAGAACAACCGGTAAAAAGTTTGAACGACCTTTACAAACTCTCGAAAATTTCACCAATCCCTATTGCGGTTGACGAGTCAATTAAAAATTACAAAACAGCAAAAGAAATTATCGAGTCCGGAATTTTCAAATTTGTTATTCTTAAACCGGCAGTGTTGGGCAGCATTTTAGATTCGTTAAAATTAATTGATTTGGGCAATACTCATAAGGTTAACATAATTATTTCTTCATCATTCGAATCCGTGTTGGGAAAAAGCATTTTATATTTATTGGCTGCACAAACAAACCACAATTTTGCACATGGGCTTGTAGCAAACAAAATTTTCGATGATGATTTATTCCGTGACCCTTTCTGCATCAAGGACGGAAAAGTTAAATTCGAACTTGCCCGTTATATTGATTTTATTAAACAGCTAACGGAACTTGAATATGATGAGCATAGATAAGCCAGGTGGCAATTGGTTGTTTGCACAAAAGGAAATCAATCCGGATAAAATATTTTTAACAACGGATGATGGACAACTTACTTTTTCGGAAGTTTATGAACTTGTGATAAAATTCGAACATTTTTTATCAGGTAAAATAAAAAAAGATTCTTATGTTCCGCTTCTATGTGAAAATAATCCCGGTTTCATTATTTCGATCTTCGCACTTTGGCAATACGGAGCTACACCGGTTGTACTGAATCATAAACTGACCCAACGGGAAATAACAGCAATTATACAACGGTATAACTTCAGCCATATACTGTTGCATTCCGGTTTGCAGAACAAATTTTCTTTTACAAATATAAATCTAATTATTTTCCCGGATTTGTTTGATTATGACGTTGAAGAAACCAAAGCCGGAAATTACAAATCGACTGCGGTTGTTTTATTTACTTCCGGCAGTAAAGGCGAACCGAAAGGAGTGAAATTATCTTTCGGAAATCTCTTCCACAACGCTTTATCATTTAATTATGAATTTAAATCTGCGGCGGAAGATAAATTTTTAGCGTCGCTACCTTTTTATCACATTGGCGGATTTTCCATTATTACCCGCTCAGTTTTGTGTGGAATGCAAATTATATTTCCCAACGGACTTAAAACGGAAAACCTATTAACCGCTTTAAAAGTACACAAACCCACATACATTTCATTGGTGCCAACAATGCTGAAAAGATTAATTGAGAAAGGCTTAACCCATTACGAAGGGCTTAAGAACATATTTGTTGGCGGAGCCCCTTCAACTCGCAACATTTTAACAGATGCGCTTGGCAAACATCTGCCGGTAACATTGGTGTACGGGGCAACGGAAACGTCATCGATGATAGCATTTAAGAAGTTAAAAGATTCTAACGACGAATACAACGGTTTGAAACCGATGAGAAACGTTAACCTTAAAATAACGGACGACCGTAAAAATGAAATGCCTGCAAATACAATTGGCGAAATTGTTGTTTCCGCTCCGCAAGTTGCACAAGGCTATTTACACAACAAAGAATCCTCAGCCGTTAAATTCGAAAACAATTCTTATTATACTGGCGATGCGGGATACATCGACGAAACCGGAAAATTGTTTGTGTTCGGGCGAAAAGACGGGATTATAATTTCCGGCGGGGAAAACGTAAACCCGTCCGAAATTGAAGAAGCCCTCCTTTTACATCCCGGCGTTGAAGATGTTTATGTTTTCGGGGAAGCTAACGCGGAATGGGGCGAGCAAATTGTTGCTGCAGTTAAAATTATTGCTAATTCAAACATTACAATTTCAAATTTAAAAGAATATTTGCGCACTAAAATTGCTTCATACAAAATTCCGAAAAAATTCTTTTTCGTGGATGCGATTCCCCGGACAGAATTGGGAAAAGTGAAACAAAGCGAACTGAAAAATTTATTAAATATTTAATATTTTAAATATTTTCTTAATCCGTCGTATAAATCTTTTTGTAATTTCACTTTTTTGAATTCCGCTCTGTCCACCGCAACATGAACCGTTTTCCCTTTTGCCACTTCATTGCCTTCGCTTGAAAGAATATTGTAACTTAACTCGAATGATGATTCCCTCAATTGTGTTACTGTAACGTTAATTTGAATTTCATCGTGCAGTTTTACGGGCGAAATATAATCGGCTTCCGAATGGATTATCGGAAGAATGTATTTTTCACTTGCAAAATAATTTTCCGCAGTATTTAAACTTTCGAGTAATTCTTCATACGCTTGGTGCAAAAGTTTAAATAACTCGACAAAATAAATAATTCCACCCGGATCAACCTGGTCGAAATAAATTTTCTTTTTAACAGAAAACATAATTTTCCCGTTTGTGTATTAATATTTGCACTTGCCAAAATTGATATTCATCGTAATTTAATATATAATTTCTTTTCCAAAAAAATAATTTACTCAAGGAAAAATATTCATGGAAATATTTTACATAATTGCCGGGCTGTTAATTATTCTTTTCTTCTTTGCGCAATTCCGGATGTACAGAAAATCGAAGAGAACCGTCGGCACTCCGGTACCGTACGAGAAAATAAGCGACAAGTTACAATCGTTGATTGAGAATGAGAAATCGATAATTTATTTTTATTCGCCCAATTGCCATGCATGTAAACAGCAAACTCCGGTTATGGAAGAGCTTGGCGAAGAAGTACAAAACGTGATTATGATTGATGCATCGCAAAACATGAAAGATGCAATGGCATTCGGTGTAATGGGAACACCGTCAACAATATTCATTAGGGATAATAAAATTCAAGATGTGATGATTGGCTTTCGCGGTGAAGCATCTTTGCGTAAAAAAGTGGATTTACTATATACATAATTTGGAATTACAAACCTGATGAGTAATTATTATTTCCCTTTCAAATTTTCAATTCTGCTTTTCATTTTTTTGTTGCCGGTAAATCCCGCTTTTTCACAATCCGGCAAAAAAGAAATAAAGAAAACCTTTTACGAAAACGGGAAACTCAAATCCGAAGGCGAATACGTAAACGGGGTAAAAAACGGATACTACCGTGAATACTACGAAAACGGCAACTTGTGGAAAGAGTGGTATTACGAAAACGGCTTGGAAGAAGGACCATCGTACTGGTATTTTGAAGACGGCACATTGAGTATGATTTGGAATTACAAACACGGAAAACTAGACGGTAAACAACAATGGTTTTACGAATCCGGTGAACTTTGGGCAACTCCCAATTTTGTAAACGGTGTGCGCGAGGGTTATACGGAAACATATTACAAAAGCGGCGCGCTTCAAGGAATTTGGCTATACAAAAACGGAAAGCTGAACGGTACTTCAAAGATTTTTTATGAAAACGGCAAACTGGAAGTTGAACGGAATTACGTCGACGGCAAGTTGAACGGAATCAGTAAGGTTTACAACGACTACGGCGGCGTTGCACTCGAAGCAAATTATAAAGACAATGTTTTGGACGGAACTTCCTATTTATATTATCCCGACGGATCAATTAAAGTAATTGATACTTATAAAAACGGACAAATAGTAAAACGTAAACGTTACGATATTGTCGGCAATTTCGACAAAGTGGAAGAGGATTTTAAAGATTACTACGCCGACGGAATTATGAAATCGGAACAACATTTCCACGAAGGCGAACTGGACGGATTGAATAAATATTATTACCATAACGGGTTTCTCAAATCAGCGTTGTATTACAACCGGGGCAAGCTCGATAGTACCTCAAAGTATTATTCGGAAAGCGGGATTCTACAACGTGTAACAAATTACTCGAATAATGTTAAAGAAGGCAAAGAGCTGATTTACAATGAAGACGGCATACTCGAAAAAGAACAAAATTACTCCAACGGTATTCTGTCCGATACGCTAAAAACATTTTACGAATCCGGAGAGTTAAAATCGATCACCGTTTATAAAAACGGCACACCTGAAGGCAAGGCGGTTTCGTTTTACAAAAGCGGTAATAAATACGAAGAGTTCAATTATGCAAACGGAAAGCGAGAAGGTTACTACACACAATATTTTCCCGACGGTGAAATGAAAGCATACGGATTTTATAAAAACGATTCATTGGACGGAAAATACTACGAATATTTTGAGAACGGATTACTTAAACTCGAAGCAGTTTACTCGAAAGGGAAAATACAAAACCAAGTTAAATACAATCCGGACGGAACGAAAGTAAGATCAGCTACTCAATAAAAACCGGTTTATCATCAAGCAACACTTTTATTTTATCATTCTCAAAAATCAATTGTGCATGCTGAAATTCACGTTCGTTCAAAACAGAAAGTAATTCATCCGAGCCATTCAATTTACTTTGCCGCACAACCGCAATTTTATTATACCAAATGCCGTTTTTCAATTCCGCGTCGGTTGAAGTAACCGACACAATTTCATTATTATTAAATGCGGCTGTTAAAATATATTCGTCTTTTCCGAAATTGCGCTCCCACATCACTTTCTTATTTGTCAAATCGAGCAAGAAGATTTTATGCTTGTCGTACCCAAGAAAATAATTACCATTTTGAGAAAAACTTCCCTCGTCAAATTTTTGATTAACTTCAAAAACCGGATTGCCGCTCAAATCAAAAATTCCGGTAATTCGCTTCAAATTATTTACGTCCCAATAATATGTTGATACCGCAACAAGATTTTTATCCTTAAAAATCTTTATTCCGCTTCCGTAGGTTCCGGTAACTTTGAACTCGTTAAGCAAAGCACCGCTATTATTATAAATCTTAACAATTGAATTTATAAGATTATGTTGGGAAATCAGAAAAGCAACAACTCCATTGTCCGGATCGGAAAACACGGTCCTTTCATAAGCAAAAGGAATTTTCCCAAAGAGTGTAGCCGTACTTATTTTATTACCCTCCGGATTGTAAAACTCAGCATTACCTGCCAGTACATCAACCAGAACAACTCCGGCGTTATCAAGTAAAACCGGGTGCGGTGCCGTTTCCTTCGATGTAAGAGCTTTGTTTATTTTATACAAAAGTTCGCCTTTCCCATCAAAAACTTTTACTTCGATAACTTTTTTTGAATCATTTTCTTTGAAATTGGTCTTAACACTAAAATCCGTTTTATTGTTAACTTGACCGAATATTACCGTTACCGAAAAAATTATGCTTAAAATAGTTTTCATTTTATTTTGAAATTTATTTTAGTAAAATCATTTTTTTAGTTTTCATTCTACTGCCGTATCGCAATTGATAAAAATAAATTCCGCTGCTTAAACCCGAAGCATTGAAGGTAACATTGTAGTTGCCCGCTTTTTGTTTCGTATTCACCAAAGTTGAAACTTCACGACCTAAAACGTCATATATTTTTAATGTTACATTTTGTAATAACCGGCCTGACCGTTCAGCAACGGGAATCGAATAACTTATCACTGTTGAAGGGTTAAAAGGGTTCGGATAATTTTGGTGCAGTACAAATTCAAGCGGAAGGCGGGATTTCGACTGATCTATTCCGGGGACCACACCAAAATATTGCAGTGCCCTTTCCATGAATTTATTTAATTGAGCTTGCTCAAGTGTTTCCAAAGCAAATGAAACATAAATCATCTGCGCTGTTAAATCACTCGTTCCGAAAGTGCCGGTATAAGCAACGCCGCATTTTCTGAAGTGCAAGTTGTCGTTCCTTAAATAATTATAAACAAGTATGGAATCGGCACCGTTCACCGGTTCGATATCATCGGGTGAATCTTCCTCGTAGGTTTTACCGAACTGCAACGAAAGATTTTCAAACTTAGTAGCCGTTACGCCCTGGGCTTGGGTTAACAAGGTATTTCCCGTGTGTTCCAACCTTGCTTTCAGGTAATGCCTGTAAAATAAAGTATCCGAAAATTCGGAATATTGATGTTCCAAATCCAAATCGTATCCGATATCGTCACCGGTTACCAGAATTTTTCCACCGTGTTCAAGGTAAAGAGCAATTTTTCCTTGTTCTGTGTTTTCAAAAGTATTTTCCGTTCTCGATTCGTCGCCGGTAAACCAAAGCACAATATCGTAATTGTCAAGGTCAACATTCCCGTTAATCACAGCATCATTAGCACAAGATTCAATATTCAAATTAAAATTTTTTAATGAATTAAAATACATTGTATTAAAAGAGTGGGACGGTTCGTTCCAACTGCCGCCGTTTCCATGCCGGTCGAATCCATCAACAATTAAAACTTCCGGTATATTCAAACTGTCTTCAAATGCAGAACGTGAATACACATCGCTCTTTTTCCCTTCCACACCATTGGAATCTACATAAGTTAAGTAAAAATATTGTGCATCAACGGGAACGGAAGGATTAAATTGTGCAGGAGAACTCAAAGTGTATCCGGTTAAATCTTTGGTGAGAACACCTTCATCTGCAACCAAATACCAAACTTGCAAAGTGGTATCGTTGCTACCGTACAATCTGTAACCTTTCAATGTGTTAAGTGTAACCCTTTGCCATTCTACACGCAGTGATTTTTTACTGTCCGGGTTCTCCACACTCAGTAAGACCGGTGGCTCTGCCGTTATTCCAATCTTGAAATATTTCTCTGTGTAATTATTTCTTGTATCTTCAGTAAAAATTTGCAACACATAATTTCCTTCGGGAAATTGATCGGTATCTAGATAGCCGTCGTTTACAACCAAATTATCATTAATATACGATTCACCTTTTCCGTTGGTTAACCAGTAAACCGGATTGCTAAGCGTAGCCATTCCTTTTACAAAAACTTTATGAACATACGAGTTGAGCGGTTTGCGATCGAATTTATATTTTACTCCACCGTCCGGCGGCTCGTATATTATTTGAGTTGTATCGGCATTCCAAATTCTATAACCGAGCAAATATGTTCCGTTATTGGCTTGTGTTGAATAGCTGCCGTTCTTTTCTTCCACTTTAATAATAATATCAACCTTGCCATTCAAACTGTTTTTGTCAATTCGCACATCAGAGTTATTCTTTCTGAACTCAAGCGAAGAAGAATGGATTACAGGTGTATAACTGTCGTTGTAAGGTGTCAGTCCGCCACCCTTTCTAACCGGATTTATTTCCGTACCCAAACTTGATGAGGAAGCGCTGATTAGCTCTCTTTCAATTAAATGAACATGTGCCGCCCCGTTGGCAATCGAACCCACAACAGTAATACCAGCTTTTACGCTATCGCCAATATCCAAAGAAGGATTAGGTACAACGTGATAGTAGGTAAGGTGTTTTTTTCTGAATCCGAAAACCGTTTTAATATTTATGTATGAGTTGGTACCATTTGTTCTTTTACTATTAACAATTCCGTCCAAGCAAGCATACACCGGTTCACCGTCGGCTTTTCCGATATCAACAGCATTGTGAAAATGATCGGATGAGCCGGTATTTCTGAATTCGCAGAATGTGCCGTTAATCCCGTGGGAAGAATTTAACGGTTGAACCGGCCAAGGGTATTTAATTGTATCAGTCTGTGCATTCAGAGAAATTGCAAAAAGGAACGATATTTTCAAGATTATTAAATATTTATTCATATATTTATAAAATTTTAAATATTAATCTTTCCAAATAAAATCGAATAACATAACGCCGCCGGTGAACATTATTACATTATAACTAACCAGAATTGCGAGGTAAACCCAAGCAAATTCAAACGTTTCACCGTCCATGGAAAATTGAGTAAGCTTTACAAGCGTTAAAATCAACGGTAGCAGAATCGGGAAAGACAACACGGGGTAAAGTGTTCCCTTTGTATTTGCCTTTGAAATTATTGCCGCAATCAGAGTTGACGAAATTGCAATACCCGTACTTCCCAACAAAAGAGCAACGGTGAACAATAATAAATTTTGAATAACAAATTTTTCAAACAAAATAGAATACAAAAAGGTAATTGCAGCTACCATCAAATAAACGAGCACCAGATTAAAAATAAGTTTACCGAAAAACACGGTGGACGGTGATGCAATTAATTGCAGTGTGAGGGTTGTCCCCCTTTCTTCTTCGGTAACAAATACTCGTGAAAGACCGGACATTGCCGAAAAGAAAATCACCACCCAAAACAATCCGCCGGTTAAATATTCCGATACCGGTTCATCTCCAATTGAAAACATAATTACCGAAATGGTAACCAAAATGAACATTGCCAAAGCATTTATAGCGTATCTTGTACGCAGTTCCGATTCCCAATCCTTTTTAAATAACGCTAACGCTTTCATTGTTTTGATTTCTTCGGATGATTCGAGTTAGTTTTATACTTGGCAATTTCCAAAATCTCATCGCAAAGTTCAAGGTCGTTTTTTTCATTCGATGCAATAATCACCACCGAATTTTTTTTAACCTCTCCGATAACACCGTACACGGTTTCTTTTCCTTCATCATCAAGATTCGAAGTCGGTTCATCCAACAGTAACAGTTTTGGAGAATGTTGTAATGCAAAAATGAATTTCATTCTTTGTTTCATTCCAGATGAGTAAGCTTTCAACAAATCGTTTTCACGCTTTAACAAACCGAAACGTTTCAATAAATCATTTATTTTATTTTCATCATAATTTATTCCGCGGATTTTTGCAAAATATTGCAAATTTTCAACGGCGGAAAATTCATCGTAAAGCACAAGGTAGGGCGATACAAATCCCAAATAGTTATGAAGTTTTTCCGGAATTATTTCGGTGTTATCATTGAAATGAACCACTTTACCTTTGCTTGGTGAGAGGACGCCGGCAATAATTTTTGTCAATGTCGATTTTCCCGAACCGTTGCTTCCGGCAATTCCGTAAATTTTGTTTTCGGAAAAGTGAAAATCGATTCCCTTAAAAATCAATCTTCTGCCGAAGCTTTTTGAAATATTATCGAGTTCAAGAGAATACGGCATATATTAAAATTTATTTATTTTGAATTAATATTTTTCCTTTTTTAATTGTATTGCCGGATTTGGTAACATATAAATAAATTCCGGTAGGAAGTTTGTTTCCATTTGAATCCATTCCGTTCCATACAACTGTAATTTTGTCGGTTGCAAATATTTTGGCTCTCCCCGAAAAAACCAAATCCATTCCGGTAGTATAAATATTGAAATCGGCATAACCGCTTTCGTTAAGAGCGGCAGGCAAGTTCAAATACGAACCACTGTTGCCATATTCGAACGGTTGCGGGAATGCATAATCGATTTCGTTCCGGTTTAATTGTCCTTTAGTCAATACATTATTAAAAATATTCGATTCATACAATTTCTCCGTGTTGTCCGGTGAAATTTTGGAATAGTAAAATTCATTTATTTTTTTATATCCGTCCGAATTTTCAGAGGATAAAGAGTAATCGAACTTCAATCCGTTATTCTGCGGATCCAAACCTCCTTCAATGTCGGTATTTGAAATGATTGAAACAAGTGTGTCGGTAAACCCTTTTGAAAAATCGGGAAACACCAAATAGTTATTTGAAACCGGCTCGGAGTTAATCATTACTTCTTTTTTGGGAGGAACGAATTCAATGGTTGTTGTGGGCTGAACAAGCGGATAATTGGCTGCTTCATCAAAATATTTTCCGGATTTGGTTCTGTAACCTGTAAAGTAAACCCAAATACCAAACGTGTTAAATTCCTGCTTGAACGAATAACCTTTTTCTTGTATTGCTTTTGCGATTGCAACCAATGCGCGGTCATCCACCAGAAGTTCCCAACTGCGTTTAATAATGTTGAAACCCAACATAGAGTTTTCCGGTGCAAAACGTTCAACTAAAAATATGTTCCAAATTGCCAAATCGTATCCGCTGTGTGCCGATATTGTTGAGAACGGACGGTAAAAATAAGAGTTCATATAAGCGTAGTAATCGTTTACATCGTCGTACACAAATTCTTCCATCGATGTGGAAGTAAGTTCATAATACCAAGTATCTTCTTCTCTGAAAATATAATTCCCCAATTGTATTGCATGATGAAATTCATGTGCGGCGGTAACCCTTGCCGCATTAATTCCGGTAGTGTTGTAATTCGCAAAATCGTTATCCATCACCATGAAAGAAGTACTTGTTAAATTGGTAACTTGATCTTCCGGCTCGGTATATCCGTAAAGCCCGCCGGACAAGTTAAGGACGTAAACATCATACTTATCGTCTCCACCTGCATTGTTATCTTTAGGCGGAGGCGGATAGCCGAGATAATTTACTTCGAAGTTGTATGCCGAATCCAATGCAACAGCCAATTGATTTATATCATAACCCGGTTTGTTTGTATTATCGAAAAAATAATGAACGCGGAAAAAACCGGACGGTGAAACAATGCTTGTATCGGCGGAAGGTCTTTGCATTATTTGTTGTATCCGGTATTGTTGTTCTTTTGAGAATTTATCGATGTTAGATTTGATTGATGCCACCAGACCGAAAGCACATTTTACAGTATTGTTTACGTTTTGAATTGTTCCGTTTTTACTTTGCGGTGCCGAACCGTTTGTAATTTTAATTAACTCGCTGAAGAGAGAATCGGTATTTTGCGAATAAAGGTTTGAGTTCAAAATTATAAGCACAATTATAAATATATAAGCTTTAATCATTCACCGTCCTGAAATTGATAGTATTTTCAAGCGAATCGGAATAGACGAAATATTTTTTGTTGTTAAGTTGCAATATTTCAAAATATGATGGAGCATGAATCTTGAATAACTTCACAAAATCGATTTTATTTTTTTCCTTCAACAGTTTCGCACTGTAAACGTATTTTGATTCTGCATCGTAAAGGTAAATATACGCTTTATTTTTATTGTTCTCATAAATTTTCAAATTTGATGAATCTTTAATCCGGGCGGGAATATCTTCCCCTTTTACATTTAATTTTATTAACCGTTTGTTTTTCAAGAGGAAAAACGTAAAGTTGTTTTCACTGTTTGTGATATGCAACGATTCATTTTTATCTGCATTTAGTATCACCGTAACTTTTGTATTGACCGAATCACCGTCCGCTTTAACCTTTGATAAATCGACTATATTTTCACTTCCGGTAAGAGGATTATATTTTTTAAAAATAATTCCCTTTGTATTACGGACATAGTAATAAACGGAACCACTCTCTTTAACGGTAACCGCTTTACCTACAAAATTAGTATCGATTAACATCGTGTTGGAATTTACAAAATGCCCTTTAAGCCGGTCAAAGCTTTCCACAAGGAGGCTATCGCTGTTTCTTTCGAGTACAGCTATTGACGAACCGGAATGTGCAATAACCGAAATTATAGGAAAAGACGAATAAACGGCTTCCCGCTTAATTCTGTAGCCGTTGAAATCACGGGTTAATATTTCAACCAATCTCCCGCCCGGAGAATAGCAATGAAACTCAACTTGTGCTCCGGATTTCTTAAACAAATCAATCTCGTTGTGTTTTTCCACCAAATCGTCAACGAATAAAGTAGAAAAAAATTCCGTGCCCTTGCCGGTCAATGTTTTCAACGTGTTGTCGTATGAATCGATAAAATAAAAATCGAGCTGCTTGTCAAAATTCAAATCATCCACATAAAACTTTTTGACTTTCCCCCCTAATTTAATCGCAACGGAATCGGTCAACTCAAATTTTGAATAACCGTAAAATCTTCCGCCCGGTGAAATTAATTGCAAACTGGAATTGGAAAAACCGCCAATTTTCATTTCGGTAAAAACGTTTCCACCGCTTAGTAAAAACGGTTGAGAATATTCCTTACCGTTCGAAAGTTTCAGATAGCAATCTTTTTTATTGTCGTCCAGATAAATTAAATCCGGCATTCCGTCTGAATTGAAATCGGAAAAACCGTATTCATAAATGCTTTGCGGAGTGCCAATCGTTTTCTTTCGGTTAAAGGAGGAAACCGAATCGCCAAACAAAATTACAACGGAATTACCGGCGGAAAAGGAAATATCGGTAAAATCATCCCCGTTAAAATCGAGTACGGAAAGATTTTTTATATTTTGCCGGAAAGGTATGCTTCTTGTTACTTTATAGAATCCGTTGTTATCGTTCATCAGAAGAACAATCTCATTTGCAATCAAATCAATTGCCGCTAAATCCGGAAAGCCGTCGTAATCCAAATCTATAAATTTCAAGGATGATAATATTTTATTTTTAATTATTTTATTTTCAGATAACTTATATTTAAGTTGTGTAACAAGGGACAAACCGTTAAAGTTATTGCCGTAAACAACTGCTTCATTACGACCGTCGTTATTAACATCGCCAATTAGAAGTTTTCCGGGGTAGGAATCGAGGCTCTTCCTGTTAAGCAAAATCATCGAGCCTTTATCCGTAAAAGATGTAAGTCCTATTTTTCTTTTTTTCTCCGAAGCAAAGAGATAAAAATCACCTAGCGGTTGAACGGAATTGAATTTTCCGAAATCGGATAACGGATAGAAAAAGAATTTCTGCGCAACGGTAAATTTTTTGCCGGTTTTGTTAATTACGGCAAATCTTTTTTCCGGTGAACCGATAAGTATTACTTCTTTTTCAGTATCACCGTCGATGTCAATTATTTTAAATCTGGAAAATCCTTCCGGAATGGTAAATTGATTAACCTGGCAGAAACCGTTCAATGTAATTTGTGCGAATAAAACTTTGGCAAACAGAAAAAAGATTAAAATTTTATTTGCCGCCACGGCGGGATTCCAGACGGTTTTGCCTCCTTTGGAGCGCTTCTTCATATCTTCTTTTTTCTTCATCGGTTTCCGGTATTATTCCGAATGTTTCCACAGGTTTGTTATTTTCGTCAACGCTTACGAACGTCAGATAAGCCGAATTGGTATGAACACATTTCCCTTTCGAAAAATTTTCAGCGTGAACTTTAACGCCCACTTCCATCGAAGTTTTAAATGCCCTGTTCACCGAAGCGACAAGGGTTACAACATCTCCCAGTTTAATCGGTTCGTGAAAATCTATTTTATCGACCGAAGCGGTAACGCAAACCCTTTGCGAATGTTTTCCGGCGGCAAGTGCAGCACAAATGTCAATCCAGTGCATAAGCTGACCGCCAAGCAAATTCCCGAGCTGATTCGTATGGTGCGGCAAAACCAGCTCCGTCATTGTGATAATCGATTCGCTTACACGTTTACTTTTTCTTTCCGGCATATTTTATTTCGATGCAATAATTTCGTTTTGCAGTTTTTTTAATTCACCGGCATATTCACTACCGGAATACTTTGCCAAAAACGTTGCTATATCTTTAAGCGCTTCATTCTTTCTGTTTTTATCTATCAACAATTTGATTTTACGGTACAATGCAACCGGGGCATATTTGGAATCGTGATATGTTTCGAACACCCTTTCATAATAGATTATTGCTGCATTGTAATATTCCATCTTCTCATAAATCAATCCCGCATTGTATTCCTTTTCGGCAAGTTTTTCATTTAATTCCCGAATTTTCTTTTCGGCTTCTTCAACCCTTTTATCCAACGGGAAATAATCAATGAACGCTTGAAATTCATCGATGGCTTTTTTTGTATAACTTTGCTCAAGAGGATACGGCGGCGAAAGTTCGTAATACGAATCGGCCAGCATGAATTGGGCATCGGGAACAAGCGGACTTGCCGGAATATCCCTTATCAATTTACTGAATTCGTATGCGGCAAGTAAATACTGCTCTTGTTTGTAATAAGCCATTCCCAAATAAAATTGGGCGTCATCATTAACCGGATTACCAGCATATTGAAGAATAATAGATTGAAATTCCTTGATTGCTTCTTCGTAATCACCGTCATTATACAACGACATGGCATATTTCAAATGTTCTTCAGGCAACATGTCCGTAGTATTTTTACTACCCGAACATGACCATACAAAAATCATTAATATTAAAACGACGTATTTTCCGTAATTCATAAACATTCCGTATTAAATTCAAACTGTAAAACTAACTATTTTTTTTCACCTCTCAAATCGGTAATCTTAGTTCGATCTGACCGTGAAAAACAGAAAAATTGCAACCGCTACGGTTCCAAGAGCAATTACCGGCTCGAGGAGACTGTCGAAAAACGGTATCCCGGGTTTTTCAATTTCTGCAACAAAACCGTTATTGAAATCGTTGATATTTTCATAATCCAGCGTATCGGCTTTGAGAAGATTAAAGTATTTACCTTTCGAAACTTTTCCGTTTTCGTACAAAATAAAACTTCCCGATATTTTTATTTTTCTTTCGGTTTTATATCCGCCTAAAAAACTTTCACGGAATGCTTCGGAAAAATCCACCGAAACATCATCCAAAGCATAATTTAATTTCAAGCCGGACGGTTTATTTTTTAAAACATTAATCCCCTTCCCGGTCAATGCGTAAACTATTCTGTTTTCGAACCGTTTCAATTGTGGCGGCGAGTTGTATTCAAATAACAATTCTCCGCTATTTTCAACGGAAGGGAAAATCATATCAACCGATTTATCCAAAAGGGAATTAATCACTTCCATGTTTGACTCCGGCTGTGCAGAAAGTTCCCCATGCAGCACCGTACACAACATAATTGACATAAAAAAAACGTAACGAATCATAAATCAGGCATTCCGTTTAAGTTTTACTTATCCGGTTTCAAATTTACTTAGATGTAAAGTGCCAATCAAGGTTAATATAAATCAACTTCTTACTTAAACGGCACGTAAGCGGATAAAGTTCCGTTGCACTTTAAATAAATCCCATTTTCTACAATGGGAAAATCCGGCTGAAAAATTAATTACCTTGCCATTAATTTTTTTTATATTTAATATCGTCTCGTAAATTTTGAGGAGTTAATGAAGAAACTGATTTTATTGGTTTTAATTTCGAATGTAATATTTGCGCAGAACACTTTTGAATTTCTCCGTCTCGATACCAGTCCGCGCGCTGCGGCGTTAGCCGGCAGTTTCGTATCGAACAACGATGACCCGAACGTAATATTTTACAATCCGGCCGGAATTGCACAATTGGAAAAGAAACCGGCCTCGTTTTCCTTCTTAAAACATTTATTGGATATAAATTCTGTTAGCTTGGCATATTCCCAATTGTTCGAGGGCATCGGAAGATTCGGAGCCGGTATTCAATATATCAATTACGGAAGTTTCACCGAAGCAAACGAATTCGGAGAGAAAACCGGTAAATTCGGTGCCGGTGAATTTGCTTTGACAATTGGTTATTCAAACGAGTTGGGCAACAATTTTTATTACGGTGTAAATACAAAATTCATCTATTCTTCAATTGCCGACAGATACTCAACCGGCATAGGATTCGACCTCGGATTACAATACACAATTCCGGGCAGTAAATGGAATTTCGGCTTATCTATTCTTAATGCCGGAACCCAAATAAAATATTTTTACAGCACGCGGGAAGAGTTACCGCTGGATATAAGAATCGGGGTTTCAAAAACACTTGAACATTTGCCCTTCACCTTCTATGTTTCTTTAAATAAATTGAACGAAGAGAAAGACCGTTTCAAGCAATTTACCGTTGGCGGTGAATTCCGGCTTTCTAAAGTTTTGCGTTTGCGTTTTGGTTACGATAACGAAAAACGGCGCGAACTTAAAATCGGGACAACCGCAGGAATTGCCGGATTCAGCATAGGCGTGGGTTTCGTTGTAAAAGAATATCATATCGATTATGCTTATTCATCGATGGGCTTTATCGGAGCACTACACAGAATCGGTGTAACCACTTCATTTTAATGCAAGTAAGGACGCTTCAAATATTTTTCCGCGCGCTCATGTGAATTTTTATACTCGTCCATAGCCAAAACTTTTTTGTACTGTGCAATTGCTTTCTCCCTCTGATTAAGCTGGTCATATACCATTCCCAAATACAAGACTGCATTTACTTGAAAACCGGAGGGTTCGTCACCGTCGATTTTTCCGGAAAGTTCCACACAACGGTTAAACATTACAAGTGCGGAATCGAGTTTTTTATCAATATCGTATTTCACACCGATATAATAAACCGCTTCACGTTCAACTTTTTCAGTGTATCCGGTAAGTCCGGCTTTACATTTGGCTAAAATGTTTCCGAAGACCGAAACTGCGCTTTTGTAATCACCCTTGCGAACGTAAATCCGCCCGTAATATCTTTGAAATGTAGGATTATCGGGAAAATCATTAACGAGCATTTTGGCATAATACAGTGCTTGATTATATTTCTCTTCATATTGATAATACAAAGTCAGCAGAAAAAACCGTGCTTCAATTTTCGCATATTTTGCACGCTGCGCAACTTCTTTCAACTGTTTAATTCCCAATTCTTTATTACCTTCGGGAAAGAAAATCATCACAGGTTTGATAAACGGATATTTTTCCGGAATTGCTTTTGCGTAGTAATTATAAATACCGAAACCTAGTTTAACCTCCACATTCTCCGGATCCAACTCGTAAACCTTGTAAACCAGAGGAAGAGCGTCTTTCCCGTCCAAAGCGGCATTCAGCCATTCTTTCCGCAAAGCATACAATCTGCCGCGGAAGCCGAGCGAGCCACCTTTGAAAAACATTGCGTCGATGTTTCCGGGATCTTCGTCTAAAATACTGTCGCACATAGCGATAACATTTTCCAATTTATCCACAAAAATATCGTCGTAGCTTTCGTTTTTTGTATCGAGCATTATTTTCCACCAAACAATCATTGCATCGAAAAATTTTCCTGCGGGGTGATGCGGATATTTACGCCGGACAAGCTCGAATGTTTTTTCAGCCTGTTCAAATTTGATATTGTAAATCTGGTAAATTCCGGCGGTTATTAATGAATCGAACTGCGAATCGTTAAGCTGGGCGGAACTAACAGCAGATATGCTTAAAAATAATATTAATAAAATCTTTATTTTTAACTTTAAAATAATTTTTCCGTTCAATCTCAAATCCGTAACCGTTTTGAATTTTGAAATATATTGTTTTCTACTCAAATAAGCCAAATAAAGTTTCAAAGCAAATTCAGGATGTTCCGGTTTTAAAGGCGCCGTTCCATTTCAATAATGTTATTTTTATTAATTTGTTTTTTATATTTCCGGATTTTATAACAAACAAAGGCGGGCAAATGAATATTCAAATTTTCGGAACGAAAAAATGCAATGACACAAAAAAGGCGGAACGGTTTTTCAAGGAACGCGGAATAAAATATCATTTTCGTAATCTTAACGAAAAAGGAATCAGCAAAGGCGAGCTGGAGAATATAAAACATGCAATACCACTCGAAGAATTAATCGATAAAAACGGGAAGGAATTCAAAAAAAGAAATTTGCAGTATATGGTTTACGATACGGAAACCGAACTTTTGGAAAACCCGTTATTATTTAAGACGCCTGTTGTACGAAACGGTACAAAGGTCACGCTCGGATATCAACCGGAGATATGGAAACAATGGATAGCGGAAGAAACCGGCAATTAACCGGAAGCAAATCCACCGGGAATAATGTTTCTTTTCAAAAATTCCGATTTTAAATTATTAAAACCGGTATAATGAATTGCATCCCATCCCAATTTTTTCGCGGCTTCAGTGTATTCTTTTATATCATCAATGAAAATATGTTCCTCAGCAGGTTTGCCGGTAAATTCTTCAACGGCTTTGTAAATCTCTTGCTCCGGTTTGGCTGCACCGGTTTGATGCGATAAAATCAACTTATCGAAGTATTTCAAAAAATCATATTTTTTCCAACCGTATTCCATATGAATTTCATTGGTGTTGGAAAGGAGAACCAGAGTATAATTATTTTTCAATCCGGGTAATAAACCGGCAACATCTTCATTTAAGGTAAAAATATCGGAAAAGTAATGACAAAACTCTTCCTCGGTCATTTGATAATTTGTCCATTCCATCATGATTTCCAAAAATCCGGTTTTGCTTAACCTCCCCTTTTCAAAATCGCGGTGAATGTTATATTCGTTTTTATATCGCAGAACAAATTCATCACCCAACCCGTTTTGTCTGTCGTTCAATTCCTGCAAAAAGCCGGAGTAGTCGAACGGAATTAAAACGTTCCCGAGATCGAATACGATTACCGAAATATTACGTTTTTTCATTTCTTAAATATCTGTTTATTTAAATATCGCGCATTATTTTTCCGCACGTTTCAATCGGCCGCAAACAGATTGTCATCCAAACCGGAGTTTATTTCTATGGATTTAACGTTAAATTCCACTGAAGAATCCCCTGCTTTTTGAATTAACTTAAATGGATATTTCACTCCCCTTACTTCGTGGTAATCTCCGAACTCCGTGATTTCATTAAATTTTTGATTATTCATAATCAAAGGAAATTCTTCTCTTATTTTAAGACCGCTTTTTTTATCGAAATATTGCACGAATCCGGTACCCGAGGGGGTTTTGAAAGTTACCTTATAAACATCATTTCCGTTTATCCGTACAACTCCCGTCAATTCGGGTTTCAAACCGGATTTTTCAAATTGAACCGGTAAATACATCAGGGCACGGATTTTTAACAATTCCAATTGTTTTCCGGTCAACCGCTCTTCTTGTCCCATTGCAACAATTTTCGCATGTGAACCGTCGAAGACCGTTTCATATTCGGTCGTTCCAAAGTCGATTGTTTGAAAAAATTTTCCGGGAGCTTTCTGTTTGATGACAATTTGTACTTTAATTCCACTGTTAACCGATTCAAGCACAACCGTTTTATCTTTAACTTTTAACAAATTATTTTTTCCACCGGTTGCTTCAACATATTTTTGCAGCACTTCACGGACGGTTACGTTTACCGTTTCTTTACTTTGCGCATTTGTTATTCCGGCAAAGAAAAATATAAAAGTCCAAACCAACGCCGGATTTTTTAACGACCGCTTTACGGTTTTCATTAATATTAAACTAATTGAATTTATAAATTTTGAAATTCCGTCAACATATCCCGGCATTAAACCGGTTTGACTCTGCTTTCCGCTTATTTCAATTTGACGATGAGATAATCCAGAATTTCCGGAATTTTAATTCTCACTTGTTGCATGGAATCGCGTTCCCGGACCGTAACCGTATTGTCATCCAGTGTTTGGGAATCGACAGTAATACAGAAAGGCGTGCCGGCTTCATCCTGACGCCGGTATCTTCTTCCTATTGCGCCTTTATCGTCGTAAAACACTTTTAAGTGCGGGCGTAATTCCGTTTCGATTTTCTTTGCAATTTCAGGCATACCGTCTTTATTGACCAAAGGTAAAATTGCGGCTTTAATTGGCGCCAGCTTAGGATGAAATTTCAATACAACCCGTTTTTCACCTTTTACTTCCTCTTCGTGATAAGCATCCACCAGAAAAGCCATGAATGCCCGGCTTGCACCCGCAGAAGTTTCGATAATATAAGGAATGTATTTTTCTTTTAATTCTTCATCGTAATATTTTTGTGATTTCCCCGAAAATTCTTCGTGGCGTCTTAAGTCGAAATCCGTCCGGTTATGTATCCCTTCTATTTCACCCCAGCCGAATGGGAATTGATATTCAATATCGGTGGCTTCCTTTGCGTAGTGTGCCAATTTATCTTCGGGATGATCATGATAGCGTAATTTTTCCGGCGTCATTCCGAGTGATTTGTACCAATTCATTCTAATTTCTTTCCATTGATCATAATATTTTTTATCGTCACTCGGTTTAACGAAATATTGCATTTCCATTTGTTCGAATTCCCGTGTGCGGAACAAAAAGTTCTTAGTGTTAATTTCATTACGGAAAGCTTTACCGATTTGAGCAATACCGAACGGAAGCTTTTGCCTGCTTGCATTTTGGACGTTCAGAAAATTAACGAAAATTCCCTGGGCAGTTTCGGGTCGCAAATAAATTGCATTTCCCTCTTTTTCAACCGGACCCAAAAAAGTTTTGAACATCAAATTAAAACTGCGCGGTTTGGTAAATGAATTTTTTGTTCCGCATTGCGGGCAGCTTACAAGCGAAAGAAGAGCTTCACTTAATTTATCTTTTTCGAGAATGGAGGTAAATTTATCGTTTAATTCCAAATCAGCAGAAACAATTTCTTTTAATTCCGGCAGCAAGTCGGAATTTATTTCTTCCAAATTTTGCACGAGTTGTTTAATTGCTTTTTCTTTCCGTTTACCGGAAAGGAACTCGGCAAGTGTATCCAACCTGAAACGTGCTTTGCATTGTTTACAATCAATCATCGGATCGGTAAAGTTTTCCACATGCCCTGAGGCTTCCCAAACTTTCGGGTGCATCAGTATTGCCGCATCCAGTCCTTCCACATCGTCGCGGTAGGTCATTGCTTTCCACCATTCGCTTTTAATATTGTTAAGCAGCTCAACGCCAAGCGGACCGTAATCCCAGCAACCGTTTAAGCCGCCGTAAATTTCACTCGATTGAAATACAAATCCCCTTCGTTTCGAGAGGGAAACAATTTTTTCAATTACACTGTTTTGTTCGTTTTTCCGTGCGATGTTACACCTCAAGCATTAATTGTAAATGTGCAAATATAACAGAAATTTGGAAAATTAAGAATATTGTTGAAAGCGGGAAATGTTTTACGGAGGAATTATTTTGAATTATCTTCTTCTATCCAATCCACACTCAAGAAGCGAAGGAGTTTATCAATCTCAAGGGCTTTTTGCATCATCTCGATTTCCTGAGCTTTTCCGAATTGCTCTGTTCTGTAAGCCCTTGCCCATTCGGGTAATTTGTTTCTGATTTTCTTTAACTCTTTAACGAGCCGGTAAACCAATTCCAGTTCTGCTGACATATATGTAAGGTAAAAGTATTTTTGTTAAATTTTCTAACTCAATTATCGGCAAGAAAAGTTGAATTGTTAATGTTTGAATACAAACTTGCAGATTGTTTTTAATTTCCGGTGATTTCATCCGTAAATTTCACATATATATCAATTCCCTCAATTGATGCGGGAATTTTCTCTATTAATTCTTTATTTTTTTTGGAGACCAATATTCTGATTACAAATTTACCGTTATGTTTTCCAACACCAACGCCGGTAACGCCGGGAATTTT
>JALSTB010000155.1 GCA_026983955.1 Melioribacteraceae bacterium
TTTCATCCAACCTAAGCGCGCTCTTTCCCACGAATGCATACCGCGGCTTGCGTTCCAGACGGGTCCGCCGGTCATTAATGCCAAATTGGTTGTTCCCTCAATGTGCCCGGCGCCTAATAAAAAATGACCGAATTCGTGAGCGGCAATATATTTTAGCCAGTAAAAACCGTTTTTGCCGCCGCGTATAATTATACCGGAACCTTTATCGAGACTGCCCGACTTTATAATTACTCCGTCGTTTGTTTGTAAATATCTCCGTGATAAATAAAGATGTGCTATGCCCGTCCAACCTTGATTAAAGAACAATTTGTTAGGGAAATTTCTGTAAATTAAAAAAATCATATCCACTTTGCCGTCCGGTTTCATTACGAACTTTCCGTTTTCGTCTTTGCTCCAATTATCATATTTTGAAAAATCTATTTTATCATCAAGGCGGGTTAGTATTTCCGTATTTACCTCGGAAATGTTTTTGTAGGAATGCATGCTGCGCACAGGCCGCACAAGTTCCGGGTAAACGTCGCCGGTTAAAAACAGTTTGCCGTTCGACATCTCGTAAAAGTATTGGGTCAAGTTATTAACTTTGAATTTAGCGGTAGGTTTGTTTTCAACAAATTGCTTTGTCCAGTCCGGTAGGTTTATTGTATCGTAAGGCCAATTTTTGCTTTTTGTTGTTGAGTCATCATCAAATTGGATGAAAATGAACAAAGCTTTTACCGTTCCTTCCGAAGGGATGGCTTTGCCGCCAATGTTTAATTCTTTTTGAACTATTGTTTTTTGTTTCTTACGTGCAAGCTTTTCGAAGAAGGCTTTTTTATTTTTAATTTTTCCTGTTTGAGCGTTAAGTTGAACACCGGTGATTAGTAAAATGCTCATCAGAAATATTACAGCTGATGAACCGCTTGAAGACTTTCCGGAAAACATCATGATTGACCGGACTGTTTTTCTGAAAGGGTTTTGTATGCCAATGCGTAAAGTTTAATCTGTTTAAGCATTGAGTTTAAGCCGTTGTTCCGGGTTGGTGAAAGGTGTTTTTCAATTCCGATTTTATTTAAAAAGTCGGGCGGGTTCGAAAGAATTTCGTCGGGCGTTTGTCCCGAATAAACCCTCAACAAAAGTGCGACAAGTCCCTTGACAATCATAGCGTCGCTGTCACCTTTAAAGTAAAGCTTTCCGTTTTTAAATTCCGGATAAAGCCATACTTGCGATTGGCATCCGGTGATTTTGTATTTATCGGTACGATATTCTTCGGGATAAGGTTCGAGTTCCTTTCCCAAATCAATTATATATTTGTAACGTTCTTCCCAACCGGAAAAGAAACCGAACTCATCTATTAATTCTTGTTGAATTTCTTTTATTGTCATGATGTTTAAATTTTCCAATTACTTAAAAAATACGGTAACATTTCCCTCCACGTTGGCCAATCGTGGCGCATATCGTGCCCCCATAAATCAAGCCAGTGCTTTATTCCCTTCGAATTTAAAATATTAGACAAGTGGATTGATGCGCCGGGGTCTTCATACTCGCCTTGTCCCGAAGCAATTACAATTCCCAAATTATTCCGCATTCTGTTAAGCAGGTTTTCGTCTGTCAGGTTGGGCAAATAATCCACAGGGGAATTAAAGTACACATGTTGGTCGTAATAACCGTCGGTATATCTTTTGAGATCATAGACGCCGCTCATTGCAATTGTTCCGCGAAATAAATCGGGCCTTCTGAAAAACATGTTTGCCGCATGATAAGCTCCGAGTGAAGCACCCGTAGTAATAATGGGAACTTGACCGTGACAATGATTGAAAATGAAATTAACCACTTCTTCAACTACATATTGATTATATTGACCGTGCCGGATTGACTTGTGCGGCGGGTACATCTGTTTGTTAAGCCAACTTTCGTTGTTAATACTGTTGATTGAAAAAACCTTGCATTTTCCTTCGTTGATGAACGGGGCAATGGCATCAATCATCTGGAATCTTTCGTATTCAAGAAAATCGGCGCCTGCCGTGGGAAACATTAAAAGTGCAAACCCGTAATGACCGTAAACCGCTATTTCCATGTTTTTGTACAGGTTCGGGCTGTACCAGGAGTGAATTTCCCTGTGCATAATTAATTTCCTTTTTTGTTACTTTGAAAATTAGATTAATACTTAAGAAAAAGCAAACGGGAACAACCGGCAATAAAATAATTTGGACTACCGGAAAATTTTCCCGGTGCTAAAATTGACTTTTTACAAAAGTTTTGCTTTTATGTAAGGTTATTTAATTCATTTGTTTGACGGATGGAAAAATTTAAATTAGTATCCAACTATAAACCTGCGGGCGATCAACCCGAAGCGATAAGGCAACTTACCGAAGGAATTTTACGGGGCGACAAGCATCAAGTATTGCTTGGTGTAACGGGCAGCGGCAAAACTTTTACAATGTCGAACGTAATTGCGAATGTGAACAAACCGACATTAATTATTTCGCCGAACAAAACTTTAGCCGCACAACTGTATTCCGAATTCAAATCTTTTTTCCCGGATAATTCGGTTGAGTTTTTTATCAGTTATTACGATTATTACCAACCCGAAGCTTACGTTGTGAAGAGTGACCTTTACATCGAGAAAGATTTTTCGGTAAACGAAGAAATCGACAGACTGCGGCTGAAAGCGACAACTTCCTTAATCGAAGGAAGACGCGATGTAATAATCGTTGCAAGCGTCAGTTGTATTTACGGAATCGGCTCACCCGATCAATACGCACGGCAGATTTTATTTGTAAATAAAGGTCAAACTCTCGATAGAAAAAATTTCCTTCGCAAACTTGTCGATATCCATTTCGTACGGAACGATTTCGAATTTTCACGCGGGACGTTCCGTGCACGGGGCGACGTGGTTGAAATTATTCCCGCTTACGAAGACGAGGAAGCAATCCGTATAGAATTCTGGGATGATGAAGTGGAAAGAATTTCGCTTATCGATTCGATTACAGGAAATTTTATTAAAGAAGTTGACAGTGTACCGGTTTATCCGGCAAAGCATTTTATAACAACTCAAGAGCAATTAAGACGCGCAATCAAAACAATAGAAGAAGAATTGCAAGAAAGGCTGAAATATTTCCGGGCGGAAGAAAAATACCTTGAAGCACAACGTTTGGAACAGCGGACAAGATACGATATTGAAATGATGAAAGAAATCGGTTATTGTTCGGGAATAGAAAATTACTCGAGACATTTGGACGGAAGGGCTCCCGGTTCGCGACCAGCATGTTTGTTGGATTATTTTCCGGAAGATTATTTATTGATCATTGACGAATCCCATGTTACTGTTCCGCAAATCAGGGGAATGTACAACGGCGACCGTGCGCGGAAAGAAACCCTTGTAGAATACGGGTTCCGTTTACCCTCGGCATTGGATAACCGGCCATTGAAGTTTGATGAATTCGAAGCGCTTACCAATCAAGTTGTTTACGTGAGCGCCACGCCGGGTCCCTACGAACTTGAGAAAACCAAAGGTGTTGTGGTGGAACAAGTGATTCGCCCCACGGGTTTGCTCGATCCGGAAATTGAAGTAAGACCGGTAAAAGGCCAAATTGACGATTTGATTGGCGAAATAAGAAATCGAGTGGCGAAAAACGAACGGGTATTGGTTACAACTTTAACGAAAAAAATGGCTGAGGATTTATCGGATTACCTCGATAAAATAAATATCAAAGTGCGCTATATTCACAGCGATATAGATGCGCTTGAAAGGGTTGAAATTATAAGGGATTTGAGAATCGGTGATTTTGATGTATTGGTGGGCGTGAACCTTTTAAGGGAAGGATTGGATTTGCCCGAGGTATCGCTTGTGGCAATTATCGATGCAGATAAAGAAGGATTTTTAAGAAGCGAGCGCTCGTTGATGCAAACCGCCGGAAGAACCGCAAGGAATGTTGACGGGAAAGTCATTATGTATGCCGATACGGTTACCAACTCGATGAAGAAAACCATAGACGAAACAAACCGCCGCAGAAAATTACAATTGGAATACAACAAAAAGCACGGAATCACTCCGAAAACAATTTATAAATCCAAAGAAGAAATCCTTTCATCCACATCGATTGCCGACGTGAGAACCAAAGAGAAAGAAACGGATTCCGGATTCGCAAAAGTAGCCGAACCGGTGATTAAGTATATGACGGTTGCACAAAAAGAAGATTTAATAAAACAAATGGAAGAAGAAATGCTTGCAGCCGCTAAAGATTTGGAATTTGAACGCGCGGCATATCTACGGGACGAAATTGAAAAGCTGAAAAAACTGGTTAAAAGAAAATAACCGGTTCCTTAAAAATTCAAAAACGCCGTGGGTGCAACACTGCTTACGTTGCTGTTTTACACGTATAAAACCTTCTCATGCTACTGTGAAAACGGAAGACAACGAATATGAAAAGTAAAACACGACGGGATTTTTATTGCTATGGGAAAAGCAATATTTAAATAATTAGAAATGAAATATTTTAATTACTTTCCTACCGGAATTTTGCCCTTTTAAAATTTTAATTATTTGCTGGGATCCCTGAAAAATATTTTATAATTGACAAATAAAATTATAAATAGTACTTTCCGTTTACAATCACAAAATTAGGAGGATGCAATGAAAAAATTTGCATATATAATATTTTCCGTCGTTTTTCTTTTAATCTTTGGTTGTTCCGAAAAAGGTCCGACATCCCCGGGTGGTGGCTCAAATAACCAAACGCCGAAGAAATTAAGCATGAAAGAAATACAAACTCCTTCCGGTATGAAAGGAACATTTGAGCAACACGTCTTATCAGCTAGAAATTCAATTAATCTGGCGAACTCTTTGTTTGGAAGCGTATCCGTTTATGTAACTCCTCCGGCATCTAAATTTGGTAAAATAAATTCAACGGATGAAGAATGGACAAAAACATGGAAGCTGCCAAACGGTTTGTCTGTTATAATGGAATATTCGGAAAATAATTCAAACTTTGGATGGATAATTTATTTGGATGGGACCAACGGTTCGTCCACCTATAATAAATGGAAATACTTGGAAGCACGGGAAACGGTTGAATCAAAAGAGGGATTTTTCAATATTTTTACACCGGGATTCGATAATTCTTGGCCGGGCACAAAATTGAACTATTTTAATCAGCAAAACGGTAACTACAAAGTAAATATTTTGGAAAGCGATGTAAATGTTAACCAACCGGTTGAAGAACACATGATAACGGTTAAGCAGGATAATTCGGGTGATATTGAACTATATAGTTATGATACCGGAAGCAAGATATTAAAACAATTGACCACCTGGACAGCTAACGGCACGGGACATTGGACAAGATATGACAATGAAGGAAATGTGGTTCTGGAAGGTAATTTTTAATAATTCTTTTTTTTGTTCTCCTCCGTTTTTTGCCCAACTGTAAATAAGTTAACATCAATTTGTTTCTTCCGTATAATTCTCTCTTTTTTCCGGTTTAACTAATCACTGCGGGCTTAAAAAGGAAATTGAATTTTTTTACGAATGGTTTGCTAACCGATATGGAAACAGGGTTGTTTGTGAGTGTACCGGACATTTTAATCTAATTAAGGTCGAATTTGAAATACTTGTGCTACAAAAGGTATTGTAGAGAAACAATTCCCGTATCAGTTTGATTTTGGAACGCCTTTTTCACGGCAATAAGAGTAGAGCTGAACCAGTAATAAGATATGTGTTTGGTTTAAAGATATGGCCAACGGAAGGAATTGCGAATTGATTTTCAAAACGAAGCAAGCACCAACCCGTCTCCCCATCACCACACCGGAATATTGTTCAAGTCGGGATGGCGCATTGTTCCAAAACGACTGGATGCGCCACAATTCTTCCGCCTTTGGCTCCGCTGCAGGCTCCGCCGTAGGCGATAGTCCGGTTAGCACAAATAACTTGGGTGGAAAAACAATGCAAAGCAAAATGGAAATTATATTGAAGATCTAAGCAAGCACTAACCCGTCTCCCCGACACTACAACAGAATATTGTTCAAGTCGGGATGGCGCATTGTTCCAAAACAGCGGGATGCGCCACAATTTTTCCGCCTTTGGCTCCGCCGTAGATGAATAGTCCGGTTAGTACAGTACCACCATCACAATTCCCAATGGAGCTTTCAAGTCTCAATTCTAATACCTGTCCGCCGTAGGCGGATAGTCCGATTAGTACACATTAGGCGAAGCGGCAAAGCTTGTCGGTCTGATCTGCACCCCAAAAAGTAGACACAAAATTAATAAACATAATATCCGCCGGCAAATTTTTCTCTGAACTCCATAGGAGAATAATAATTTAGAGCAGATTGAAACCGGTTTTTATTGTAAAATGTTTCTATGTAGTCGAAAATTTTCAGTTCAGTTTTTTCCTTTGTTGTATTCTTAAACTTATTTAACCACTCAGTCTTTAACGTGTGAAAAAATGATTCTACAAAGGCGTTGTCATAACAATTTCCCCTTCTGCTCATCGATTGTGCAATTCCATAGAATGATAATATCTTTCTGACTTTATTACTACTGTATTGCTTCCCCTGATCGGAATGAAATATCCTAACCTTATATTAAAGTGAAAACCACTTAATAATTTGTAAAATTATCATTCCAATGATAATAATTATAGCTACTTTGTTGAGTGTGCTCATCGCCGGCGAATCGTTGAGATTATATCCGCAGTGCGGGCATGTGGTAGCGTTTTCACTTACCTTTTCGTTACATTCGGGACAATTAATAAGAGCCATGATTTAATAATTCCTTTTTATTATGAATAATTACGACATAATTTAATGGAATATGATTTAAATCACTATATAAAAAATTGAAAAATATTATCTTTTATCGGTGTTTTTTATTTATTTTTTTCTTTCCAGCATCCACCTCACTATTATTAGTAAATTGCACACGTAAAATCCGGTTTTCTTCTTTTAATAATTCATTCTCTTCCCGGAGCTCTTTTACCGTTGTTTCAAGTTCGGTTATCTTGTCCTCAAGAAGTTCGATTTTTTCGAATAATTTCAGTACAAGCTTTTCACCATATGCAATACTGGGCTTTTCGACAACCAATTCATTGCTGATTATACCATCTTCTCTCAGTTGAATCAGAAACTTTTTAGTACACGTTCTGATTCGTTCGTACATTGCTTGCTTCGTTACGCCTTTCTGTTTAGCATAGTTCTCTACGCTACCATATTTTTTTACGATAGCTAGTTTTATCTCTTCTTGTTGAAAAAATTTTCCCAATGTAACCGCATATAATATAATAACTTAAAAGAAAGTCTAGGCAAACAAAGAAAAAATCCTTGACAAGCCTTTACTTTTTTTATGTTTGCAATCAAATTTTAACAAGGGTTTAAACTATGAAAAAGAACAAGGAATTTCAATCGGAAGAACATGAGGTTCTATCAATCCGGTTAAAACGATTAGGCAAGACACAACAGTGGCTTGCCGACAAAATAGGTACCAACCGAATGTACGTATCACTTTGTCTGAGCGGGAAGCATCCCGGACTCCTTCCCAAAATAAAAAGAGTAATTGAAAAGTCTCAATTCTAATATAGTTCGATTAGTACTTGGTTGGTTCGGCTTATTTGGATTTATGTTACCGACAGTCTCAATTCTAATATAGTTCGATTAGTACTTGAAACATTTGACGGTATCTACTGGGATACTTAGTCTCAATTCTAATACCTGTCCGCCCGTGGCGGATAGTCCGATTAGTACCAAGAAGAAATAGATTTGAAAACTTGGGAAGAGACAACAGTCTCAATTCTAATATAGTCCGATTAGTACACTCCAAGAGAGCTCGGAATGGAACAATGCTGGGAATGCGTCTCAATTCTAATATAGTCCGATTAGTACAAGAAACAACAATAATAAACATAATACTATACTATTAAGTCTCAATTCTAATATAGTTCGATTAGTACTTGAAACATTTGACGGTATCTACTGGGATACTTAGTCTCAATTCTAATACCTGTCCGCCCGTGGCGGATAGTCCGATTAGTACCCCTGCTTGTCAGGTATGACGAGCGGGAGTATTACGGTCTCAATTCTAATATAGTCCGATTAGTACCAAAATAAAAATTTTGAAAAAGAC
>JALSTB010000156.1 GCA_026983955.1 Melioribacteraceae bacterium
CTATCAATTACGGTACCGAATTACCGTTGGCACAAGGCATTAAATTCGAAATATAAAAACTTTAACCGGCTGCCCGTTCTTGCGGGCAGTCTTTCTAAAATTTACGGAAAGGATAAAATATGAGATTTTGTCTTAACGTCGATCATATTGCCGTACTACGTAATGCAAGGGGTGAAGTAAATCCCGATCCAATTACTTTTGCCCTTATGGCGGAAGAATACGGTGTGGACGGCATAGTAGTTCATCTGCGGGAAGACCGCCGTCATATAAATGAACGAGATGTACGGCTTTTACGCGAAACCGTTAAAACAAAACTCGATCTCGAAATGGCGGCTGTTCAAGAAATTATCGATATTGCTTGCGATGTAAAACCCGAGCTTGCTACATTAGTTCCGGAAAGAAGGGAAGAGCTTACTACCGAAGGCGGTCTGAACGTAATTGATAATATTGAAGTTATTTCCAATACAATCGAACAATTGCACGATGCTGATATTGAAGTTTCACTTTTTATAGAACCGGATATTGAGCAAATCAACACTGCAGCGGAGATTGGCGCCGACTTGATTGAAATTCACACCGGAATTTATGCAAACGCTTCTTCCGAAGAAGAAATGTTCGACGAACTGGAAAAAATAAGAATTGCAGCCAAGCATGCGAAGAAACTCGGTTTGGGTGTGAATGCCGGCCACGGATTAAATTATTTAAATATTAAAGAGTTTACGTCAATTGAAGATATCGATGAAGTAAGTATCGGCCAAGCAGTAATTGCACGCTCGGTTTTCGTTGGCTTGGAAAAAGCAATTTCGGAAATGAGAGCTTTGTTAAGATAAAATCAACTTTTGTTCACCTATACTGTTAATACAAACGGATAAAACTTGCAGCGGGTACAACTTAAAAGAAAGCTGGAATATCACTATAGAGCATTCAACAAAAATAAAATTTCCCCGGACCCGGTAGAGTTTCCTAAAAAGTACGGTTCGTATCACGATATTGAAATTTCCGCATTTCTTTCATCCGTGTTTGCTTACGGCAGCATTCGCCAAATAAAATCTTCTCTGGAAAAACTTCACAATATAATTGGTGAAAATCCATACGAATTCATATTAAATTATAATAATCAAAATATTGATATTAATTTTGTTCATCGTTTTTATACATCCTCCGATATCAAAACACTCTTGGACATACTAAAAAGAGTTTACGAAAATTATGGTTCGCTAAAATATTTATTCTTGCTGTATTATTTCCCGGAAGAAAAAAATCTTAAAAATTCAATTTCGTTTTTCAGCAATAATTTATTGGCTTTGGTAAAAGATAAACCGCTATCAAACGGATTGAAATTCATGTTTCCAGACCCGTTGAAGGGCAGCGCTTGCAAAAGAATGAACTTGTTTCTTCGCTGGATGGTCAGAAAAGACGAAATCGATTTCGGATTATGGACGGAAATATCAACTTCCCAACTTGTAATTCCGGTCGATACCCACATTGCAAAAATCAGCCGCCGCTTAAAATTAACCGGAAAGAAAACAGTATCGTGGAGTATGGCGGAGGAAATTACCGGGAATTTGAAAAAATATGACGCAGCTGATCCTTGCAAATACGATTTTTCGCTTTGCCATATCGGAATAAGGAAACTGAAGTTTTAATTAATTAAATAATAAAGTAACCTTGATTATTTGACATAGCATTTTTAAGTTAAATTTTTCATTTACCAATAATCTTGGAGGTAATGTTGGCTGATCAAAAATTCAAACCGTTTGTGCCCCCCGAAAAAGAAATGAAGGAATTATCATTTAAGTCAATAACACTCGGAGTACTACTTGCAATGATTCTCGGTTCTGCAAATGTATATCTTGGATTGAAAGCTGGGATGACGGTTGCCGCAACTTTTCCCGCCGCAGTAATTGCAATGGCAGTATTAAGAATTTTCAAAGGAAATATATTGGAAGAAAACATAGCAAGAACCACTGCATCGGTGGGTGAAGCTCTTGCTGCCGGTGCAATTTTTACCATTCCCGCATTTGTTATCAGCGGTGTGTGGGATGAATTTAATTACTGGGAAAGTACGGTTCTTATGTTGGTTGGCGGCATACTTGGAGTTTTATTAATTACCATCTTAAGAAAGACACTCGTGCAAGATGCTTCGCTTCCGTTTCCGGAAAGCCAAGCTTGTACCGAAATTGTGAAAGCCGGTCAAGGCGGTAAAAGCGGTGCGAAGTTTGTTATTGCCACATTGGGACTTGGCGCTTTAATTGAAATATTCAAAAATCCGAACGGAATTACTTTGATTAAAGATTCCGTTAAAGGTTTCTGGGAATTTGGAGCATCAAAAATAAATTTACTCAACAGTAAATCGGAAATAATAACATCGATAAAACAAAAAGGTGGAATGTTGGTATCATCGCCTGCCGCATCTCCGGCATTTCTCGGTGTAGGCTACATTATCGGATTCCGGCTTTCAGCTATTACTTTTTCCGGTGGTGTGTTCGGATGGCTTTTCCTTATGCCGATTGTATTGTTTTTAATGTACGGCAACTTGGTTGATTTTTCCGCAAACGGTGCCAACTGGGCATTGATTTCCAAAGCTGCATACGATTCCACCGTTAAGCCGATTGCAGTTGGCGGCATGCTCGTCGGTGCCTTCTACACTCTGTTTTCGATGAGAAAAAGTTTGGTGCAAGGAATCGGTAAAGGATTCAGCGATTTGAAAGCGGCTAAAGCCGGTACTAACAACGATGAGAGCAGAATTGAAAAAGATTTGCCATTCGGACCCATTTTGATTGCAGTGGGAATTATTTTTGTTGCGATGATAGTTGTTTATAACATGTTCACCCATACATTGGGAACGGCAATATTAGCTGCAATAGTTATGGCAATTGCTGCATTCGTTTTCGCCGCGGTTGCAGGTTACCTTGTGGGAATAATAGGCAGCTCGTCAAATCCAATTTCCGGACTTACATTATCAACCTTGTTAATTGCCGCTTTATTAATGGTTGCTGCCGGTATGGTTGGCGATGCAGGCGTTACGGCCGCTCTTGCCGTTGCTTCGGTTGTTTGCGTTGTTGCCGGTGTTTCGGGCGATATGATGCAAGATTTGAAAATCGGTCAGTTGCTTGGCGGTACACCGTGGAAAATGGAAGTTGGTGAAATGATAGGCGTTGTTTTCGCTTCGCTTATTCTTGTTTTCCCGATTATGTTGCTCCATCAAGCCAACGGTATTGGAAGTGATGCGCTACCGGCGCCGCAAGCCGGATTGATGGCAATGATCAGCAAAGGAATTATTGGCGGTGAAATGGCTTGGCCATTGGTTATTGCCGGAATGTTCTTTGCTATTGCTCTTATTCTTCTTAAAGCACCTTCACCTATGTTGATTGCCGTTGGAATGTACCTTCCTTTTAACACCACCTTCGCAATATTTGTCGGCGGTTTAATAAAATTAGCGGTCGATAAAATAAGCGAAAAGAAAATTGAAAATGAAGCAGACAAAGAAATTGTGAATAATACCGGATTGTTATTAGCATCAGGACTTGTTGCAGGAGAAGCTCTCGTGGGCATTATTCTTGCCGGTTTTGTGGGAGCCGGAATTAATTTGAAAGAAGTATTCGGGCTTTCACCCGATTTTGACGGATATTGGTCCTTGGGCGTTTTGATTTTTATAATTTTAGCGTATGTCCTTATAAAATATCCTTACAGTGAATTGGTTAAATTCAAAGAAAATACAATACCGACGAAAAAAATAAATTAGAATTTTAACGGCTGTTCCGTGCCGCTGATTTTATTGAAATTATATATGTTGACGGATACGGACAGCCTTTTTTATTATGGAAAACACAAATAAAATAAATACATCCAAACCCGAACCTTCACCGTTGTTTCGCTGGACTATTCTCATTTTCGTCAGTTTGGCGATGTTCGGAAATTATTATGTGTACGACAGTATCAGTCCGCTTGCCGACTTGCTCGCGAAACAACTTCGTTTCACCAACGCCGATATTGGTTTGCTAAACGGAATCTACAGCGTTCCAAATATATTTATGGTTTTAATCGGTGGAATCATAATCGACAGAATTGGAACCAGAATTTCAACATTCATCTTTTCCGCTTTGTGTTTAACCGGGGCTGTATTAACGGCTTTTTCCGGTGGCGATTTGATTTTAATGGCTGCCGGAAGGTTAATTTTCGGACTTGGCGCCGAATCCCTAATCGTTGCCGTTACAACCGTATTGGGAAGATGGTTTAAAGGGAAACAACTTTCTTTTGCCTTCGGAATTAATTTGACAATTGCACGTTTGGGTACTTTTGCCGCACTTAACTCACCGACTTGGGCAAAAAGCTTTTACGAAAATTGGCAAGGTCCTTTGCTTATTGCGGTAGTTGCTGCTGCAGTGTCGGTAATTTCCATCGCAGTTTATTGGATAATGGATATTTACGCAGAGAAAAATTTAGCTGTTAATCCCGTTCCCAAACAAGATGAATTCAACTTCAAGGAAATCTTTTCTTTTCCAACATCTTTTTGGTACGTCGTTCTGCTGTGCGTTACTTTTTATTCGGCAATATTTCCTTTTCAAACTTTTGCGGTTAAATTTTTTATTGAAACCCACGGCGTTACCCGTGAAGCAGGCGGTTTCCTTTCGAGTATGTTGATTTTATTCTCAATGATTTTAACACCTTTATTCGGACTTTTAACCGATTACATCGGGAAACGCTCTCTTTTGATGATGATAGGCTCGCTGTTGTTGATTCCAGTTTATCTTATGATGAATTACACAAACATTTCCTTATATGTTCCGATGGCAATTATGGGGCTTTCCTTCTCGTTAATTCCCGCTGTAATGTGGCCCGCTGTTGCAATTATAGTTGAAGAAAAAAAACTCGGTACGGCTTACGGATTAATGACGTTAATTCAAAACATTGGTCTTGCCGGGTTCAATTTCCTCATCGGATGGGTTAACGATTACACCGGCGGATATACTGCAGGAATGTGGATTTTTTCCACACTCGGATTTTTCGGGTTGTTTTTTGCTTTCATGCTGCGAAAAAGTGAGACGGGTCCCAACAACCACGGCTTGGAATTGGGAATTAAGGAATCGAAAGCATGAATGATATTCTGAAAACATATCCCGTACAAGTATGCGAATGGGAAGAAAAAAACGGATTAATTACCGTTTTGGTAAAGAAACCGCTTAACTTGATAGAAAAAATATTCTTCAAGAAAATGATGGATAAACCTTTTAAAGTCGATTTGGATGAGATCGGTTCTTTCGTTTGGAAAAACTGCACCGGGGATAAATCCGTTGAAGATATTGTTCAACTGTGCAAAGAGGAATTTGGAGATAAAGTGGAACCGGCCGAAGGAAGAGTAAAATTGTTTATTGAGCAACTTAATAAAAACAAAATGATTAGATTGTTTATGAAAGTAAGCGGCGATGACGACGTTTAGCTAAATCGAATAAATTTTCATATTTTTGTAAAAAAGACTAGTGGTATTGAATCTTAATGAAAGTTAAATTTTTAACATTTTTAATTTTATCGGTATTAACCTCAACCGTTTATTCACAAACATGCGGATTCGGTTGCCTTGGGCTCAGCGGGGTTTTCGGCGGATATACGAACCAATTGTATTCCGCAAATGGTGCAGACGATTTAACTTCTCAATTCCGTACTGATTTCGGATTTCCCGCAAAAAAAATTGAATTTAAAAAAGCCGAAGGATTTAAAATCGGAGCCAATATTTTCCGTGCGGATTTCACCGATTACTTTTTCACGGCAAAAGCTTTTTATCAATTCCTTAAAGAAGAAAAAAGTATTTTCGCAGAATTAAATAATTTGCCCACCGAAGAAAAATACACCGTAAATTTGAATCATTGGGGAATCGGACTCGATTTCGGCATACCGGTATTGAGTTTTGTGGATTTTAAAGTTTTGGAAGGCGGAATAACGTTTTTCAAAAGTAGCTATCAAGGTGAAATTTCCGAAGCCGGGAAACAAAAAGATAAAATCGAATTTGATAATTTTAAAACCGATATCGGTTATTACGTTGGAACCGGTTTGATAATTCATCTGATTCGGGATTATGTAACTGTTGAAGGAACAGCATTCTATCACCAATTTGAAATCTCCAAAATGATTGCCAACCGGAACTTGAAAGAGTATTTAATTTACGGCTCGTTCGTCGATAAAGGGGGTTTCGGTGCCACCGTTCAAATGAACTTCGGCATTCCACTCTATTGAAAGGAAATTATTATGAAGTTGACCAAACTCGACAAAGCTTCTGTAATCGCAATAAGAGATTGCATGGGGGCAAAGAAAAATGAATCAGTTTTAATTATTACCGACGAAAACAAAAAAGAAATAGGTTACAATTTATATCAAAATGCAATCCGGTTGGGACACAAAAGTTTGTATGTTGAAATGAAAGCCTTGGAATATCACGGGCAAGAACCACCGGAATCCGTAGCGCAATTAATGCAAATGTACGATGTTGTTTTGTGCCCGACTACCAAATCACTCACCCACACCGATGCAAGAAGAAACGCTTCGGCAAAAGGGAGCCGGATTGCAACTTTTCCTGGAATTACAAAAGATGTAATGATAAGAGGTTTAAATGCTGATTATAAAAAAATTGCAAATTTAACAATAAAACTTTCTAAAAAATTGGAAAGAACCGCAACCGTAAGGGTTACCGCGCCTAACGGTACCGATATAACAATGGAAATTGCCGGAAGAAAAGCTATTCCCAGCAAAGGATTATTTCATAAAAAAGGCGAAAGCGGTAATTTGCCGACCGGCGAGGCGTTTGTTGCTCCACTCGAAGGAAAATCGAATGGCGTTTTTGTAGTTGACGGTTCGATGGCTGGTATTGGCGTTGTTAAAAATCCTATTGAAATAACGGTTGAAAAAGGTTACGCAACAAAAATTACCGGTGGAACTGAAGCAAGGAAATTGGTTAAGATGTTAAGTAAATTCGGGAAAAAAGGAAGGAACATAGCCGAATTGGGAATTGGCACCAACGATAAAGTTAAGCTCAGCGGTAATTTGCTTGAAGATGAAAAAGTGCTTGGTACTGTTCATATTGCTTTGGGTAACAACAAATCGATGGGAGGTAAAGTTAATGTGCCCATTCATGTTGACGGTGTAATCAAAAAACCGACGGTTTACTTCGACGGTAAAGAGATTATGAAGAACGGTAAACTTCTGATTTAAATATGATTTCTGCATAAAATTTTTTGTTCTCAAATCGAATCTTCCAAATAAAATAACGGAGAATTAATGTTTGAATGGATTGCAAATCCGCAGGCATGGGTGGCATTGCTTACCCTTACCGTACTTGAAATTGTTCTCGGGATTGACAATATAATTTTTATTACAATCCTGGTGGGCAGAGTGGAAAAACCGAAGCGGAATAAAGCACGGGTGTTAGGCTTGGCTTTGGCAATGGTTACCAGAATTTTGCTTCTTCTTTCGTTAACGTGGATAATGGGCGTAACGGAACCGCTCTTCGAAATTTTGGGAAATCAAATTTCCGGGCGTGATTTGATATTGATTGTAGGCGGACTTTTCCTTATCGGTAAAAGCACACATGAGATTCATGCCAGTCTTGAATTGGAAGAAGAACCGGTTAGCGAAAAAGTCCATTCCGGTTTTGTTAATGTGTTAATTCAAATAGCAATTCTGGATGTTGTTTTTTCGTTGGATTCGGTAATTACTGCGGTTGGATTAGCCGAAGAAATTATGGTTATGATTCTTGCAATCGTTTTGGCTGTGCTCGTTATGATGGCTGCTGCAAAAGCAATAGGCAATTTTGTTGACGAACATCCGACTATAAAAATGCTGGCTTTGAGTTTTCTAATTTTGGTCGGTGTATCGCTTTTCGGTGAGGGACTCGATTTTCACATTCCGAAAGGGTATATTTACTTTGCAATGGCATTTTCCGTTGG
>JALSTB010000157.1 GCA_026983955.1 Melioribacteraceae bacterium
TAGCGTAGCCCAGTTGTAGAGCATCTGCCTTTTAAGCGGAGGGTCGGTGGTTCTGCCGCAGGCATCCCTTCGGGAGAGCCCACCCGCGCTCACACGAACCCGGCAAAAGCCGGGTTTTTTGTTTATTTTGTGAAAAGCTTTTTAGTAGTAAATTTTTACATTTACGGGCGGAACGTTTTTAATTATAATTTCTTCCCCGGTAAATGAAGTGACGGTTTCCTCATTCGCCAGTACACTTTTTATGGGTGTTTTAAAAATATTTTTGATTATTATTCCTCCTTCGGGCATCTTTTGCAAACCGTCTAGTTGAATGGAAATACAATTCCCGTTTTTATTTTTCGAAATTCTGTAAGTCAATTTACCGTAATAAGTCGGCAATTGTTCAACGCTCATGGGTTTTTCAATCCAACTTGAATCAATACCCGGAGCCAAAACCAATGACTTGGTGTTTTCATCCTCGTAACAGAGTAGACTGCGGAATGAATTGATAAAACCGGAGCCAACCCAAGTATGTGGCATATCTCCAATAAACTTCGGTTCCCGGTAATTTTTCCAAACTATTTCAGCCCACTCGTTCCATTCGCGGGGTCTGCGGTATTTCATAAAAAAGCTTAGTAAATCTAATGCCCGTTCTTTCTCACCCAAAATATTGAATGCGGCAACAATTCTAAGTTCGTAAGGCGTAAAGTTTTGCCATTCATTTGTTGAGCTAATTCTGTTTTTAAAAAAGTTGTAATATTTGTCGAATGTATTACGAAGTAAATTGTATGGTAAATTATTTTGTTCAAAACAAGGAAAGATTGATATTGCAGTTGATGTAGGATCAAAATCTCCCAGCTCAACACTTCCCGGGATAAAATCGATATTATGATATTTTGTTACAATACGAATGGATGAAACAAGATTTTTTCTGAAATTATTTTCCAGCAAACTGTATTCATTAAACAAAGAGTCCTTTCCAAGCGCCGATGCAATTTCCTTCGCACGTTTCAAACCTAACAGAACAAAAAAATCATCCCAATAAGAATGTACCGGATGTGCGGAGTATCCTTCGTGACTAATGGATTCCGGTACAAGTCCGTATAACGCTTTTATCGAATCGTTTCCATTTGCATAAAAAGAACTTGTCCTTTTCGATATAAGTTTCTTAATATAATTAACGGATTGAATTATGTAAGGCAGATTTGATTTTAAGAAGGTAGTATCACCGGTAAATTTAAAATGTTGGGAAATTAAATAAATAAATTCACCGTTACTATCATTTTCATCTACGGGATCGGGACCTCTCGAATCAACCACGCAAGGTACTTTCCCGTTGGGAAATAAATATTGTCTGTACCATTTTATAAATTCTTTCACTTCATCGTTGAAACCGAATTCCAACAGTGCAGTTGAGGTTAAAGCTCCGTCTCTGATCCAAGATCTTTCGTATGTACGGGAACCGGGTTGAATTTTTGGACCGTCTTTGTTTATTAAAATATACGCCAAATTGGATTTTAATACATCCACAAATTTTTGAGCTTTTCCCGGTAGTTTTATTATTACTCTGTTGAGTTTTTTCTTCCAATACTCAATTGTTTTCTGTCCCAGGAAATTGACTTGTTCAAAAGTCTTCCGGCCGTAGGGAATTGAAACGGTTATTGTTTGTTTTTCTTTTGCCTTCAGGGTTAGGTCGTACGTTGCAACCACATAAGAAAGATTATTGTCCTTATCCGGATTTGTTTGTATTTCGCCGGTTGGATCCATATTGAAAAAATCATAAATACCATGAGTTTCAAAATTCATTACGTTTATTATTTCCGGAGATTTTGATAAATAAATCATATTGTTATTAATTTGAATAGTATTATTATTAATATTAATATGTTTAATTGGTACAAAGCCTCCCGTAAAATTAAGCGATTGCCATGGCGGGATTACTTGAAAAGGCATGAATGCCAGATAGAGTTTGAGATTTTTGGTGCCGTCCGAAGTATTTGATATTTGATAGTCAATTGAAAGAACGGAAGTATTTTTTTCTTTATACGAAAGAGGTGAAAATTTAGTATTAAAATTGTTGAAATTCCAAGTAACGGAAGGAAGAGGCATGTAATTTCCGGCAAGGGAAGTATTTTTGTTTGCATTGTTCCATGAATAAACAATTCCTTTATATTTAACGAAAGGAACTATTGAAAAATTTTGTTTGTCGATTTCCAACATGCCGTCTTCATTGAATAAAGCTTCCTTTTCATCCGAGTCAGTACCGCAAACCGTCCAATAACTTTGCTGACCGTATAAATAACGCGGGAAATATCCTTCCGGATAGTGGTTTGCGACTTTTTGAAAAAAATAGTTTGGATTTTCGGAAAATTTGTAATTTTGAAATTCAACGTCTGCTATACCGGCAACGGTTTTATTATAAACCGATATTCTGTAAAATCTTGCCGTAGGGTTGGGAAGTTGAATGAAATTTATTGTTCTGGTATTTCCATTGATGATTTTAATTTTTTCCCAGGTTAAATTGTCATTGGAAGTTGATATTGCAAAATTCGAAGGGTGCAAGCCTTGAGCCCATTTAATAATCAGTCCCCCCAATTCTCTTTTATAACCGAAATCGAATGTAAGAAAATGTGATGAATTAAGTGTGTCGTCCGATAACCATTTGGATCCGGGATTGTTATCCAGCACAAGTTCCGGTCTGTATCCGTCTTGAAATGAAGAAGCGAAAACTTTGATTGGCGGAGGATTCAAAGGGGGTGAGGGCAGTTTACGAAACAGTAAAGAATCTAAAAACAATTTCCCTTTACCACCGGTTGCGGATGATACGGTGAATTCTATTTTGTAGATATGATGCAGTGACTTATCTTGCGTTGGTCCCCATGCAAAAGAAATATCCCTTTTTTTGATAGTGATTTTTTTCCAATGTTCAGGGAAATCGTAATTTCGTTTGATATTCCACCAAACGTTTTGTCCCGTCGAATCCAGCAATTTAAATTCAAGATTATTCTTTTGCATTTTTGATTTTAAATAGAAAGAAAATTCGAAATTTTCTGGCAGTTCGAGGAAAATTTCTTTTTGCACTCCGCAATAACCCGTACCGTGCGTAAAGTCAAAATTTAATTCAAGGGCTTTATCGGACTTGCCTTGTGAAGAATTAATTCTTGTTTTAACACCATCTGATTTGACAATTTTCCAACCATTTAAATTGTTGAAATCATCCAAAATAACTTGTTGTCCGTTAATATTGAGTAAAAAAAGGAATAAAAAAAAAGTTGTAAACTGGAATTTGATCATTGTAAAATGCACTTGATTATGTAATCATTTACATAAATTTACATAAAATTCCGGAAACAGGGATGAAAAAACATAATATATAAAATAATTTTTCTGCAGTATTTATAAGGGTTTGCAAAGGTGATAAAAAAAATATGCATTTAACTTGATATGTTTTGGCAATATTGTTATTTTCATAAAGGGAAAAATGTAAGCGTTTACATAAAAATGGAGTGTTTTAATGTCTATCACCATTAAAGAAATTGCCGAAAAAGCCAATGTTTCTATTGCAACGGTTTCCAGAGCGTTGAACAACAGTCCAAAAGTAAAAGAAGCAACTAAAGAATTAATAATGAATCTTGCTCAAGAGATGAATTATTCCCCAAATTTTGTTGCCCGAACTCTTGTTAAGAAAAAGACAAATGTAATAGGACTGATTTTGCCGGAGGTTGCCGGTGAATTTTTCCCCGAAATAATAAGAGGTGTTGATGAGATTTCGTATTTGAATAAATATCATTTGTTTGTTGCAAGCTCGCATAGTGAAAGAAACACCGTTGATTCAATTTTAGGTTTTATGTCTAAAAGTATGGTCGACGGCGTTATTCTTATGTTGCCATCTATATCGGAACAAATCCGAGATTTAATTAAACGGATTAAAATACCAATAGTTCTTATAAACGGATATAACAACATCGAACAAGTCAGTTCGGTAGGAATCGATAATTTTCAAGGGGCTTATTCAATTACAAATTTTCTTATCAAGAATAAGGGTTACAACGAAATTGCCTTTATAAAAGGTCCGGAAACAAATGCAGACGCTCGATTAAGGTTAAAAGGTTATAAAGCTGCACTTAAAGATAACAACATAAAAATAAATGATGAATGGATTGTTGAAGGTAATTTTACTATTAAAAGCGGAGAACTTGCCGCCAGCCGGTTATTGAGTCTTATCAAAAAACCCTCTGCAATTTTTGCTGCCAACGATATGATGGCCGCCGGTTGTTACAGGGTTGTGGATGCAATGGGACTAAAGATTCCGGACGATGTTGCAGTCGTTGGTTTCGATCATATCCCGTTGTCCGAATTTTTATCACCCAAGCTTACAACCGTTCATGTTCCCGCCGATGAAATCGGTAGAAAAGCCGCACAGCTTTTATTGGAAATAATGGGTAGTGAAAATAATATTAAACCAAAACATATTAAAATTTCTACGGGATTGATTATCGGAAAATCGTGTTAATTTTTATAATATCAAGGAGGCAACATGAAATTAAAAAAAATTGGAAATGTTTTAATGATTTTCCTATTGCTGTTTTTTTTCTTGAAATTGACCGGGGTAACTGCACAAGAGGTTGACCCCTCAACGATCAAAGTATCCGAAGCTACAGGTATAATTACCGTTGACGGTGATTTGAGTGAGCCTGACTGGTCTGATGAAAATCCGTATCTTTTGTTTAGAATCGGAGGAGAGCCCGCAGGTAACGCAAACACACCCAGTGATTTTGTGGTAGTGAAGCCGGAATACACGGATACGTCCGCTTGTAAAGTGAAATTTTTGCGGGACGGAATGAATCTTTTTATTTCCCTCGATTCCGACGACAAACAGGTTTGCCGTTTTGGTGACAGTTGGGAAGGTGACGGTCTTTTTATGAAAATTAAAGATGCAGACGGTAATTTTGTGGAATATAAACTCTATTTTAATCTGCCGGGTGCAGATCCCGATATCAACTATGAAGGAACTGCAGGCTCCGAAGGAGCCGGAGTTAAAAGACCGGGAACGATAGTAAATGATTCGACTAATGTGGATTCTGGTTATACCGCCGAATTGAGAATCGATCTGAACGATCTGGGATATTCCGATGTTCCGAACAGTGTGGACGTTTTAATTAATATTTTCGATCCCGATAACTTCAACGACGGCGATGCTGCTTGGGACGTTCACGGAAATTTTGCAAAACAATGGTGGGGAAGCGAATGGGGACCCGAAACCCGTACTTTGATTTTGAAAGACCCCAATTCGGATCCCGATTCTTTAATGGTATATAAAACTGATGGTATTGTAGTCGATGGAGTGTTGGACGAACCGATTTGGAATGCGGATACTCCAACTTTAATGTTCAAAATCGGAGGAACCGGAGAAAAGAATATTTATACTCCAACCGGTTACACGGTTGTTAAACCTGAATATACGGATACCTCAACATGCTATGTTAAATTTGCACACGATGGAGAAAACTTGTTCATAGCATTAAATTCCGATGACAAACAAGTATGCCGTTTCGGAGACAGCTGGGAAGGCGACGGTTTATTCATGAAAATTACCGATGCTTCCGGTACCGATGTGGAATACAAACTGTATTATAATTTGTCCGGCACCGATCCGGATATCCATTATGAAGGACCCGACCATTCCGAAGGAGCCGGAGTTAAAGGTGACGCAACGGTAGTAAATGATTCAACCAATACCGACAACGGGTACACAGCGGAATTGAGAATAAACCTTGCGGCACTTGGTTTTGACCATCCTTCTTCAGTTAAAGTTTTAATAAATATTTTCGATCCGGATAACTACAACGACGGAGACGGTGCCTGGGGCGTTCACGGTAATTATGCAAAACAATGGTGGGGAAGTGAATGGGGACCGGAGAAAAGAACTTTGGTCCTTAATGATGCCGTTATCGATCCGCCCTCAATTACGGTATTTTCCGCTTCACAACCTATTAACATCGACGGCGTATTGGATGAATCCGACTGGACGGAAGATGTGCCCAGATTAAAATTTGAAATTGGTGGAAACGTGAGCGGCAACGATTTGGGCCCAACAGGATATGCAATTGTTAAACCATCATACACCGATACTTCTACATGCTTTGTTCGCTTCTTGCATGATGATACAAATCTCTATATATCATTAAATTCTAACGATCAGCAGGTATGCCGTTTCGGAGACAGCTGGGAAGGTGACGGTCTCTTTATGAAAATTAAAGATGCAAACGGTACCGACGTCGAATATAAACTCTATTACAATCTTTCGGGATTCGACCCCGATATTCATTATGAAGGTCCCGCCGGATCCGAAGGTGCCGGAATGAAAGGACCCGGTACAGTGGTAAACGACTCAACCAATGTGGATGGCGGTTATACGGCCGAACTGAAAATTAATATGGCTGATTTAGGTTATACCACAATCCCCGACACTTTACATGTTTTAATTAATGTTTTCGATCCCGATAATTACAACGACGGAGACGGTGCTTGGGGCGTTCACGGTAATTATGCAAAGCAATGGTGGGGAAGCGAATGGGGACCCGATATGAGAAACCTCGTCATTACCGACCAACTTGTTGGAATAAAAGAACAAGGTCAAACATTACCGGAGACTTTTTCAGTTGAACAGAATTATCCCAATCCTTTCAATCCCTCTACAACCATAAAGTTTAGCTTGCCGGTAAGTGCAAACGTAACTCTTACAGTTTATAATGTTCTTGGTGCAAGAGTGATGGAATTTGAACCTAAGAAATTTAGTGCGGGCGCTCATTCGATAAATGTTAATGCTTCCTCGCTTGCATCCGGAATATATTTCTATAAGATCGATGCAAAAGGGGATAATGGCAAGCACTACATTGGCAGTAAAAAAATGGTTTTATTGAAATAGGATTGGAAATGAAATTAATTAAAACGGGAAAAATATTTTCCCGTTTTTTTTATTTAATTTGTATTAATCAACTTTAACTGGCATAAAAAATTATGAGTAAATTTTCCACTAAGTACGGTCACTTTACCGGTGATGGTAAAGAGTATGTAATAACAAATCCTCGAACGCCACGTCCGTGGATAAATGTGATTTCAAACGGAACATACGGTTTAACAATTTCCCAGAGCGGAAGCGGTTTCAGCTGGCAAACACATTCCGAATTTAACCGGATTACCAGATGGCATCAGGATCTAATTAAAGACAATTGGGGAAAGTATTTGTTTATACGAGACAATAAAACAGGTGAATTATGGAATCCGACGTGGAAACCTTTGAAAACTGAATTGGACAAATACGAGTGTCGTCATGGTTTGGGTTATACCACTTTTATTTCGGAATATAAAAATGTTATTGTCAAACTCACGTTTTTTGTGCCGCTTAATGATAATCTTGAAATTTGGAATATTGAAATTATAAATTCAAATAATAATGAAATAGACATTTCTCTAATTACTTACTTCGAGTGGGTACTGGGTTCCTCCAACGATTTTCACAGGGAATTTCACAAACAATTTTTAGAGACGGAGTATGATCCGGAATTAAATACCTTGTTTGCAAAAAAAAGAATATGGGATATTCCCTTGGGAGATAGGGGGCATTGGAATATAGATTATAATTACACAGGTTTTTTCAGTTGTAGTGAAAAAGTGGAGTCATTCGAAGGGGATAAGGAAAACTTTACCGGAATATATAATAATTTAACGGAAGCCCAAGCTCTATTCTCCGAAAGTTTGAGTAATACATGCGGAAAATTTTATGACTCCATTGCTTCTTTGAAAATAGATTTGACAATTAAACCTAACAAAAATAAACATGTTGCTTTTTATTTGGGACTTGTGGAATCAAAGAAAAATTTGAAATCAATTTTGGGAAAATACGGAAATTCAACCGCCATTACTGATGCTCTGGAAAAAGTAAAAAATTATTGGACTGATTTGTTGGCGCCAATGCACATAGAAACACCCGACGAAGCAATGAATTTTGGGGTTAATTATTGGTTCAGGTACCAAGCTATTTCGGGAAGATTGTGGGGAAGAACTGCCTTCTATCAACAAAGCGGAGCAATTGGTTTTAGAGACCAACTGCAAGACAGTTTGGTTTTTCTGCCTATAAAACCGGAACTGACTAAGAAACAAATTTTGCTTCATGCCGGGCACCAAATGAAAGATGGTACAGTCTTGCATTGGTGGCATCCGATAACAGACCAAGGATTAAAAACAGAAATGACTGATGATTTGCTTTGGCTTGTGTTTGTAGTGCTTGAATATATCAAAGAAACAGCAGATTATGCCATTCTGGAAGAAACAGTTCCGTTTTACGATGATAACAATTATAATGCAACAATATTGGAACATTGTCTGAAAGCAATTGATAAAGTTGCATCAAGAAAGAGTGAACGGGGATTGTTATTGATAGGTGCAGGAGATTGGAACGACGGCTTAAGCGCTGTCGGTCTTGAAATGAAAGGTGAATCGGTTTGGCTAACGGAATTTTTTTATTATATAGTGCAAAGTTTCATACCGGTTTTACAAATTTCCGGACACGATGATCTAATTGAAAAATATGAAAAGGAAATTGATAATCTAAAAACGGCATTTGAAAAACATGCATGGGATGGAAACTGGTTTTGGCGCGCTTCTAAGGATTCGGGTGAATTAATCGGAAGTGCAACTTCGCAAGAAGGAAAAATATTTCTTAATCCTCAAACATGGTCTGTGATTAGCGGAATAATTCCGGGTGAAAAAATAATTCAAGCCATGGATGCAGTAGAACAATACTTATTAAAAAAGAACGGACCATTACTTCTCTATCCTGCTTACAAGAAACCCGACAAGTTTATAGGTTATATTTCAAGATATGCTCCGGGCAGAAGGGAAAACGGTGGAGTTTACTCGCATGCCGCTACTTGGGCGATATGGGCTTTCAGTCTAATAGACAGAACCGACTTAGCCCTCGAGGTTTATAGCAGACTCAATCCGGTATTATCCGGTATGGAACCGGATAAATATGTTGCGGAACCTTATGTTATGCCTGGTAATATAGATGGACCGGATTCTCCGTTTTACGGAATGGCCGGTTGGACGTGGTACACCGGCTCCGCTTCTTGGTTCCAAAAAGTGATTGTGGATTGGATTTTGGGAATCAGGGCAACCCACGACGGATTGTTAATCGACCCGAAAGTACCTGCCGGTTGGAAATATTTTAAAGTTAAACGTTTGTTCAGAGGAACGGTTTATGAAATTGAATTTGTTAATACTGAAGGAACAGGTACCGGAATAAAGGAAATTTATGTTGACGGAACTTTAACTCGAAGTAATCTTATTCGAAAATCCGGTCAAAATATTTCAAAAGTAAAAGTAGTTTTGGGCGAACCTTCATATTCCACTGAAATAAAATGATTAGCTTAAACGGGTTGTGGAATTATATTTTGGATCAAGATTCTAAATATTCTTACCAGAATATTGCTCATCGAGTTTCGAAGCGAAATTTCGACGGAAAAATGAAAATACCTGATAATTGGCAAACCGGTGGATTACATAACTATAGTGGTACTGTTTGGTTTATTAGATATTTTAATATAAAAAAAAATAAATCTAAACATTTCATATTGCGTTTTTATGGTGTTGATTATTTTTGTGAAGTGTGGATTAATAACCGTTATGTTGGCAAGCATGAAGGATACTTTCAAAATTTTGAATTCGAAATAACCCGTGAAATTAAAAGTAAAAATCTGTTGGTAGTTAAAGTAACCTCACCTAAAGAGCCGGTTGGCACTGTGTGGCCAAACAAAAAGAAATTGATAAAAGGCATATTTAATCATCACGATTGCCGTCCGGGTGGTTGGGATTTAAACAAAGGGCAAGATTTAAATACCGGTGGAATCTGGAACAACGTTGAATTGTTAAACTCTTCCAAATTGGTAATAAAAAATGCTAAAATCACAACCTTATTGAACAAAGATTTTTCCGAAGCTTCAGTAGATATAGAGTTGAAATTTAGTTATGATTTACAGACCAAAAGAAAAAATGTGTTTGTAGGTTTTGAGATTGTTGCACCAGGTAAAAATAAAATTGTGCACTATGTTGAATTTTTATTGCATCCCCGGAAAATTAAACAGAAATTCACGATAAGTTTATCCAGCCCGGTATTGTGGTATCCGTATGATTTGGGAAAACCTGCTCTGTATAAACTAAAAGTTGTTTCCGATGTTATCGAAGTGGCGGAATATACATTTGGTATTAGACAAATAGATTTTGATAAGAGTCAAAACTTTTATATCAATGGCAAAAAATTATTCTTAAGAGGAACCAATTTAATTCCAACACTATTTTTAGGTGAACTCAACAGATTACGGATAAAGAAAATTATTAAATTATTAAAGGATTCAAATATCAATATTGTAAGAATACACGCTCATGTTAACAGAAGGGAATTATATGAAGAATTCGATAAACATGGCTTGCTTGTTTGGCAAGATTTCAGTTTGCAATGGACTTATGATGAATCGGAACGGTTTACAAGAAATGCGGTCAGGCAAATAACGGAAATGGTTGAACAGTTATATAATCATCCGTCAATTGTATTTTGGTGCTGCCATAATGAGCCGGGTGAGCAAATGAACACACTCGATATAAAATTGTATCGAAGAGTCAAAAGAATTGATAAAAGCAGAATTATCAGAATCGCTTCAAATTATGAAGAACATGCCTACGATGGATGGTATTGGGGAAAGCCTGAAAATTTTATAGCTGCGCCCATGGGACCTTTGGTAACAGAATTTGGTGCGCAGGCTATACCTGCTCTTGATTCACTTAAAAAATTTATACCGGAAGATAAAATATTTCCTCCTGATCTGAATGTGTGGGAGTATCATAATTTTCAACCGGATCAAACATTTAACATTGCAAAAGTTAAAACTGGTAAAAGTATTCAACAGTTTATAGAAAATTCACAACAATACCAATATCGTTTGCTTGAAAAAGCTGTTCATTATTACCGCAGGCGGAAAAACAGAGATATTACAGGACTTTTTCAATTTATGTTTATAGATAGTTGGCCTTCAATTACCTGGTCTGTTGTGGATTATTATTTGAAAAAGAAAAAGGGGTATTACGCGTTACAAAAATCTTTTAAACCGTTGTTGCTTTCAACAGAGTTGCTGCAAGATCAATATTTCCCGGGCTCTAAGTTGAATTTGGATATTTGGGTTATTAATGACTTGTACCGGGAATATGAGAAATTAAAGATTGTTATATTGCTTGGGAACGTTGAAGTTTATAATAAAAACAATATAAATATAAAAGAAAACGGGATTTTACGAATTCATAATGCGGAGATTGAAGCGTTTATCCCCAATAACATGATTGGGCAATATATACTTGAGATAAAATTGCTCAAAAGAAAAAAGGTAGTGGATTCGAATAACTTTGCAATCAAAATTGTACCTGAAAAATTTGTGGAAATAATTGATGAATAAGATAGCTTTAATTTTAATTTTAAGTTATACGTTTAGTTCATTGTTGCCGGCACAAAGTTATATTTTTTTCGATGACAGTCAACAATCGGATTATTATGACCCGAGTTGGGGTTTTTTCAATAATCCTAGTTACTTGCAATTAATTAACCAGAATAAATTTCCTGTAAGTACAAAACACGTATTTTCTGGACTGAACAGTCTAAAAATGAGTTGGATCTCCCGTCCGGCGGGAGATTGGGCAATCGCTGTTGCTTCCGAAGGATGGATTTCACATGACCTGGCTCAAGTTGATAGTATTGTTTTTATGGCATATTCCGAAGACAATATTGATGCAGCGGATTACCCTAAAATTTTTGTCGAAGATGTTAACAATGTTAAAACTCCCGCTGTAAATCTGTCCGATTACAATGGCAACTTGCTTTCCGGTGTTTGGCGGAAATTTGTTGTTCCGCTTGATGTATTCAAGTCGAACCCGGGCAGTGCAGATCTTACCCGTATAAAAACCATCTTTTTCGGTCAAAATAATACTGATGAAATGAATCACATTCTTTATTTGGATAATATAAAAATGATAAATGCTTCCTCGGTTGATCTTAACCCACCGGAAACACCGGAAAATTTTTCCGCTACCGCGTTTGATATGCACGTTGAACTTTCGTGGGATAAAAATACAGAGCCCGATTTGAATCAATATTATATTTATAAAATTGACGGAGGGCAGCAAAATATAATTGGAACCGTTACAAAAGATATGAATTACTATTCTCACTATTTGGGTTCATATAATTTAACAATAACATACAAAATATCTGCCGTCGATAGTAGTGGAAATGAATCCCCGTTAAGCGAACCTGTTACTGCAACAACACACAAAATGAACGATGCCGATTTGCTGACAATGGTTGAACGTTCCACTTTCAGATATTTTTGGGATTATGCACATCCGGAATCGGGCTTAATAAGGGAAGGTTATTTATCCCATCCCGGAAACATTACAACAACCGGTGGCACGGGGTTTGGTCTTATGGCTATCTTGGTTGGAATTGAGCGGGGTTTTATTTCCAGGCAAGAAGGTATCGACCGTTACATAAAAGTATTACAATTTTTAATTAATAAAACTCAAAGATATCATGGAGCATTTTCTCATTGGATTGACGGTAAAACGGGAGAAACCATTCCGTTCTCTTCAAAAGACGATGGCGGCGATTTGGTTGAAACGGCTTATTTAATGCAAGCACTTCTTACCGCTAGAAATTATTTTGATTCAACATCACCCGGCGAAACACAAATCAGAAGTATGATTAATCAACTTTGGGAAGGGGTTGAATGGGATTGGTACATGCGGTCTCCTTCAAGCAATTATCTATACTGGCATTGGTCTCCAAATTATAATTGGGATATGAATGTTAGAATTGTCGGTTGGAACGAAGCGCTGATTACATATATTTTAGCGATTGCTTCACCCACGCACCACGTGCCACTTAAGTTATATGAATCCGGATGGGCAGGTAATTCAAGTTATACAAACGGAAAAACATTTTACGGTTACCCGTTATTTGTTGGACAGGATTACGGCGGTCCCTTATTTTTTGCACATTATTCCTTTTTAGGTTTTGATCCACGGGATAAAAAAGATAAATATGCCAATTATTTCATCAATAACAAGAACCATACTTTGATTAACAGGGCGTATTGTATAGATAACCCCAAAGGCTTTGCGGGATACAACGACTCCACGTGGGGATTGACTGCCGGATTGGATCCTGGAGGATATTCTGTTCATGCACCATGGAGTAGTGATAATGGTACTATTTCACCAACGGCAGCCGTTTCCTCAATTGTTTACACGCCACTTGAATCAATGGCTGTTATTAGAAATTTATATAGAAATTACGGCGAACATTTATGGGGAGTATTCGGATTTAAAGATGCTTTTAATCCCTCGCAAAATTGGTATTCGGATAGTTATCTGGCAATTGATCAAGGTCCTGTTCTGATTATGATTGAAAATTACCGCAGTCAATTGCTATGGAATAATTTTATGGCCAATCCTGAAATTTCCGCTGCTCTTGATAGCATCGGTTTTGTGCCGGATGTAACTTCTATTAAAGATACAATCAAAAATGATTTCCGGTTGAAATTAACGAATTATCCCAACCCGTTTGGCAATACTTCTAACGTATATAATCCAACTACAGTAATTCAATACAATATTGCTTCCGGTAATACGGAGAGGATACAACACACTGTGTTGAAAATATATGACGTGTTGGGGCGGGAAGTTTCCACATTGGTAAATGAATTCAAGCAGCCGGGTAAATACAGTGTGATATTTGACGGAAGAAATCTTAGTAGCGGAGTTTATTTTATTAAACTGCGAGTAGCTGAAAAAGAATTAATAAAGAAAATTGTTTACTTAAGATGAAATTGCAGTGGTTCAAATATATAATTTTATTAGCTGTAATATTTCTTCTAAATTCATGTAATCATAATGAAACCGGTTTTAGGGTTGTCAGGTTTTGGGGACTTGGCGTTGAAGGTGAAGCTGTTGCTCAATTAATCCGGGAGTTCGAAACTGAAAACCCCGGTATCATTGTTAAAGTGCAAATGATTCCATGGACAGCCGCCCAAGAAAAACTAATCTCTGCTTACGCAAGTGAAAATTTGCCCGATGTATTTCAACTGGGAAATACTTGGATTCCGCAATTCCAAGAGCTGGATGCAATAGCAACTTTGGATACTTTTATAAATACCTCCGGAAATATAGATTCAAGTAAATTTTTCAAAGGTATTTGGGATACAAATATAATTAATGGTAAAGTTTATGGAATTCCTTGGTACATAGATACCCGTGTTTTGTTTTATAGAACGGATGATCTATATAATGCAGGTTATTCCAGACCGCCGGTTAATTGGTCGGAACTACTGGATGTTTCACTTAAAATTAAAAAGAATAAACTTAAAAAAGATTTGTATCCTATATTTTTGCCATTCAACGATTGGTCGGTTATTGTAATTTTTGCATTGCAAGCCGGAGCCAAGTTGCTTGTTAAAAATAATTCTTATGCAAATTTTTCTTCGGGGGAATTTAAAAAAGCGGTCGAATTTTTGATGCAATTTTATGATAAGAATTTAGCGCCCAAAGGTTCTATGGAATTTAACAATATTTACCAGGCAATGGCAGAAGGATATATCTCAATGTTCATTTCCGGTCCGTGGAATATTAAAGAAATGAAAAAGTGGATGAAAGATGAGCTTGAAAACGAATGGATGACGGCTCCGTTACCGTCTCCGGATTCGAACGGAATCGGAATTTCACTCGCCGGTGGGGCAAGTTTGGTTATGAATAAAATGTCAAATGACAAAGCGGCTGCTTGGAAATTAATCGAGTTTTTGTCGCGCCCAGCAACACAAATGAAATTTTACCAAATCGTAGACGATTTGCCTGCACGGCGTGAGGTATGGAATTATCCTGAAATTAAAAAAGACAAATATATGAAAGCATTTTTTACCCAGTTAAATCATGTTCAACCTCTTCCTAAAGTAACCGAATGGGAGCAAATTGCGTATTCGAAAATTCAACAATACATGGAATACATCGTTTATAAAAAAATGAGTATTGATGAAGCACTTAAAAAACTTGATGATGATGTAAATTCCATTTTGGAGAAAAGAAGATGGATGATTAAAAACAATTTACTATGAATGCTAAAAATCTAAAATATTATGCTTTTATGTTTCTTGCACCGGCTCTTATTTCAATTTTTGTATTCTTCTTCTTGCCGGTAATCGCATCGTTTTTGATAAGTTTTACGGATTTCGATATTTACTCGTTAAATCATCCTGAAAGAATAAGGTTTACCGGGTTTCAGAACTATTCCAAATTACTGAACGATCCGCTGTTTTGGAAAGCCTTGGGAAATACATTCCTGTATGTAATCGTTGCAAGTCCGTTATCCATTTTAATTTCGTTAATAGCCGCCATATCGTTAAATTCCAAATTAGTTAAATTCAAATCAGTGTTCAGACTCACCTTTTTTATGCCGGTAGTAACAACTTTGGTTGCCGTTGCAATCGTTTGGCGTTTTATCTACCACCCGAGATTCGGAATACTGAATTATGCCCTCGGATTAGCGGGTATCGAACCGCTCGATTGGCTTGGAGATCCGCACTATGCACTTCCTGCAATTATAATTATGACAGTTTGGAAAAATTTTGGGTATAACATGATCATTTTTATTGCCGGTTTGCAAAACATACCGGACTATCTTTACGAAGCAGCAATATTGGACGGGGCAAATAAATTCCAACAGCTCAGAAATATTACCATACCTATGCTGGCTCCCACAACGTTGTTTATTAGTATAATAACAATGATAGGCTTCTTCCAAATATTTGCCGAACCGTATGTAATGACTCAAGGGGGTCCGCTCAATAGCACACTAAGCATTGTTCTTTACATGTATCGTGAAGGATTCAGATGGTGGAACATGGGATATTCTGCAGCAATAGCTTTCGTACTGTTTTTTATAATTTTTGTATTTACACTTATACAATTTAAGATTAAAAGAGTAACATGACGACAGGGATAAAAAAAATAATTTTAACCGCTATATTGCTGATTGCCGGAATCTTAACAATTACCCCCTTTATTTGGATGGTTTCGGCTTCTTTTATGTACGACGGGCATGCGAGTGTTTATCCACCGAGATTTTTCCCGGATGTTTTTACCTTAGTTCAATATGAAAAATTATTCTCTCATCTCAACATATTACGTAATTTTTTTAACAGTTTATTTCTTTCTTGTGTCATAACAATAATCTCTTTATTTCTGAATTCAATGGCTGGTTATGCTTTTGCAAAATTCCGCTTTTCTAAAAAAGATAAAATATTTAAATTTTTACTAAGCTCAATGATTATCCCCGCTCAAGTTACAATGTTGCCGTTATTTTTGCTATTAAAACAGCTTCATTTATTAAATACATATTTTGCAATTATAATTCCGGGACTTGCAAACATCTTTGGAATTTTTCTGACAAGGCAATATATATATTCAATCCCCGATAGTTTGATTGAAGCCGCGAGGATTGAAGGGGCAAGTGAATTTCTTATTTACAGAAAAATAATCTTGCCGTTGTCAGCACCAATATTAACCACTTTGGCAATTTTCACATTTTTAGGAGTGTGGAATGATTTTCTTTGGCCGCTTATTTCATTAACGGATAGTTCAATGTACACTTTGCCTGTTGCATTAGCTAACTTAATGGGCGAACATACAAAAGATCCGGAGCTAATGATGGCCGGCTCGGTTGTTACGGTTATTCCGGTAATAATTGTTTTTTTGGCTTTGCAGAAGTATTATATCAAAGGTATAATGATGAGTGGTATAAAAGGTTGAACATGAAGTTTTCGCTTGAAAATTTAATTGGCTTTGCGTATTTTTGTAAAAAATGTAAACGTTTACACAATTTTGCAAAAATCTTTTTATTAACATTTATTTAAAAATTGGAGGTGCCCCCGATGAGAAAGTTTTTACATTTATTTTTTGCTCTTCTTCTAATTTCCAGCATGTCATTTGCTCAATATGCTAAACGGCAAGATGCAATTTGGGCAAGAATGACTAATGAATCAATGAATCTTGATGGTCTGCTGAATGAAAGTTCTTGGGCAATGGCAGAGTCTTTGCATATTGTTTACGGACAAAGTGCCGGCTTGCCTTCGAGCGGATGGACACAAGACCCCACGGGTGGACCTGGCGCAGTTACCGACCCGACTGATGCAATAGTGAAATTTTTGGTTACACCGGATAATTATCTTTACGTAGGTTTCGTTGTTGCCGATTCAAGCGTGGGAGGTAAAAACGATTGGGCCAATTGGGATGGTATCTTAATGTCTATTAAATCCAGAACTACCGAAGGATATCTTGTTAATTACGAGCCAACCACTCCCTTTGAATATTTTTACTCGTTTTGGTATGACAATGATTCATTCGGTCCGGGTGATCCGCCGGTTTTCCGGGGTATATATGGTTCCAATGATGTTTTCCCGGGCGACAGTGTTGCATTCAATGCAAAAATGTTTGTTAACGGAACTACCAACGACAGCCTTCCTGATAACGGTTATTCCGTGGAGATGATGATTAATCTCGATTCCGTTGGTGTTGATGTGAATAATCCGGACGGGGACATTATCGAACTGAATTTTTCAATTTGGGATAAGGACGTTTTTCAAGGAAGACCGTTGGATTCTTATACAACCCGCACCTGGTGGCAAAGTCCTTGGAATTCAAACGCTTTCAACGTCGGAAGGGTTTACGTTAATCCCTCGGTTACAGTAAACAGCGGAAGTGTTCCTGAGATTCAACCCGATGTGATAATCCCGAATGCAGCTAATCATCCGGCACCAAATATCGACGGAATACTCGACGAAGAAGTGTGGACGGGAGCCTATACTTTTCAGATGGCATGGGATCTTGGCAACGTTCGCCAAACTTATCCTGGAGTAGGTAAATTCAGAAGTGGTAGATTCCAACCTGAACGCGATTTGGATGGTGATGGTACCGTTGATCCAAAGGCTCAAGTGTTGGATCCCGTTACAGCTACTATAAAAGCATTCTTTAAGGATAATTTCCTTTATCTGGCTGCCGATGTCGATGATAAATTGGTTCAAGCTTCTAACGATTATGATTTCTATGACGGTGTTATTTTCAGATTGGGTGACAGGGGACAACTCAACGGTGATAATTATACTCTGTTTCAACATTTATCGGTTATGGTGAGCGACAATCCCGATACACCGTTTGTAGCATTGGATTATTTACCGAATATGTTGGATTCGAGCAATACCCAAGTGGCTTTGCATCTCAAGGGTGCAACAACGGTTAATAATTCCGCCGATGTTGACGAAGGTTATACAATAGAAATGAAAGTCGATTTGTCTTATTTGGGATATCCTAACGACTTGGGCGACAACCTCCTTTTCTGGGGTGTCTTGTTGTTCGATGGCGATTCGTTCGATGATCCTTTGCAAAATTACGGAACGCGTACTTGGTGGTTCGGTGAAAATTACAACTGGGCAACTGCCTGGTCGGTTATGGATCCTAATTATGTTCTTGTCAATATCGATGATTTTAAAGGAAAGAAAATTCCCAATCATTTAAAGCTGTTGGGGAATTACCCGAATCCGTTCAATCCTTCCACAAAAATTAAGTTTGCAACACCCGTCAGAGGAAACGTTAAAATAAACGTTTACAACATGCTGGCGCAAAAAGTAATCACTTACGGTTTCGGTAATCTTAATGCAGGAATTCATGAGCGGAATTTCGATGCGAGTCAACTTTCATCGGGGGTATATTTTTACACTATACAATTGGAAAACGGACTAGACGGAAAAGTAATTTCAAGTAAAATCGGGAAAATGGTACTTATAAAATAACAGTTAGACCGGTTAATTTAACCGGTCTAACTTTTTAAATAAAACGGAATTTGAATGACTAAACCAGTATTCACACTCCTGTTTCTGCTTTTGAGTATGGAAGTTATCGCCCAAACAAGCGGTAAAATTGCCGGGCGTGTAGTTGACGAAAGCGGAAAACCGCTTATTGGAGCGAATGTTCTGATTGAAGGAACCAACAGAGGAGCGGCTACGGATGAAGAAGGATATTATTCGATAATTAATGTTCGCGCGGGAACCTACACTTTGCAATTCGGATTTGTGGGCTATCAACGAAAAACCGTTAAGAATGTTAAGGTTTATGCCGACCGGACTACAAAAGTGGATGTGCAACTTAAACCCAAAGCAGTTCAATCGGAAGAAGTGATTGTAGAAGCCCAAAAGCCTTTGGTTGAAGTAAATCTTACCAGCTCGGTTGCAACAATAACAGACGAGGATATTGATAAACTTCCGGTTCAAAACCTTACTGAAATAGTTAACCTGCAAGCCGGTGTAGTCGACGGACATTTTAGAGGGGGGCGTTTGGGTGAAGTACAATATCAAGTTGACGGTGTCACGGTTAATAATCCGTATGATAATTCTTCCACATTAAAACTGGATAGGTCTGTTCTTCAAGAAGTGCAAGTTATCAGCGGTACATTCGATGCTAAATACGGGCAAGCTATGTCCGGTGTTGTAAATGCCGTTCTAAAATCCGGTTCCGATAAATTTGAAATCAGAGGTGAATTATACGGCGGCGATTTTTATACTTCCGATTCGAAACGTTATCCGCACAATAACTCTTTTAATCCGGTAACAATACAAAATTATCAGTTGACGTTAAGCGGACCGTTGCCAATTAATTCCACAACATTTTTGGTAAACGGCAGAAGATATTTAAATTACGGATATTTATTTGGTGTAAGAAGATTTTTGCCAACGGACAAATCGGATTTTGAAAAAAAAATCTATAATCCAACCGGCGACAATAAACTTGTTCCAATGCAAATAAATAAAGAATGGAGCGGACAAGCCAAAATAACGAACCGGTCAATTCATAATGTTCAACTTAGTTATCAGGCGATATTTAATAGGCTTGAAACTTCACGCTATGATCATGCTTTTAGATTGAATCCGGAAGGGATTACAACCCAGAAAACTTTATCTTTAACACATGGTTTCGATTTTATTCATACCATTTCGGACAAGATGTTTTACAAAATAAGTGCCCGCCAAAATTATTTCGACTACAGTGATTATAAATATAAAGATCTGTTCGATAAACGTTACACCTTGGCCGGTCAACCGAAAGGAGACCCCAATTATGAAGATGGAGCTATTATTCAAGGTGTAAGTTTGGGCAGATTCATTCAAAAAACCAATTCGGGAATCGTTAAAGCCCAATTTACTTGGCAAGTTGACAGAATAAATTTTGTAGAAAGCGGCACGGAATTCGAATATTCCCAAATTTCCTTTGGCAGTCCTGGCTTTTTGGACTTTGTAACGGAAAACGGTATTCAAAAATTAAAGCCCAGACTGGGAAGTAAACCAGGTGATCCGAAAGTTGAAACATATTTTCCGCACAGACTTGCCGCATATTTGCAAGATCGAATTGAATGGGGTGATATTGTGGTGCGGGCGGGAGTCCGGTTCCAGCTTTTCGATGCAAATGCAAAAGTTCCAAGTGATTATCAAAATCCAGCTAATGCAATAAGCAATGCACCGAAATCCAAGCTGGTGAGAACCACCGTAAAAACTTCAATTGCACCACGCTTGGGGTTCAGTTTTCCTCTTACCGATCATTCTTCAATTTATTTTTCATACGGTCACTTTTATCAAATGCCAAACTTGAATTCATTATATAACAACTCTAATTATTTAATACTAAAAGATTTGCAAGCGGGCGGAATAAGTTACGGTGTGATGGGTAATCCCGATTCAAAGCCACAAAAAACAATTCAGTATGAAGTTGGATTGAAGCAAGCTGTTTCCACCTTCTTTGGTGTCGAAATTACATTTTTTTACAAAGATATAAGAGATTTACTAGGAACGGAGTTCGTTTCAACTTACACTGCTGCAGAGTATGCCCGGTTAACAAATGTCGATTTCGGTAGCGCGTACGGACTAACAATTGCACTAGACCAAAGAAGGATAGGTTCGTTCAGCAGTTCCATCGATTATACGTTACAATTTGCGAATGGAAATTCCAGCGATCCCAATGAAACGGCAAACAGAGCTGCGGCAGGTAAAGATCCGAGGCCGAGGGACATTCCTTTTAATTGGGATCAGCGGCATACTTTAAACGCTACATTAATCTACTCCGAGCCGGGAAATTATTCATTAAGCACAATAATCAAATTCGGAAGCGGGCAACCATACACACCTGCAATCGGAACAGGCTTCAACGCGGATTTGGAAACAAATTCCGGAAGAAAAAAAAGTTTTATTTTAATGGATTTAAGAGCAGAAAAATCATTTAAAATTAATAATATAAAACTTAACTTATTCCTTAGAGTATTTAATTTGTTGAACACCAGTTTTGTAAACGGGTTTGTATTTTCCACCACGGGAAGTCCGGATTATTCACAATTTCCCGTGTTAGACAGGGTTCAATTGGCAAATCCGGCAAGGTTTTATCCACCCAGAAGAATAGAATTTGGAGTCACATTTAATTTATGAGAAAAGTAAAAATTGTTCTAATTATAATTTTAATAGTTTTGTTTTATATTAACAGCAAAGCTCAAGAATACCTGCCGGTGGTACCGGATTCGTTAAGAGGAGCAATTGATCAAGAAAGGGAAGGGCAACACGATGCAAACAACATAAGAACCAAATTTTTCAATTTTGGAATGGTGGGTGATTATCCGCGGGATCCTATCAATGTTGATGTTACTGTGTTTCATTCCATGGAATGGCCGAAAGGTTCGGGTGAAAACTATAGTGATGGTCATACCCCTTTTGTTCTTGCCAAAGTCAAACAAAACAACGGGACTGATGCCTATATTATGGAAACCGGATACCGCGAAAGACAAGCCAGAAGCCCTTTCCATCCCGAGAGAGTAATGAGATTTGAACCCCGGCCGGGATATTTCCAACCCGATCCGGCAATAAATAAAGGCAGATCCGTTGCAATAAGCAATGACCCGCGTACTTGGCCCGGGCAATGGATTGATAAATTGAACGATCCGGATGATCCTGGATGGAGCGGTTTCTGGAACGGCTACTTCGGGAAAGCACCCGGGGCTGACCAAGAAAGCTTTGTCGTTTATGATGATAACTTTTACGATGCTTGGAATTTTTATCCGGATGACAGAGACCACACACGGCACGGACTCGGATTGAAAATAGAACAAAGAGGTTTCCAGTGGGCTAACCCTCAAGCTGGTAATGTGATCTTCTGGCATTACGATATAACAAACGAAGGAACTACAACTTACGATAATAATATAATTTTCGGCTTGTATATGGATTCCGGTGTAGGCGGTTCCGGAATAGGTGTTGACGGAATTCCAGAATCGGATGACGATAATGCTTTTTTTGATAAATCAATCGGACTTAATATTGTTTATACTTGGGATAAGTTCGGTCACGGCATGAGAGGTCCTACCGGATATTTGGGCTATTCGTATATGGAAACCCCGGGCAATCCGTTCAATGGTATCGACGATGATATGAACGGCGTTACTGATGAAAAACGGGACGGCGGTCCGGGAATCAAAATTGAAGGTGTGGACAACATTTTGGCTTATGTACGTCAACATTACGATATTGATAAGTTTGAGGAATTTTTTCAAGGTTCAATAGAAAACCGCCCGGCAGTTCAATCCGGTGTCTGGTGGACGGGCGACGAAGATATGGATTGGGTGGCGGAATTTCATGATACCGGGGCAGACGGTGTTTTTGCTACAAAAGATAATCCACCCGATGAAGGTGAAAAAGACGGTATTCCTACTTTAGGAGAACCTAATTTTGATAAAACCGATATCGATGAATCCGATCAAATAGGTTTAACCGGTTTTAAAATGAATAGAATTAAAGCCGGTGCAGGCTCACCCTCCACCGAGGTTGATAACATTGTGTTTTTTATGGATGAAAATAAATGGCCTCAAAGATTATTCGATATGTTTACCTCGGATGACCCTTTCGATGCGCCGTTGGTTTTGAATTACAATATAGGATTTTTGTTTGCTTCCGGTCCTTTTATTTTACAACCGGCCAAAAAAGAAAGATTCAGTCTGGCGCAAGGTTTCGGAGCAAACTTAAGGGAATTGGAAAACACAGCCCGCGTTGTTACTCAAATTTATAAGGCGAATTATCAATTTGCCGTACCTCCGCCATTACCCACTGTTCATGCAACGGCGGGTGATGGCTATGTGATTTTAACCTGGGATGATTTGGCTGAAAGGGCTTTCGATCCTATTACTCTTAAAAATGATTTTGAAGGTTATAAAATTTACCGCAGTACCGATCCTTCTTTTCTTGACCCGAAAATAATTTATACGGCAACAGGTTCCCACACGTTTGGGAACGGAAAACCATTGGCTCAATTCGATTTGGTCGACGGTATTTACGGATTCTCCAATACAACAGTTGAAGGAATAAGCTATTTTTTGGGGAACGAAACCGGGATAAAACATACTTTTACGGATTCCACTGTTACAAACGGACAACTTTATTATTACGCCGTTACCGCTTATGATACGGGTTCCGATTCATTGAAAATTTTTCCATCCGAAAACTCTATTTCAGTCAGTCAAACATTAAGGGGCGGAATAATTTTACCGGGAAATGTGGTGCAAGTGCGTCCCAATCCTCCGGTTACCGGTTTCCAACAGGCAAAAGCAATAAATGTTCAACACGTAAAAGGGAATGGTGTTGGCAATATAAAATTGGAAGTAAAGAATTCCGATATAGTTCCGGATGGACATAATTTTAGAATAACATTTGTAACTTCTGACGACAGTGTAAGAGCTGAAAAATATAAATTGATTGATGAAACTTCGGGTGATACTTTAATTGAATTCGGAACGGATTTAGACGGTCTGGGCGTTGGACCCGTTGGAGAAGGGATTCTACCAGTTATTTCAACTCCTCACGAAGTAACTATTGATTCGAATAAAACGGGATTTACTGAAAATTCACAAACCAATATTAAACTGAGTGTAAGATATGTAAACTCTCAAAATACTTTGCCCCCCAATTTAAAAAGACCCGGATACCCCGAAAATATTGAAATCCGGTTCAGTAATTCAATTGTCGATACTTCTTTACCTTATAGTATATTTCCTGCAGTTCCTGTAAAGTTTAAAGTTTATGCAATAACAAGTAACGGCGATATGGAGATGAAATTCCGTTTTCAAGACAGGGATGGCGATAACACCTTGAGCGATCCGAAAGATGTTTTGGAAATTGTAACTTATGCACGAACCGGGCCCAATAAGCCGAAAGTAACATGGAGTATTAAAATCGATACCACAGGACAGTCGCAGTCGGGAGATATTTTGTTACCAGGTGAGGGGGATGTATTCCTTTTAGCGGTTAATAAACCTTTCGGAGAGGAAGATGAATTTGTATTTTCCACAATTGGTCAACGTGTCGATAACAATTTATCAGCGAATAGCGATAAGCACCCTTATGTTGTGCCCAATCCATATGTTGGTGCAGCTAGTTTTGAACCGCAACGCTTTGCTGTTTCCGGCAGGGGTGAAAGGAGAATGGAATTCAGAAATATACCTGTGAATGCAACTATAAGGATTTATACCGTCAATGGGGAACTTGTAAAAACTTTGCAGCACGAAGGAAACATTACAGAAGGATATGTTGCATGGAATTTAAGAACAAAAGATAACCTGGAAGTTGCGCCTGGTCTCTATATTTTTCATGTTGAAGCTCCGGGAAATAAACCTTTTGTCGGAAAGTTCGCAATTATAAAATAATGAAATACTATTATGAAAACTATTATTCGATATTGTCTTTTACTTCTTTTACTCCTTTTTACGTCAATATATTCACAAAGCAAGGTTGCCACCACAATCGGACAAGTATTAAAAATTACTCCAAGTGCAAGGGCAAACGGAATAGGAAACGCCAGCACTTCATTAACGGGAGAACCTTCTGCTGCGTTTTATAATCCGGCAATTTTAGGAAAAGTTAAAGATTTTAATATTCAATTAACTCATAATGAATGGTTGGCGGACATTAATTATAATTATGTTATTGCTACATACTCAATTGAATCTTTAGGTACTTTTGCATTCCAGGTTATTTCATTAAATTCGGGTGAAATTGATGTGAGAACCGTTGAACAACCATTGGGAACAGGTGAGCGATATTCGGTAAACAATATTGCATTGGGAATCGGGTACGGTGTGAATTTAACCGACAGAGTGTCTGTGGGATTTCAACTAAACTATTTGCAGGAAACCATCTGGCATAGCAGTCTTGCCACGTACGGAGTGAATTTCGGAGTTTTGTACCGGTTGGCAGACAACAGTTTAACATTGGGCGCCAGTATTTCCAATTTTGGACCGAGAGCAAAGTATTCGGGAAGGGATTTATTTATCGATCACGATTTCGACCCCGCCAAACATGGCGATAATGACGCAATTCCTTCCGAAATAAGAACCGACGAATTTCCGTTACCAACTTTATTCAGAGTCGGTTTATCATATCCGCTGCAAGTTTCGGAAAAAAATAAATTGATATTTTCTGCCGACGCAATCCATCCCAATGATAACAATGAAAGCATTAACATTGGGTTCGAATGGAACTATGATAATTTACTGATGTTAAGAGGAGGTTACAGGGATTTGTTTTTACAAGATTCGGAAGGCGGACTTGTTTTTGGCGCCGGAATTAATATAAATTTCCTTAGTGATTATCTGTTAAGTATCGATTATGCTTGGGCGGATTACGGCCGGTTAAAGCAGGTTAACAGATTTACTCTGGGACTTAAATTCTGAATTACGACTATACATAAAATTTATAATAATGAAATTAATAATATCGAATATTTTACTAATAATATTATTTGTTGCCTGCGCCGATCAAAGCTCGATAAAAGTTAGTAATGTAAAGTTATCTTCAGGAAAAATTCCGGTTGAACAAAAGAAATTATTGGATTCATTACAATATAAATCTTTCCTCTACTTCATAAAAGAATGTGATATTAACAAAGGCTTGGTAAAAGACAGATCTACCCCGGAATCCCCTGCATCAATTGCGGCTATGGGTTTTGCTATTCCGGTTTGGGCGGTAGGTGTTGAGAACGGGTGGATTACAAGAAAAGAAGCTGCCGGAAGAACCATGAATATGCTTATGTTTTTAAAAAATGCCGAGCAGAGTACAAACAAGGATGCAACCGGTTATAAAGGGTTTTATTATCACTTTTTGGATTTTAATACGGGGAAAAGAACCTGGCAAAGCGAACTTTCAACTATCGATACTGCATGGCTTTTGGCCGGAATCAGATTTGCATATAACTATTTTTCGGGTGATAATGTAATTGAAGTTCAAATACGCCGTTTAGCGGAATTGTTAACTGAGAGAGTGGATTGGAATTGGGTCACATCCGGCTATCATAATGAATTCGAAGGTTCAATTTCGCTCGGGTGGAAACCGGAAAGTGGGTTCGATAAAATCGGATGGGTAGGCTACAACGAAGCGCTATTCCTCTATATTATTGCCGCCGGATCCGATTATGGTAATGCCAGAAACGCATACTCTAAATGGTTAAGTACATATAATTGGAAGGAACCATTTACAGGCTTGGCGCATGTTGTTTTCCCTCCGTTATTCGGACATCAGTACTCCCACATTTTTATCGACTTTAAAAATCTTCAAGATGAATACATGAAAAAAAAAGGCATAGATTATTTTGAAAATTCAAAGCGTGCGGTTTTCACACAATGGAAATATGCAGTCTTAAATCCTCTCGGCTGGAAAGGATATGATTCGTTAACTTGGGGTTTAACCGCATGCGACGGACCCGGTCCGGCTTTTAATTTTAACGGTAAAAATTTTTATTGGTATACCGCAAGAGGAACTAGCGGACCCGGTTTGATAATGAACGACGACGGTACGATTGCACCCACTGCTGCGGTTTCGTCAATCGTTTTTGCTCCGGATCTTGTGATTAAAACTATTTTTAATCTTTATTCAAAATACGGGGAAAAAGGATTATGGGGTAAATACGGTTTTGTGGATTCTTTTAACCCGACACTTAATTGGTATGATTCCGATTATCTGGCAATTGATCAAGCTCCTATGATTTTAATGATTCAAAATTATAAAAACGGATTTGTGTGGAAATATGTAATGCAAGATTCATATATCCGCAAAGGATTAAATATATTGGGATTTGAAAGAGCAAAGGAAAATAACTGAATGTCTACATTGGAACTGAAAAATATTTCAAAAATTTATATTGATGATATAAAAGTAGTAAATAATGTAAATATCCAAGCCGGTGAAGGTGAATTTGTTGTTTTTGTAGGACCTTCCGGATGCGGTAAAACCACAATATTGAGAATGATAGCCGGCTTGGAAAATATAACGGAAGGAGAATTGTATATTGATGGAAAACTAATGAACGATATTCCTCCGAAAGACAGGGATATTGCAATGGTATTCCAAAATTATGCACTTTACCCGCATATGAGTGTTTACGAAAATATGTCTTTCGGATTAAAATTAAGAAAAGTGGATAAACAAATTATTCGCGAAAAAGTTATGAATGCCGCAAAAATACTGGGCTTAACAGAATATTTGAATAGGAAACCGAAAGAACTTTCCGGAGGTCAGAGGCAGCGGGTTGCTCTTGGCAGGGCAATTGTGAGGGAACCGAAAATTTTTCTTTTCGATGAACCACTAAGTAATCTTGATGCAAAATTACGTAATCAAATGAGAACCGAGCTTGCCAATTTGCATAATAAATTAAATGCTACGATGATTTATGTTACTCATGATCAAATTGAAGCGATGACGTTGGGGGATAAAATAATCGTTTTGAACAACGGCGAAGTGCAACAATCGGGAACTCCTGCAGATTTGTATTTAAGACCTTCAAACAAATTTGTTGCTGAATTTATCGGAAGTCCGCAAATGAATTTTTTGGATGGAACTACGGAAGTGAACGAAGGATTGAGTTTCATTGATTCTGCCAAAAGTATACGAATCAATCTGGATGAAAATACATTTGAAAATCCGGATAAATATATTAATAAAAAAGTCATTTTAGGTTTTCGTCCGGAAGCAATAGAATTAAACACAAACGGCGCAAGCTATCCGGCGGTAGTTAAATTGGTTGAATTTTTAGGCAGTGAGACAATTGTGCATCTGGATACCGGTAACCAAACATTGGTTGCCAAAGTAAACAGGGTAACGCAATTAAAACCGGGGGATAAAATCAAATTCAACATTGATAACGGAAAGCTCCATTTTTTCGATGCGGATACTTTTTTCCGGATAAATTAGTTAAAATAATTCAAGGAAGATAATTTAAGGCAACACGATTGAATTTTTCCATCTGCTCTTCTTCCCATTTATTATTTTTGTTTAACTCTTTAGCCATCAGATGTGCCACAACCGGAGCCGCTTCCATACTTGCTTTCGCATCCAAGAACAAAGCCCTGCGGCGGCGTGCCAGAAAATCTTCCACTGTCCGTGCCATTTCGTTTCTTACCGCCCAAATTACTTCACCTTTGTGAATGGGTAAAGACGGATGAAGAAGATCATATAAATTGTTTGCGTTACATATAATTTGAACGTCATCGGCATCGGAACCGTAAATTTCAAAACCGGATAATGCATTGTTTTCTGTAGTGTAACCGTGAATATGCAAGTTTTCGGTAACTGATTTTTTATTTTCCAAACCGGCTAATTCAATTGTAGTATTTACCGTATCTTCCGCCATTTTCCTGAATGTTGTCCACTTACCTCCGGCAATGGTGATTAAACCGCTCCGCGAAATGTTAATTGTATGTTCGCGTGAAATGGCGGCTGTATTTTTTTCATCGCCGGACTTAACAAGCGGTCGCAATCCGGCAAACACGCTGCGGATATCGTCTTTCGACGGATCATTTGTTAAATAACGTGCAATATGTTTAAGCAAAAATTCAATTTCTTCTTCTGAAGCCTTAGGTTCAAGTTCGGGTTTGTCTACCGGAATATCGGTTGTTCCGACGATTACCTTATCGTGCCAGGGAATTGCAAAAAGTACCCGTCCGTCATCGGTATTGGGCACCATTATGGCGGTATCACCGGGGAGGAATGATTTATCCAAAACAATATGAGTGCCTCTGCTCGGTTCTATCAATTCCGGTTCACCAAAATTTTCAAGCTTTCTGATGTTATCCGAGAAAATGCCGGTAGCGTTAACAACAGCTTTGGCTTTGATTTCATATTGTATTCCCGTTTCAATATCTTCGGCAATTATTCCTTCTATTAAATCTTGGGATTTTATAAATTCCATCATCTTGAAATAATTTAAAACCGCGGCGCCGTGCTCAACGGCGGTTTGCAGAATGTTTATTAATAATCTCGAATCATCGAATTGACCGTCGTAATAAATGATTCCACCTCTTAAATTTTCAGTTTCAATAGTTGGAATTAAAGACATTGTTCCGGCGACGTCCAATAAACGCGATTCACCGAAACCGTATTTCCCGGCCATCATATCGTACAATTTTAGTCCAATGCCGTAAAATGTACCTTCCCACCAATCATAGCGGGGAACAACAAATTTCAGATTGCCGACGAGATGAGGAGCGTTTTTATACAGAATGCCTCTTTCTTTCAAAGCTTCCATAACCAGCGAAAAATTTCCTTGCTGCAAATAACGTACGCCGCCGTGAATTAATTTAGTGCTTCTGCTGGAAGTCCCTTTTCCGAAATCGTTTTGTTCCACCAGTAAAGTTTTGAATCCTCTCGAAGCGGCGTCCAAAGCAACTCCGGCACCGGTTGCCCCGCCACCGATTACAACAATATCCCAAAGGGTATTGGTGTTTGAAACAGCGTTAATCATTTCATCCCGGTTAAATTTCATTTCTTTCCAAAGATAGTTTTGAACTTATCTAATTTGCTTTCAAACCATTTTCTTAACTTGCTTCTTTCAGGTTCGGTGAATTTTTTGATTACAAATGCCAATTCAGGGGTTCTTAAATATCCGAAAGATTTATGGGGATTTTTTTCACCGTTCATTTCATAATTGTTTTCCACAAGCATGCCCTTCGGTCCGATGCCTGAATCGTTGGGCGAAAAAATTTTATCCAACTCGAAATTGACCGCAAGTTTATCGTCCGGATCTGCAAAGTTGTACCATGCTTTTTCAATAACGTCCGGTGTTTTTAACGATTTGACACTGTCGTGTTTCATTTTGTCGTTTATAAACGGTACGCCAAGCGGTGAACCAATTGTGATTAGTGTATCGATGTTGATTCGTCCGGACAATTCATTCAATACATCGTAAGCGATTATTGAGCCCATCGAATGTGCAATTAACATTATTTTCTTGTTTTTGTTCATTAACAAGATTGATTTTAGCCGTTCTTTAATAATTTCTTTAACCGGCAATTCAATGCCGTCTTCAGAAATAGTTTTATCATTTAGGTAAATATCGAGTTCGGCGAAAAAGTTTTTTATTACCCAATCGGTCACGGAAGGAAAGTTTTCATGCAATTTTTTATTAAATATTAAATTGTTAAACTTACCGGATATTTTATGAAGCACGGAATCATTGTGAGCGTTATTATTGGCTGCTGTAGCAGGCAAGTATTTTTCCTTGATAAAATAATCGGAATCATCGTCGGTTTCATCGGGGTCTAACGGATTGTCGTTTAACACGTCCGCCCAATAAACCAGTTCGAAGTTAAAATCCGTTTGCGCGTTGATTGCCGTTAAACCTTCGGTAATTGCCAACCGCCACCAGTTCCCCAAAAGCATTGCAGGCGGTTTGTTGCCGAGTCCGTGAATTCCTATTATGATTCTTTCCCTTGCCATTATTATTTAATTTGTCCGGATAACCAATGTGCCCTGTCCGAAGTTATTCCGTCAATATTCCAGTTCATTAACTGTCTTGCACGCTCCGGATTGTTAACCGTCCAACAGTAAATTTTCAAACCGGCTTCGTGAATTTTATCGATAACCGATTTGGAAGAAATCATTTTTTCGTCAAAATCCACACCATTTAAATTGGAAGATTTACAATATTTAATTATTGTATTTAAGTTTTTTTTGAATACAGGAATTTTATCATCAACAATCCAGTACATTTCAAAATGCGGTAATAATTTTTTTAGTTGGTCCAGTAATTGCCGGTTGAAAGAAATAAATTTCACGTAAACCGGGTTAACATCTTTTTTTTCACAAAACGATTTTAATATTCCGGCAGTGTTTTCACCGCTTTTAATTTCAACAAATAATAGTTTACCTTCAGGCATATTTTCGATTATGTTTTTCAGCAGTGGGATTTCTTCGCCCGCATATTTGTTCTTTTTATGTTTTCCCACATCCAGTTTTTTAAGGAATGAATAGTTCTTTTCTTTTACATTGAAATTTTCACCGCTGGTTCTGAATGTGTTTTTATCGTGGATAACTATTATTTTATTGTCTTTCGAAAGCCGGATATCGATTTCCACGGCATCGTCGTTTCTTTCCCATGCAAGATTTACCGAAGCCATTGTATTTTCCGGGGCATCGTAAGATTCGCCACGGTGGGCAATTATTATAAAATCTTTGCTGTTCATTTTCGGTTAGTGTGACCGGATAATAATTTTCGAATAATTAAAATCATCCATAAAATTAACAAAAAAGAACATCAAAGTGGGCGGGAAAAAATTAACCGGCTGAATTTACTTCGGCATTGGCGGCTTGTTGTTGCGGGTTGTTTGTTTGATGTTGTCTTTTGGGTGATATATTTCTGACCAAAAATATCAGTGCGGAAATTCTGTTTTCCAAAATCTTGTTTCTCTTGCGCAAGTATGTAATTTTATTTTTAAGTTCCATCGATTCTTTTAAAAACCGCGAAACATCGGATGAATGGTTGAGCAAAGTTGCATTATGGTTTTTATCAATAATATAACCCCGCAAAATAAATCCGGCAACGAATGCAATTATTATTGTGAAAATAAATATTATCATTCCGTTTCCATGTTAATCAATAATTAATATCAAAAACTTGTAATAATATTTCAAGGCAAAAAATAAACCCTGGATGGTTTATTCGTTCAGTTCTATTAAAGCCGCTTTAATATTTGCTTTTAGTGCACCGTCCCAAAGAGCTTTCATGTTTTCAAAACCGGGGATGGTTTCCAGATTTAAAATCTCTTTATCAGGTTTACCTTCCGCCTTCAGTTTCTTAACCGTTGTTAGCAATGCTTCCAGATAGTTACGCATGTATTTCAAATCGTTTTTTGAACCGTAAACTTTTCCGGGGGAATATGAATGACCGAAAATAAAGAGCGTATCATTGTCAAAGTGATTGATTGCGTCATCCAGGAATGTTATCCAGCCGCGTAAGGATGCTTCATCGTCTTTGTTAACCCAAGGATAAACACGGTTAAACACCAAATCTCCCATGTGTACAACGTTGGAATTGATGAAATGAAAAACTGCATCGCCGCCCGTGTGAGCGGGAACGAGATGGTATGCAAAAAGATTTTCTTTTCCAATTGAAACCGACCATTCTTTTTCAAATGTTTTATTTGCATAAACTTTGTTTTTGTCCAAATCCGTTCCGACGTTTCTAGTCTTTTGCAAACGTACGCAAGCGGTTGTTGCAACAATCGATTTCGCAAATTTACCGAGGTATGAATTTCCCGCAGTGTGATCACGGTGATGATGAGTATTAAATAAGATATCGATTTTGCGCGATGTTAATTTTTTCATCTCATTCCAAAATACTTCAGCAGTACCGGGAAATTGCGCATCAATTGTAATTACGGCGTCGTTGTTTACTAACCAGCCTATTGTTCCACCACGATTAACATAAATTCCCGTACCGTTGCGTAATTTCTTAAAAGTGTAATCCTTTGAATCTAAAAAAGCGAAAAGTGTATTGCCTTGCAGCATTAATCCAGCGCCAATAAGCGCAGTTGATTTTAAAAATTCTTTTCTGTTCATGTTGACCTCTCAATCCGTTAAGGTCTAAGTTACGGATTTATTTATTAATAATCGATACAATATCTTTTTATTCATGTTTTTTATAACCGAAACAAGATAAGTTGTCATCTTAATCAAGAATTTTTTATTTTATTAAGAAACCAAAAACGGGAGAGGGAAGATGGAAAATAGTGATGTTAATAAATTAACAAAAATCACATTATTAAAAAACGGTCCTTTAATGGTCGAAGGCAATTTCGAGATTGTTGACGCTGAAGGCAATAAGGTGGAGTCGAAACAGAGAGCGGCATTGTGCCGGTGCGGTGCATCGAACAACAAACCTTTTTGCGACGGTTCACATAATAAAATAGGATTTGAAGGTTAAAGTTTTAATAAACCAGTTTGCCGATTATATCGGTAAATTCCTTTTCCAATTCTTTGCCTTTATTGCGGGCGTACCAAAGGTGGAGTTTTTCGTTAAATTCCTCTTTGGTGTATCCTTGTGCCTTTAGATTGGTAACCAGTTCCTGGGCTTTTGCGGGGCGCGGACCCCAGCGGAACAGTTCGCACCGGTTTTCATCGAAGGCAACTATCCGGGGAATGCTAAGCGGATTATCTTTACCGAAGTAATCTTTCAACGCTTGTATGTTATCATCGCGTAAAATTATTTTTACATCCAAATTGGGATTTAACGAAGTGTATTTCATCAAGTAAGGTAAGTTTTGTGCTGAATCGCCACACCAGTCCTCAGTAAAAATCAGCCAAGTTTGTTTGCCTTCTATTTTCTTGAAAAGTTCTAATAATTCTTTGTCCGGTTTGTAGGTTTTTGCAATGCGTAAACTTCTTACAATATTAATTTTTTTAAATTCTAAAAATTTTTTGCCGGTTTCGTCCAATTCCGCTCCGTCCAATTCTTCAATACTTTGTTTGGAGTATTCTAGAAAATCGTTGTATTCGTAAATTCCGGTAAGGTTATGTTTTCCCAATGTGTATTTCAATTTATTCCCTTATAATTTTTTGAAACTTGGACAGGAAACTTACTAAAAAAAATATTTTAAGAACGTAAAATGTTTGACACTGCAAGTGAAAAAATATAAGTAGTTATGCGGGCGGAAATAAAACGTCCCCGCTAAAAACGGGGACAAATTAATAAAGAATGCTGAACAAATTAGTGGTGGTGACCACCGGCACCGTGAACGTGACCGTGAGCCAATTCTTCTTCCGTTGCATCTCTTACGCTGTCGACGGAAACTTCGAATGTAAGCGATTCGCCTGCGAGCGGATGATTGGCATCTATAGTGATGTTATCGCCTTCAACTTTTGTAACAACAATTATCTGCGGATGATCGCCCATTTGTGCTTGAAATTGCATGCCGGGTTTTATTTCTTCCACATCAACAAATGCTTCGCGGGGAATGACTTGAATCAGAGCTTCGTTTCTTTCGCCGTATGCTTCCTCGGGTGGAATGGTTACGGTAAATTTGTCTCCGGTGTCTTTCCCTTCCAAGGCTTTTTCGAGTCCGGGAATAATATTGCCAGCGCCTTGCAAGTATGCTAATGGTTCGCGGCCTTCGGAACTGTCTAAAACTTCGCCTTCCGAATTGGTTAGTTTGTAGTGGATTTGTACCACTTTATTGCTTGTTATAGGCATTTATGCCTCCTTTTTGTGTTTAATGTTTTTGCAAATTTTCGCTCGATGTCATTTTATTGAAACCTGAGTACAACGCTGAAATACGGGGGATTTGCAGAAATTCAATGTTTGTGTGGTAAAAATGACAATTGCGATTTAATACAATATTAAATATATGAAAAAGATTTGTAGATTATCAATGAATACGATTGAAGTTTTTAAGAAATTTAATTTTTAATGGAACCGGTTGGGATATAAAACTGTTTTCCACGGGTTATGATG
>JALSTB010000158.1 GCA_026983955.1 Melioribacteraceae bacterium
AGTAAATTAAATTCGAAAAAAAGAATCCGCAAAACACAAACAAAACCGGAAAACAAAAATACAACGGTTAAAATATTTTCAATTAATAATTGAATTTGAATAGTGACTTTAAAAAAATTAAGCAAAAATACTTTAGTTTACACAGTCGGGAACATTGCGTTAAGAACTTCGGCTTTTATTTTGCTTCCCCTTTATTCCCATTTTTTAACGAAGAATGATTTCGGTATTCTTCAAACTCTATTGTTCACTATTCAAATAATGATTACTTTAATTGATGTCGGTGTTAGAACTTCACTTGTCCGTTTTCTACACGAATCCGAAAAAGAGAAAACATTAAAGGAACTTTTGGGCAGTGCATTAACAATTAATTTATTCAGCGGGATAATTTTAATATCAATTTCCGTAACTTTGTTACTACCTCTTTTCTCCTATTTCATTCCCAAACAAAATATACGGGATTTAATTCTGCTAACCGCATTGGCAGCAGCGGTTCAGACTTTTGCTCTGAATATAATGACGTATTACCGTGCTAAAAACCTCGGCGCCCGATTTATGATGTTTAGCCTTGCTGCAGCGGTTCTGCTTATTTTGTTTACATATATTTTTGTGGTAATCTACGGAATGGGAATAAAGGGTGCGTTATTGTCGTTAATTTTCAGTTACGGTATTTTGTGGGTAATAATTTCCGGCTTGGTCTATTCCGGAAACGGGATTTCGGTTTCATCCCGGTTAATTAAAAGGCTAATGGTATTCGGAGCCCCTTTAATTTTAGCCATGGCAGGAGATTTGATGCTCAATACGGCAGGCTCGTTTTTCTTAGGCCGTTTTGAAAGTTACGAGGAAGTGGCTACTTACACAATGGCTTTTAAGATTGCACAGATAAGTTTAATTGTTTTAATTATTCCTTTTCAATTGGCATACGAACCTTATGTTTACTCAAATGCGGATAATCCTGAATTAAAACGCAACATATCCAAAATTACAACGTACTTAATGCTTGCTTTTCTGTTGTTATCCCTTGGAATTGTTTTTGTATTTAAAGATTTGCTTGCGTTGATTCTGGGTAAACATTTTTCGGACTCGTACAAATTGATTTATTTCATTTTGCCGGGCTTTGCTTTTATGGGATTGCAATACATTGGACAATCGCTTCTTCATATAAATAATAAAACCAACATTACGGGCACAACTGTGATTTTTTTCACAATTACCGGTATAATTTTAAATTATTTTACTATTAAAATTTTCGGAATTTACGGTATAATTTTTACTTTCAATTTAATTATGTTTTTTACCGCTTGTACATTGATTTTATTCGGACAAAAATCTTTCAAGATTGAATTCGAATACGGAAGGTTGGCGGTTATTGCTCTAAGTTTTATTGTATTGTTATCGATTTCATATTTTTTAAGTAATTTTTCTTCGATTATTTACTATCCGTTCTTCGGAATGATTATTGTTCTTTTTATTACGGTATTGTATTTTTCGGAATTTTTAACAAGCAAGGAAAAATTACTAATTAAATCATTTGAATTATCAAAATTGTTTAATAAAAGCTAATTTATGTTTTCAGGCGATTTATATAGCGTATTAATTCTACTCTCCGCTGCATTGGCCGGAATTGGCATATTTTATATCTGTTACAAAAGATTTGAATTCGCTATTTTCTTATTTTTGTTATCACCGTGGATTTTCTCCGCTTTTTATACCAATTATCCTGAATGGATAAATTACGAACTTCAAACAGGGATTAACGGTTACCTGCGCGGCGGAACTTTGGCTATGCTGGGAGTTGCCGGTTTACTAAAATTTATTACCAAATGGCCTGAACACAAAGGCAAAATTTCACTGCCCTTTGTTTTACTTGGCATATTTTTATTATTGGCATTTGCATCTTATCTTTATTCACTTGATCAAAGATACACTTTTATTCGCGCTTCCCTTTTCACCACAGTATTTATGTTTATGCTGGGATTCTACAGCTGGTTGGATAGCAAAGAAAAATTCGAATCGGCTATTAATGCGGCTTACTATTACATTCTTTTTATGATTGTTATAAACTTAATTGCCCTGGTAATTCTTCCGCAAAGGGTTTGGTGGTGGAAAACACCAAGCAGGTTTTTAGGACTTTGGGATCACCCGAACAGCATGGGCGGATTTTTCATGCTTTCCTATCCCGTACTTCTATATAAATTGGAAAAAACCGAGGGCAATAATAAAATTATCGTAGCCATTGCAACAATCTTTGCTTTGTTAATGCACTTCCTTACCGGCTCAAGAACCACATTGCTGGCTTCAATATTCGGAATTTCCATCTGGCTCTTTATGAACAGAAAATGGACAAAATTAATTTATTTAACTCTGATTTTGAGTGTGTTCGCATTTTTAATTTTGCAATTTATTCCTTCCAGTTTTCAACGTGGTGAAGGTACAGGTATAACCACTTTAACCGAGCGTGAAGATTTGTGGCAAGGTGCAATTTTAATGATTAAACAAAACTTGCTTGCCGGTTACGGTTACGGAACGGAAGCAAAAATATTTGCCGGACAAAAACTTTTTGATTTGCAAGGTAAATTCTTTATTGCAAGTGCCCAACAACCGCTGCACAACGGTTTTATATCCATTTTAGCCGGGGGCGGTATTTTTGTTTTCCTGCTTTGGCTTGCAATTATATTTATTCCTATATTTAAGTTTAAAAATATTAAAGATTTACCTCTGCAATCTTTTGTATATACTATTTTTCTCGTGGTACTTCTTACGAATATTACGGAAAATTCTCTTACAGGTTATATGTCCGAAACCGATTTGTTTTTCTGGTTTGCATGGGTCGTAGGACTTAAAGCCTCGCAATCGATCCCGGGAGTTCAATCACAACCGGTTCATAACGAATATAAATTAATTCCAGAAGATATATAGAGTAAAAATGAAAAAATATGTGTTAATTACTGCTGCAAAAAACGAACAAAGCTTTATCGAAAGTACCATTAATGCGGTAATCAGACAAACAATTAAACCCGTGAAATGGATTATTGTAGATGATAATTCAACAGACAGAACGGCTGAAATAGTAAAGAATTATCATGAGAAATACGATTTTATTCAATTGGTACAAGTTAAAGACCAGAATCAAAACAGAAACTTTGCCTCGAAGGTATATGCGATAAACCACGGTATAAAACACCTTGAGGGTATCGAATACGATTTTCTTGGTATTCTTGATGCGGATGTTACATTCGATATAGACCATTATGAAAGAATTTTGAACAAGTTCGATCAAAACCCGAAACTCGGTTTGGCCGGTGGTGAATTTTTTGACGTTTACGACGGAAAATTAAATCCCATTTTCAAAAGTTCCGGCAGCGTCCGGGGCGCTACGGCAATGTTCAGGCGGGAATGCTTTGAAGATACGGGCGGTTTCACACCTCTAAAATACGGGGGTGAAGATGCCGTAATTGAAGCTGCCGCCAGAATGCATGGCTGGCAAGTGCAATCGTTTAACGACACCGTGATTTTACACCACAGACGAACCGGAAGTGAAACATTCAGCGTGTGGACAAGGAAATTTTTAGACGGACAAATTGCATATTCGATGGGTTACCATCCGTTATTCCAATTTCTGAAATCTTTCCACAGATTTTTGGAAAAACCTTACGTTGTAGGCGGTGTTTTTATGCTTGCCGGATTTTTCTGGGCTTATCTCAACAAACACGACAGGTATGTTTCGAAGGATTTTATTAACCATATCCGCAAAGAGCAATTGAGAAGAATTAAACACCTTTCCATTAATTAAGCAACCTGTCGAATGAAAAGAATCGTTAAACTGATTATAAGTTTTCTATATCTGCCGCTAAATAAAATTTTAATGTTCAAATCCCCGCTCCATTCGATTTTCTATTTTCATTCCGTCTATAGAGAAACCCGTGGCAAATTCGAAGAGCAAATAAAATTTATTGAAAAACATGCCGCTCCGGTTAATTTAACAGAAAACGATGAACTTAAACCGCGCAAAAAATATTTTTCATTAACTTTCGACGACGGATTTCAAAACTTATTGGAAAACGTAATTCCCTTTTTGGAAAAGAAAAATTTACCCGCTGTCATTTTCATACCCACAAATTACATAGGTAAAAAACCCGAGTGGTCCATTTCAAACGAAATATACGAGAAAGATAAATCGGAATTTATAATGACCGTTGAACAAATAAAAAACCTTAACAAGCAATTATTTTCTATCGGTTCGCATACATGCTCGCATCCGTATCTATCGAAATTAACCGGAGAAGAGATAAAACATGAATTGCAAGAATCAAAAAGAATTTTGGAATCAATAGTAGATTACGAAATAGATATGTTGAGCTTCCCGCACGGCGATTATTCCCAGGAAGTAATTGAAATTGCGGAAGAACTTGGTTATAAAAAAATGTTCGGAATTTTAGCGGGCAATGTCAACTATAAAGACAAGCCAATCGGCAGAATATTTGTTTCGCCGAATGAATGGAAAATTGAACTTTGGTTAAAAATAAATGGTGGTTACAATTGGCAACAATTAGTCAAAAAACTAAAGGATTATATTTAACCGTTCCTTTCCGTTCAACCGGTTATGAAAAAAAATCTGCCGGTAGTGCTTTGGGAACAGAAATCACACTTAAAAGCGAATCCGAATGGTTATCGATAATCGAAAAGTTCGAAGACGCCAATTTTTATCAAACCAGAACTTTTGGCAAGCACTCTCTGGGTGGTAGCAAACTCGAGCATTTTATTGTAAAGCAGAACGGAATTATTGTCGGTGCTGCGGAAGTAAGAATTCTTACAGTTAAATTTCTCAACCGTGGAATTGCTTATATCCGGTGGGGACCAATGTGGAAATTGAAAAACCGGAAACACGATTTCACCAAACTGTTATTAATTCTAAAAGAGTTGAGAAAAGAATATGTAATAAAACGCAAACTAAAATTGCGCATCTTCCCGGAATGTTATTCAAATAATAAATATTTAATTAGTATTTATCGCAAAGCGGGCTTCAAACTAAACAAACATCATCCGGAAGAAAAAACAATTTTATTGGATATTCGCTCAGACCTTAACACGATAAGAAATAATTTCAAACGCAAGTGGCGCGCGAATCTCAAAAAAGCGGAAGCAATGAACTTGGACATAATTGAAAGCTATAATAATAAATTATTCAACAGCTTTTTTAGTATTTACACCGAGATGCAAAAGTTGAAAAACTTTAAAGAAAATATAGATGTTAAATCTTTTGCGGAAATGCAACATGAGTTACCCGATAAATATAAAATGCGTGTATTTTTGGCACAGCAAAACGGAAAACCCGCTGCAGCTTTAGTGGGAACCGCTATCGGGAAAACCGGGATTTGTCTGCTTGCGGCGTCAAACCAATTGGGAAGAGAAACACGCGCTTCGTTCAAACTTCATCTTCATATGATTCGATGGCTTAAAAATATGGGTTGCGAATACTATGATGTCGGTGGAATCGATAAAGAAAAAAATCCCGGCGGATACAGATTCAAATCCGGTTTGAACGGTAAAGAAGTATCTTTCATCGGTACATTCGATTCTTGTATTTGCCCGGTCAGCTGGTTAATCACCACAGCCGGCGAATTATTTCTTAAGTTAAAATCTCTGTTTTAATTATATTAGGATGCTAAAATAAGGACAATCTACCGGAATTGAAGATTTGAAAATATATAAAAATCATTATGAAAATTGGGATAGTCTTCTAACGTTGTTCGATGATTCCAATATATATCAAACACCGGCTTTCGGGAAATTTTCGAAAGGTGGTGAAAAACTTGAATATTGCGTAATTGAGAACAACGGCGAGATTATTGCCATTGCACAAGTGAGATTAAAAACAATACCCGTTCTCAATAAAGGAATAGCCTATATCCGGTGGGGACCGCTCTGGCAATTACGTAATCAACAGCCCAGCCAAAACAATCTTCGATTAGCACTTCAAAAATTAAGTGAAGAATATTCCGTTAAAAGAAAGTTGGTATTACGTATTATGCCAAATGTTACCGGGGATAACGGAATACTCTCTTCATTGGGTTTCAAGAAACTTCAAAACCAAAAGCCATACAGAACATTTATTGTTGATATTCGTGAAAGTTTGGAAGAAATACGTAAACGTTTCAGAAAAAAGTGGAGATACAGCCTTAAACAAGCAGAGAAAAAAAATATTCAAGTTGAAAGCGGTGAATCCGTTGGGATGTTCGATACTTTCATCGGTTTGTACCGGTCAATGCACAGTCGTAAACAGTTCAAAGAATATGTGGATGTTGAAGCTTTCCGCAAAATTCAACAAGCTTTACCTTCCCGGAGCAAAATGAAAATATTCATTGCCTATATTGAAAATAAACCCGTTGCGTCAATTGTGGTTTCCGCAATGGGCAATACCGGTATTTATTTATTGGGCGGCTCGAATGAAACCGGTTTAAAGTATTCCGCATCTTACTTATTGCAATGGAAAGCAATCGAATGGTTGAAGGAGAATGGAATACAATACTACGATTTGGGTGGAATTGATCCGGAAGCAAATCCCGGGGTCTACACTTTCAAAAAGGGAATGGGCGGAGAAGATATAAGTTTTATAGGGACATTCGAAAAATCCGGCGGAATCCTCAGTCCGTTAATAGTAAAGCTTGGCGAAAAGCTAAAATAATTTCCGTTACTTAATTTATCCACAGCACAAAATATTTTTTATTCCGGAAAGGTTTGAATGAAAAGCGAATCAATGATTAATTATGCAACCTATAATGATTACAAGACAGTTGAAAAATATTCGAAGGTAAATTCGCTTCAAGAACCGGAGAGAAAAATTCTCGAATTGTTAAAACCGGCATTAAAAAACATGCGAATGCTTGATATTGGAGTGGGCGCCGGAAGAACAACCCGTTACTTTTCCAATCATGTTAAAGAATATGTGGGCATTGACTATTCACCTTTAATGATAGAAAGGTGCAAACACAATTTTGAGAACCGGCCGGACAACATAAAATTTGAGATTATAGATGTGATAGATTTATCAGTATTCCCGGATAATTATTTTGATTTTGTTTTGTTCAGTTTTAACGGTATCGATTATCTTTCCAAAGAAGAAAGGCAATTGGCATTTAAAAATATTTTGAGGGTCGGCAAAAACGGAGGTTATTTCAGTTTCTCTACTCACAATATTTTAAGTGTGAAAAACTTATTCGACTTTAAGAAACAATTTACAAGTAATCCCAAACAACTAATGCGGAACTTAAAAACATGGTTTCGATTGAAGCTTTTATACCCCCAACCGGATAAGCTTTACAAAAACCGGGATTATGTAATATTTAACGACGGATCGCTGAATTTCAATTTATTAACTTTTTACACCAATCCACAAATTCAAAAAGAAGAACTTTCAAAAAATTTTACCTGTATTAAGATGTTCGATTCAAACGGAAATATTATCAACGGAAATGAATTGGACACGGTAAATGATAACTGGATTTATTTTTTGTGCAAGTTCAACAAATAAGTGCAGCACTTAGTAACATTCACACGCACCGATATCAATTTTTTCATCAACTATTTCATTTCCCCAAAAGTCAGAATCCAAACCAACATACTTACCGGCATTTATACAAGGGGATGTATCTTTTAATTTAAATGTTTTAATATTTAATTGAGGATCGGCATTTATTCCGTTTCTGTCAAAACCGGTTCCGTTAACATAATTTCCCCACTGGGAATAATACTTTCCGCTGACCCAAACCAAATTTCCATCGTTTCTGAACCAGCAATTGTAATCTATCAATTTATTTGCCGGGTTATGGATAAAGATCAGCGCGTAATATTCATCCCCAATCCCGATGTTATTAATAAGTTCAACATAACCCGAATCGTTTTCAAGAGTAAAACAAGTGCTTTCCGGCTGGTAAACCGTATTGTTATAAACAAACACACTGTCCGTATTATCTTGAATACTTATTCCAATTCCTTTTGTATTGAATAAAATGTTATAATAAATCCCGGCTTGTTTAATTTTGCCTCCGTTAAATGCATAAAGCTGAATACCCACTTCTTTTCCGTTAAAATTCAAATTATCGTAAACTTTATTATATCTAATTACAGTATTACGCAAAATATTTACCGAGTCGCCGTTATTCATAATATCAATTCCGGTATGATAATTATTGTAAACCGTGTTCCTTTCGATTGTATTGTTCTCAACCTTTGCATTTCCGAAAGCAGAAAGGTAAAAACCGTGTTGACCGTTTTCGTAAAGGATATTATTTGAGAAAAGACCGTTCCCGCCTTCGTATTGAATTCCTTGTCCATTGGATTCATCGGTCGCACCGTTGTGGTGGGAGATACAATTTTTAATAATCCAATTCTTTCCGTCAACTATTCTTATGCCCGAATCGATTGTAAAAAGAATTTCAAAATTCTCAATGATTATATTTTCTGCTCCTTCGCCATACCAACCGGAAATAATTCCGAACTCTCTGACCGAAAGCTCAATCGATTTAAATTTTCCGGAGGGATTCCCAAAGGAGTAAACGTAAACCAAAGAGTCGTCGATGTAAAAATCCCGCTCCGAATTAAGATCATTGAATGAAGTTTTTTTCCTTCCCCAGAAAATCGAACCGGCACTTACGAACCAGAGCCAATTTCCTTTAACTTGCGAAAGCGCTTTCCAAACATTCGGACTAACCTTTTCCCAATTTTGCAAAGCTTCGGATCCCAAAATTACCGGTTTTTTCCCCTTGCCATACGCTCCAACAGTAATAAAATTGCTTGAATCGCCGTTCCATTTGATGTTGAGTTCTTCGCGCCAGACCGAACCCCTTCTGAACAAAATACTGTCACCCGGCACAAAATCGAATGAATTTACTTTTTCGATAGTGCTCCATGCCGAATCGATTGAAGTACCGGGATTACCGTCGTTGCCCTTTTCGGAATCCACATAATAAGTTTTTGCTCGTACACCAAGGGAAAGTACGAATATCATAAAAACAAAAAGGTGTCCCGTGAACACCTTTTTCAATTGGACCATAAAGTTTGTTTCCTAACTGAGTTTTTCAACCAGAATCGATACTATTCTTTCTGCGGCTTTACCGTCCCATAACTCCGGAATTTGTCCTTCTTTTTTCTTTCCGTTGAGCACTTCAAGAGCGGCTTGCTCGGCTTTGTTCAGGTCGTTACCCAACAATTGGTTTGTGCCTACTTCAACAGTTACAGGCCTTTCCGTTGAAGTCCGCAAGGTAATGCATTGTACACCGAGATAAGTGGATTCTTCTTGAATACCGCCGCTGTCGGTTAAAATTAATTCAGCATTTTTAGTTAGGGTAAGAAAATCGATATAACCAATAGGGTCGGTTAGAATAAGGTTTGAGTTCCGTTCGTCCAGAAGATTATATTCCGCAATGTTCTTACGTGTACGCGGGTGAATGGGGAAAATGACTTTTCTTTCACCGCTTAACCGTTCAAGCATAGCGATTAATTTTGTCAGTTGTTCTTTTGAATCCACATTACTGGGACGATGCAGTGTTACCAATATATAATTTTGCGGTTCCAGTCCGTAATCTTTTAATACTGTCCGACCGTTGGTTTTATCCAAGTAATAGACCAGACTGTCAATCATCACATTCCCTACAAAGAAAACTTTCGAACCGTCAACACCTTCGTGCTCGAGATTTTCCAATCCGCTTTTTTCGGTTACGAAAAGATAATCGGAAATAGCATCGGTAAGAACGCGGTTAACTTCTTCGGGCATTTTACGGTCGAAACTTCTCAATCCCGCTTCAACGTGAACAACCTTAATATGCAGTTTGGCTGCGGTTAAACTACACGCAATGGTTGAATTAACATCCCCTACAACCAGAATCATATCGGGTTTTTCTTGCAACAATACTTTTTCGAATTCCATCATCACCTTTGCCGTTTGCTCGGCATGGCTTCCGCTGCCTACACCCAAATAAAAATCGGGTTTCGGCAATTCCAAATCGTCGAAGAATACTTTCGACATTCTTTCATCGTAGTGTTGACCTGTATGGCAAATTAAATGTTGAACGCTATCTTTATACTTTTGAAACGCTCTGTGAATAGGTGCAACTTTCATGAAATTTGGGCGCGCACCCACAACGGAAATTATTTTTTTCAATTTAACCTCGTTTATTTAGCAAATTACAAACCGTAATATAGAGAAAAAGAAAAATTATCAAAGTAATTTATTACAAAATTATTATCAGTTTCTTCAATCTTATTTCTCAAATGAGAATACCGGGTTTCAACAAACAAATCATGTAATATTTCATATTTTAAATTTAATCCGAATCCGTTATAATATTTTTTTAGACCGAAAAGAAATTCCGGTTGCGGCAAAGAATATTGTTGTTCTACCGTTCCCTTGCTTCCTTTACGGATAAAATGTCCCCATAGTGTTGCTTGGAGCCCACGTAAAAATCTGTAATTAGCCGATGCGTAAACAATATCGGCATTAGAGCCTATCCAATGGCCCATTAAATATGAATGATTTTCGTATGTTTGTGTTTGTATAAAATTACTGTACACAAAAGGATTAATTCTGGAATACTCAACGTTTAATGTTAAATTTTCAAAAGGTAAATCAACTATTTCCATTCCAAAAGTAAAGCCGGTTTGATTTTTCCTCCGGCTGGCATCGAAGATTTTCTCAAAAGATATTTCGTCAATAAAAACTGTAAACCACACGTGTGTATTTTTCAAATGATTTTTAGAACTTATATTCAAGAAAAATTGACCGTTATCACCTTGGGTTATATCATATTTGCTCAGATAATGGTCGGCAGCTTTGAAGAATATAACCGGAATCAAGTAAACCGGTTCAAACCTGTCGCTGTAAATCATCGATTCCCCAAGTGATATGGTTAAACCTTGTGCCGGAATCAACGATACCGTATGTGAAACAAAATATTTTTCCCTCGTTGTTCTTCTTTCATACAAATCAGCAGAATATGTTTTTATAGAATCGATTACATCCGAAGAAAGTTTAGCATGTATGTAATTAAAGCTGATCCAACCCGCCGGCTTCAAATCCAATCGCAAGTATGGGAAAGACGGGGCTTTGGACGATAACACGATTTTACCGCTTTTTCCGTACCCCCATTCAATAAAATCTTTACCGAGAGAAAATTCACCCCATTTCCAAGAAATTCCGAGATTCACATTTATTTCACTATATTCTATTGAGTTTTGTGTTTTGTTGTTAATTATTATCCCGGTTTGCGGAGTGAATGATTTATCTATATCAATTGTGTTACCGCTTTCACCGTTATCTCTAAAGCTGAAGCTAAAACCTAAAAAAGAATCAAGGTAGCCGGAAAACCGGAGACCGTTCCAACGGTGAATATTAAATTGATTTTCCCGGGAAAATATTCTCGCTCCGGCAATGGGTTCCGCATTAATTTTCAAAAGTGTATCGGAGTAACTGAAAAATCTGAAACGCGAGAATTCGTCTTGACTGAATATTGTTCGATTATAATTATCGCTACGTTCCAAATTATAATCCGAAAGAAAAAAGGCGAGCTCTTCCCGCTCCAAATTTGTCAGCAAACCGTATTTACATTTGGCTTCGTTTAATTTGGTTACAATAGCGATTCTGGAAAGAGGCAGAATCAAATTATCGAATTCTATAACCCCTTTATTGCTCAATCTCCCCAAAAAATCATATACGTCTTTATAAAGCGGTTCGTTAACCACTTGTGCTTTCAATTGGGAAAACATGAAAACGAAAAGCAAAGCGGGTAAGATTTTTGAATTAATGGATCCAATAAAATGCGTGCGGATGTTAATATGCATTCGGGTCGCCGGTAATAGTTTTAATAATGGTTTTAAATATAATTTTAATATCGAGCCAGAACGACCAATTTTCGATGTACCATAAATCGAATTCTACTCTTTTCCTCATTTGGAGTTCGTTTTCCGTTGCCCCCCGGAAACCGTTTATTTGCGCCCAGCCGGTAATACCAGGTTTAACCAAATGCCTTAGCATGTAATTGTCTATTTTGTCTTTCGCAAATACATTGAGCGGTGTTGGGTGCGGACGCGGACCAACAACGGACATTTCACCTTTCAGAACATTTATGAATTGAGGCATTTCGTCCAAATTTGTTCTGCGTAAAAATTTACCGATTCCGGTTATCCGAGGATCACTTTTTGTTGCCTGTACAAAATCACTTTGATTATTTACTTTCATAGTTCTGAATTTAAGAACATAAAATTTTTTGTTGCCTCTACCCCATCGCTCTTGTTTGAATAATACCGGGCCTTCCGAAGTCAATTTAATCAGCAATGCAACTACCGGAAACAAAACAGGAAAAACAAACAATATTACTAACAATGAAAAAACAATATCGAAAATTCGCTTGAGAATACGCCAATGAGTCGAATAAAGATAATCTTTTCTGACCGTTTCGATTTCGAATTTGTCAAAAATATTTAATCTGTCGTTACCGGTTGTATAGTTTTTGTATCCCCTTACCAATCTAACCCGTGTGGGATGTTTCTCGCTTGTTCTGATAATATCGTTTATTTGTTTATCGGAGAACTGTGTAGTATTAATTAGTACATTATCAACTTTCGTATTTTCAAGAATTTTTTCCAAATCCGATATTTTACCGAGATACTTACCGTTTAACGACGGTACGGGAAAATCATTCAAAAATCCGGTCACATAATATCCGAGTTCCTTGTTTTTTCCGATCTGCTCGTACAAATCCAATGTAATCTCATTTCCACCGACAAATAAAATTGTTCTCAGATTCCTGCCTTTTTTTCTCAGCCTTTCCAAAACTTTTCTGAAGATTAATCTTTCCAAAGAAATAAAAGCAAACAACGAAATACCGTAAGCTGCAACCATAATTTTATTGTGTGCAAATATATTCAGCAAAAAAAGAAGCGTTATTAAACTGATAAGTTGTATAACCGATTGATTAAATATTGATATTAATTCAAATTTAATATTTCTAATTTGAAATTCATCATAAATCCTGGTTTCCTTCGAAGAAATCATCCAAATCAGAATTAAAGAAGCGGAAACCACCAAAAACAAAGTATTAAAACTTTTACCTTGCTCATTTGAGAAGTACCACCAATTGGAAACAAGCGTGAAATATAAAACGATTATATCCGCACCAATTCGTAAGAAGTTATATGTTTTTCTTTGGAAATCCATGTATCAATCAAATTTTCTAATTCTCAATAACTCCAAAACGATATACAATAAAAATAAGGAGTTTGTAGTTAAATATCTTTTCCATAATCTTCCGGGTTCTTGCATCAATCTGTAAAACCATTCCAGGGAATTTTTTTTCATCCAACGAGGTGCATGTTTTAAATTACCGGCATAATAATCGAAACCCGCACCGATACCAATCATCACTCCTCTTTTTAACTTCTTGTGATTTTCGAAAATCCATCTTTCTTGTTTCGGAGCGCCTAGTGCAACCCAAATAATATCGGGACTTACCGAGTTAATTTTATTCATATAAACCGAGTTTTCTTCACCGGAAAATTCACTAAAAGGCGGTATAATATTACCGGCGATGATACAACCGGGTAGTGTTTCCGATATTTTATTCATTATTTTTTGTTGGGTTTCTTCGGTACCCCCAAACAGAAAATGTTTAACACCGTCGGGCACTCCCCATTCCAATGATTTTTCAAAGAAGGTCGGACCAAAAATCCGGGTAATTTGTTTTTCTCCTTTTATTTTTGCTATTACGGAAAGGGGCTTGCCGTCGGGCAATGAAAGATAAGATTTGTTTATGATACTTTTATAATACTCGTCCCGTACAGCAGTAACAACCGTATGAACATTATTGACGGTAATATATCCTGCATTACCTTTTTTTATAAAACTCAAAACTTCTTCATACGCTTGACGGTACGAATTTATTATTGAAATACGGGAGCCGAGGATTTTAGTTTCTTTCATTCCCAATTACCGTATCTTTGAAAACCTTTTCCAAGGCATTCAGGTGATTTTCCAGTGTAAAATGCTCCAGGAATCTTTTTCTCCCTTGCTTTCCCAATTTGTTTCTCAATCCGGAATCATTTATTAATGACTTTATTTTTGCCGCAGCAGCCGGAGGATTATTTACCGGAACAAGGAAACCGTTTAGCCCGTCAACTATAATTTCCGGTATTCCGCGGTTGATGGTTGCAATTACCGGAAGTTCAAACATCATAGCTTCCAAGAGCACAAGCGGTTGGGCTTCGTACGCTTTACTGAGGAATACGAACAAATCAGCTCCGTTGAATATTTTCCATTTTTCTTCCCCGGTTACATTGCCTAAAATTCTTATGTTTTTTTCCAACTTATATTCTTTAATCAATTCGTTACATTTTATTGCCTCCTCATTTGAAACGAAGTTTCCGGCAATATCCCAATAAAACTTTTTCATACTATTCTTCAAAATTTTTGCGCATTCCAGAATATCGTAAATGCCTTTCTCTTCCGAAATAATTCCCACGGATAACAATGTAAAAACACTCCCACGATGTTTACTTTGATATTGCGGATAAACATCTTCGATGCCGTTCGGTACAACATATTCTTTTTTTGAGCGGAACCAAGTAATTTCATTTAAGTAATGCTTCGATAAAACAATACCCGCATCCGATTTTTTCAATACAACTCCGGCGATTAATTTTTCTATTGCATTCAAACGACTTAATAATCTATTAATTCCCCCTGCATGAAAATGAAAAACAATTTTTCTTGCCGTCCATCTAATTAGTAACATGGTAACAATATCACGGAAGAACGGTATTCTATCCGGCCCGGCCGGCGGATAGTAAATTACATCTATCTTACTTTTTAGTCTTTCCTTCCATACTTTCAAAACTAATTTTGATAATGATATAACTTTTGATATTTTAAACTTACCTATTTCATTAATTTCTCCGGAGTAATTCATACGAATATGTGTTTTTTCACACCAATCCCATTTAGCATCAACAAGGTATTTCTGCATTATGGCTTGACCGTGAAAAGGCGGCGGGGTTTGAGCAAGGATGAGGATTTTCATCTTATTTGAAGCCCGTAAATTCCACTCAAATGTTTAATAATTTCGCGGTTGACAAATACAACATTGTTTTCACCTTTGATTATTTCACGTGTGAATAATCTACCATCATAATTGAAATAGAACGGTCCCTCAAAATTTTTATTATTACATAACTCCACAATTTCCATTGCATCTTTATTGTTCAATTCACCAAACTCAACAATTATAAATTTTACATGGGAGAGATATTCACCAAAACCTTTCAATACATCCAATTCAAAACCTTCAACATCAATTTTTAAGAGAGAAGGAACAACATTAAATTCTTTACAAATTTCATCTCCCCTTTTTTTATTAACAATTATGTGCGGTTCGAATCCCGTTTTCACGAAACGGTTAACGGATGATTCCGCAAAATCCGAAAAACCGCTTCTTCCTTCGGTATTGCTCAAAGCTAATTTTAAGGGAATAATATTTTCCAGTCCGTTAATCTCAATATTTTTATAAAGTTGACTAAAAGTTTTCGGGTGCGGTTCGAAAGAATAGACCACAACGGTATTTTCTTCGGCAGCTATTAACGAATAAATTCCAACGTTTGCACCAACATCAAAAAACACGTTTTCTTTTTTGGAAAGCAGTTTTATCAAGTTCATTATATTATAATCATACATTTCCATACTATTTGCCAATGCACAGCCACCACAATTCTTATCTTCAACAATAATTATAAAATTTGATATTTTTATTTCAAATGGATATAATTTTAATATTTTCCTTATTTGCCATAAAATATGTTTCGACAATGCTTTGGTTTTGTTAACATGTTTGTTCTCTAAAATCTGGTACAGCGTATTGAAGAGTTGTTTCGCCGGCATTGGATTTAATGATTTGTGACAAATTCTTTTATTCTTTTAGCCGCTGTTTCATGATTAAAGAATTCCAGTTTACTCTTCGCATTTATGGCGAAACGTTCCAATTGGGTTCTGTTAACGAAACAAAATTCTAGTACTTCCGCAAAGGAAATTTCATCAAACGGGTTAAAAACAAGACCGCTTTGTTTGTCTTGAATTAAATCCCCAGCAGAACCGGCAAATTCCGAAACCGCAACCGGCAGACCGCACGCAACCGCTTCATTTACCACCAACCCCCAAACATCATTTCTTGTAGGTAAAATTAAGCAATCGGATGCTTTATAAATATCAACCAACCTGTCCGATTGAACGTAATCGATAATTTTAAAATTATCATACGGTTTTATGCCTGTTACTTTTTTAAATTCATTTTCATTTCCTCCGGCAAACAAAAATAAAACATCCCCTGAATTAATTCCGGATAAAAATCTGTCAATTGCTTTTAAGTATAAATCCAAACCCTTTCTTTGTATGAATTGACCAACGTATAGAAACACAAATTTATCATTGGGGATATCCAGTTTTGCACGGGCATTTTTTTTTGTAATGTTACCGGAAAGTTTTTCAAAATAAGAGTTATCAATTGCTTCCGGTGAAATTACAATATCGTTTTGTGAAAAACCCAAGCTAAGTAAATATCCGGCTGATTTTCTGCCGAATGCAATTCCACCGTCGGATAATTTTGCCAAAAATTTTCGAATATGGCTTCTTATGAAATTTATATTGCTTTCCGATTGTGAAGTTACCTCAGAAAGAATAAAAGTCTTTGCCCCAACTAACTTTCCTGCAATTAGAGCAAATAAAGTTCTTAAACCAAATTCGCTTGTTAAAATAATTTCCGGTTTTTCCCGCAAAACTATCTTGAAAATATAAAAGGGAAAATAGATGAAGCGTTGAAGTTCGGATTTATTAACCGAATAAGATACCGTTGAAATATAAGGTGCATTATTTATTTCATAACGAAATTTTAATTCCGCTTCCGGTATTTTCCATTTTCTGTTAATCTCGGTTTTCCCGTCAAAATAGAATTTTATATCTCCGTTGAAAATTTCATTTAATTTATTGAACAGTCCAATTCTGTAAGGTGCAAGTATATTCGTAAAGTAAAGTATCTTCATTCCACAGGTTCATTTTTACCATAAATTACATTAGCATACATCACTTGCAACAACAAAACTCCGATAAAAATTGCTTGGGGAATTTCGTAATAATTTTCTTGCATGCCTAATAAAAATAAAAATATTATTCCAACCGAAGTTACGGCAGACAGGAATCTTTTATCAGGTTCAACAATCGATTTAGTTTTTAACTTCTTTATCAAAAGTAAAACAAAAGCAACCATTAAAACAAATGCTATAAAACCAAATTCAGATATTACGCTTAACCAAGAATAATAAGGTTGCTGACTTGAACCAAAATAAGTTATATCAGCTGTTGCTTCCATCTGGGCGATAATATATTGGTCAGCGAAATAATTGCTTTTGCTTTTTAAAAATGGGACCGATTTGGGATTATTTATTCCACCTAAATAATTTCCGCTTCCAATTAAACTTGCACGACTTGAAAACTGACCCGGTCCTAAACCAATAAAAATTACCTCTTTATTTTCCGGAACAATTTCATTTAAAAAATTATTAGTTACTATTGCACGCGGAATTTCATTTAGCAAATATTGATTTCCTAAATCGGCAATTTGATCTTTTCTATTAAAAATTAAAGCAATAACGGCAATCGAAATTACTCCAATAATCATAAAAGAAGAAAACCGCCATTTTATTTTTCCAAAACCCAAATTAAACAATTCTTTTTTGTAAAAAACAATTGCTGTAACAAATACCGCTATAAGAAAAAATATTATCACATGAATGACGGACGCAAGCAACAAAGCTAAAACGCCAGGCAGCAAACTAATTCCAACATTTTTATTATGTCGTTTTTTTAAAACCAAAACTCCTAACAGCAACATCGTCATATTTACGGCAAACATAGGATTTGAGAAAGCAGCTTCCGTATTTAACTGCGGATGAATAGTTCCCTCAACAAAATCACCGCTGTCTCCGAAAAAATATCCTCTTATATGGAATCCGTAAATTGCTTGTATTAGACCATAGAAAGCTTCAAAAGTAAAAACAATTAGACAGACCCGTAGTATTTGCTTTAGCAGTTTATTGCTTGAAAGTTTTTTATTATCAACAAATAAAAGTATATAGAATGACGAATAGGTTAAAAAGGCGAGCAGATAATTTTGGATAACAAAGCTATCGTAAACTAAATAGTAAATGTAAAATAAAAGAATAATGACTATAACAGAGTAAATTCCTCTTAAAATAATAAATGGCTTTTCATCTGTGAATAAAAACAATAGACCAATAAATATAAACGGTGAAAAATATGCTAAAATTTTTAATGGTGAGAAATTGATTAGCAGAGTTAGAAGAAAAGCGTAGTAATATGTTTTTTGAATTGTATCCACTAATGTTTTTTTAATAATATTTTGCTTAATAAAAATTTAATTTTACCTTGTCCGTATTTAATATTTAATAATCTGATCAGAAAATAGTTTGGAATGAAATTGGAGATTTTGTAAAAGAATAAAAGATGCTTTGATTTATTAGTTAATTGATGATTTAATAATTTCTTTTTCCAATACTTCATTTCTTCTTTATTTTTATTCAGCAAATTTAACACAAACATATCCTCTATATAAAACCAATTATTCTCAATATCATTGAGTTTAATTTTTTCATTAATATTTTTACTTATCCATTCATTTGTAAAATGGTAAACCCATTTACTCAGTTCAATATTTTTCTTTTTCCCTTTCAGCATTTCATTTGGAGTTAATACTAAATTACTGTAATTAGTTAAATTTTTATTATGTAACCTGTAATATGTTAATATTCTTTCATTAGACACTGCAGGTGTTAATAGTAAGGATAGATTAATTATTATTGCATCTATGTTTGATTTTAGTTTGATATCTAATGGGAAAATTTTTTGTGCAATTTCCTTCCTAATAGAAATTCCACTTGAAGGTGAAACATTTAAAATCCCCCCACTGTTTTTTATAACTGTTTCGGCCAACCAGCCTGACGGGATACTACTTATTAAGGGATAACGCCCCTCCCTTTTCCCGAATTTATTGATTCTCATCATAGCATTAAAATGCACACCGCAATTTAGACAATTTTGAAAATCATTTTTTACATTTTCAATTTTGGTTTTTGCAAAATAATCATCCGAATCCAAGAAACATATTATTTCCCCTTTTGAAATTTGGTAAATGCTATTTAATGCCGAAGCTATTCCACCGTTTTTATTTGCAATCAGTTTTATCCGCTTGTCTTTCTTCAAATATTTCCCAATTATTTCTAAGGACCTGTCGGTCGAACCATCGTCACAAATAATTAATTCGAAGTTAGAATATGTTTGCTTCAAAACACTATTAATAGACTCATCAAGAAAATCGGCGTAATTATAATTCGTCATCCAAACAGATACTAACGGCTCGTCCGAGATTTTGCCCAATGGAATTGGTTTAACAGTTTTCTGCATATAATTTAACTATTAAAGTATAAATAATATAGTATCGTTTTACAAAGAATACAAAGGCAAAGATTATAAAGACAGAATAGTATGAAATAATTAAGTCAAATCTTAAAAAAAGAATGGATGTTGTTGCGAAAGATGAAAAATAAAAATGAGAAAAGTAGGCTCAGAACCAAAACCAATAAAAAGTTACTAAATATTTTTGGTCCTGCTTTCTTTACCGGATCTTTTGCATATTCTTTTACATTTAAAACCGGCGTGTCTTTTATTTCTTCTATTTTAGATAATTCCAACTGTTTTCGTAATTCAACATAAACCGATTGCAATATTTCAATGTTTCTTAAAAACTCATTCTGTTTTAGCATTAAAGTCGGCGATTGAGAAATTTGTCTGTTTTTTTCCCTGAAATTTTTCAATTCATTTTCAGCTTGATTAAGTGAATCTCTTACTTGTATAATTCTCTTCTGAATATATCTGCTTTGTTCACTAGCATAGGTTCTTGTTTTGGTTTTAAGATAATTATCAAGCGAATGTATCAATTCATTTACAACATCCGCCGAAAGTTTCGATTCCGGCATACTTACGGATACAGTTAATATTTTAGTTCTTCTGTCTAATCTCGTTTTAATCCTTTTCGAAAGATTTTCCATTGCCGCCAAAAATCTTTTGCGTTCCCTTTGCTCTTTTGGATAAGACGCATAATCGCTCACGTCAAAATATTTAATTAAATCAACAGGTTCTTTAAATTCTTTGGTATTGTATTTATGGTAAATTACTTGCCTCAAAACAGATTCTGCAGATACTAAATTCTGATAAATTTCCGTTCCGGCTCCTTCATTTATGTTTATTCCCGCCAGTGATGCAAATTCGTTTAACCTAGTAAATGTTGATTTTCTGCCGACATCCGGCAATATGGAAACGGAACTTGAATAATAAGGTTTGATAATAAATAATAAAATTATTAAAGTTATAACTGCAATTATACCGTTAAAAATTAATAATTCCCTTCTGTATGTTCTAATTCTATTAATATAATCTTTTAATTTATCAATAGCTTGATTGTTTTCTGACATATAGTTTTTTTCTTCCATATTCTAACGGAATATTTAACGGGTAAGATTATAAACAGTTAAAATAATTATTGTTGCGGAACTGATGATGCTAAAAGTATCCCTTATTATCGGCCAGGCATCTTTCTTTATTTCATAAATAGTTGGGACAAGAACAACCGAGCCTGGTAAGATTTCGGGATCCGGAACCAGAAAGAAACCCGAGGGTTCCCATTTTCTTCCGTTCGGTAAAATAACTATTTCGTTCCCTTCATCGGAGTTTTGAGTATAACCACCGGCTTGATTTATGTAGTAAGAAAGACTAGCGCCTTTTTTGTATTTCACTGTTGCCGGGATTCCGACTTCGCCAACAACATAAACAACATTTGGATTTTTAGGAATGAACACAGTGTCGTTCGCCTCAAGTTCTATGTTTTCATCAGAGGCGGGGTTTTGCACAATTTTATCCCAATTGATTGGGATTCTATCGGAATAGCCCTCAAGAATACTGGTTTTAAAAAAACTTTTATATTTGAATAAACTATCGGGCAAATCAGGCTTTTTAACCAAATCGAAGATTTTATTTTCCCGTTTAACATAAAATGCTTCTTTATAGGCTGTTTTTTTCAAGCCTCCAGCTCGCTGAACCAAATCGAATACTTTTTCGTTCTCATCAAGCAAACTATAAGTTCCGGGTGAGTAAACTTCACCTACAATCGTAACCGTTTTAGGAACAATTTTCTTTCTGTCAATCTTTACCAAAACCCTGTCATAGTTAATCAATTCCAAATCTTCATCAGGTTTTATATCCCAATAATTCCGGGGTAAATCATACAGAATCCGTTCGGCAAATTTTTCGTGATGCAAAGTATCCATTCGTGTAATTTCAACCGATTTATAACAAGCGGAGTCTGTCAGTCCACCCGCCATCATGATTAATTTTGATAAAGTCAACCCTTCGAATTTCAAGTATTTCCCGGGATGTTTAACTTGTCCGACTATCTCAACAGTTTTTTCCGGAAATATTTCATTAATATCGAAAACATAAACGGAGTCCATGTTTTTTAATTCGATGTTGTCTCTTTTATCGTCCACCAAAGCTTTTTTGATATTAAAAGAATAAACCGCTTTTCTTTTATCGGGAAATGTCCTGATTAAAATTGACTTTTCCATAAATGCATCCGGCAAAGTTCCACCTGCTTGTTCAATTAAATCTTTCACCTTCATACCAACCGGTTTTAAAGAATAAACACCGGGATATTTAACTTTACCGGCTATAACCAAACGGTTTTCGTAAAGAGTGTCGATTGTGTCAACAGTTATCAAATCACCGTTTTTCAAATCAAAATTACTTGAAAATATTTCGTCAATAGATTTAAAGTTTAAATCAAGAATCAGAATACCGTTATTGTATTTTTCCCTTTCCTCAAACGGAACAATCCGTTCAACCGTTAATTTGCGATGGTAGGCATTGCTATTCAAGCCACCCGTATAACTCATTAACTTGCCAAGTTTTTCATTTTCTTTCATTTCATAAATTGCCGGGCGGAAGACTGCACCGCTAACCGCAACACGTTTGCCTGCCGGTGGAATAAAAACTATATCCCCGTCTTGTAATTGAACATCACTTGAATTATCTCCATTTAAAAGATAATCATATAAATCGATTCTGGATATGACCTTTCCTTTTCGTACAATACGGATATTTCTCAGCGAACCTTTCAGAGAAGGACCTCCGCCGAAATAGAGTGCAGTGAAAGCGGAAGAGAACGCTGGCAAAGTGTAACCGCCTGGCCGGTTTACTTCCCCCATTAAATAAACTTTAACGGTTCTGATTTTTCCGGTGGAAACATCAAGGAAAGTTTTGGCATCATTGTTCTTACCGCTTAGCGTTTCATATCTTTTTGAAAGAACATTTTTAAGTTTGATTTTTAATTGTTTTATTGTTAATCCATTAACATATACCAACCCTACGGTCGGGATATAAATATTTCCGTCTTGCCGCACAACCGGATTAGCATTCAGTTCAGATTCACCCCAAAGTGAAATGATTATTTCATCACCCGGACCGACCCTGTAACTTTGCGGCACGGGAACATTTGCCGCGGGTGAGAAATTTTCCGGGGCATAGGTGAAAAATTTATATCCAAAGGCGGGCAACGTTCCAGCATCTTTACGGTGGGAAAATTCCGGTAAATAAAATAACGAATCGGGTAACGGTTCGTAAAGAGTATTTTTTAAAACATCAAATTTGGAAGTGTCATTAGTTTCCAAAGCGGCATTTCCGTTTTCCATAGAGTTCCCGGAAATTAGATCTTCAGCTTTCGAGGCTTTGATTTTTTCAAGTAACTCATCTTTGTTAAGATTTTCGAATTGACCGAACGTTAAACTCCCGTGCAAGAGAAGCAGTGTTGCGACCAATTGAATTATGTTTCTCATCTTAGTTTATTTGGTTAGGATTTATAAATCTTATCTGATTTAACTCCAGCTTTTTCAAATGCGTTTCTGGTATCGACAATTACATTAGCATGCTTCTCAATAAATGCATAATCGTAACCGGAATGATCGGTACTGAGTAAAACCAAATCGTAATTTTTCAAATTCTCTTCAGTTAAATCAACCGATTTCATTTTATAATCGTACTTTCTCATCGGGAACAAGCTGGGTACATACGGATCGTTATAATCTACTTCCGCACCGTACGCCGTCAGCAATTCAATTAATTTAAGTGAAGGCGATTCTCTCATATCGTCGATGTCTTTTTTATAAGATGCACCAAGAATTAAAATTTTGGAACCCTTAATGGATTTTTTATATTCATTCAATACATGTGCAACATTTTCAACAACATAATACGGCATAGAGGTATTGATTTCACCGGCAAGTTCAATAAACCTGGTATTCAATTCATATTCCCGCGCCTTCCAAGTAAGATAAAACGGATCGATAGGAATACAATGCCCGCCCAAGCCCGGACCGGGATAGAACGGATTGTATCCGAACGGTTTTGTTGATGCAGCATTTATAACTTCCCAAATATCAATACCCATTTTGTCGAAAACTACTTTCAGTTCGTTAACAAGAGCTATGTTTACTGAACGGTAAATGTTTTCCACCAATTTTGTTGCTTCGGCAACTTTCGGGGAAGATACCGGAACCGTTTTCACTATAACTTGATTGTATAATTCTACTGCCACTTTGTTACAATTTTCGGTAACTCCGCCTACCACTTTGGGAATTGTAGCGGTAGAGTATTTCGGATTGTTCGGGTCTTCCCTTTCCGGTGAAAAGGACAGATAAAAATCTTCGCCGACTTTAAATTTATAATCCCCCAAACCTTGGATTACCGGTGCAGACTCAAACAACGGCAGTAATATTTCCTCTGTTGTACCCGGGTAAGTTGTGGATTCAAGAGAAACGATCTGACCTTTTCTCAAATATTTTGCAACCGTGTTTGCAGTGCTTTCCACATACGACATATCAGGTTCCCTGTGCTCATTCAACGGAGTGGGAACACATATTATTATTGCATCAACTTCGGGTAATCTGCTGAAATCCGTTGTAGCGCTGAATTTCCCGCTATCCACAGCTTTCTTTATTTTTTCTTCGCTGATATGCTTTATATAACTTTTGCCTTCTTCCAACATAGGAATTTTTTTCTCATCCACATCAAAACCCGTAACGTTAAATCCCTTTAATGCATATTCCAATCCTAATGGCAATCCTACATATCCAAGTCCGATAACACCGATTACAGCTTCTTTGTTTTTAATTTTGTCGACTAATTCCATGAGGCACACCTATAAATTTAATTAGTTAATATTTATATTTTTAATAATTTGATATTAATCAAGTTGGATTTTTCACAGCTTCGCTTTCTAAACCACATCCCCCGTTATTTGACTTCCATTTAATTATGCCCAATGAATAACGCTTAACTCAAACGGATTTATCAACAATTCGTGTTTGGGCAGAATTCTGAATGTAAATCCGAAGTGCCCCGTACTTTTACATACAATTTCACCTTCGAATTTATGGGTTTTCTTTTCCTTGTCCGAAGAAACATGACGCATGGTAATAGCATAGTTATTCGTAGTGTCTTCTTTCTCATCAACTTTACCGTAATAAATTTGAACCTCTACATCATCTGGTGTCAGTTCCCCCAAATAAACTTCGGCGCTTAGTGCATATTTCGAATCCACTTTTATTTCACTGTCTTCTCTCAAAACCTTGGCATCCACAAATTTAATTTGATTCCAGTTTTTCAACAAGTTGGATTTCCAAATTGTAAACTCTTTCGCTTTCGCCCAATTATTTTCTTTCAAGTAATTTCTTTTTTTATCTGCGGTCAGATAAAATTTTGTAGTGTATTCTTCCACCATTCTGTTGGTATTGAAAATAGGACCCAAATCCCTCATAGAAGCTTTCATCATCGAAATCCATTTACGCGGAAGTTGGTCTTCACCCCTTTCATAAAACAACGGAACGATTTCTTTTTCGAGGGTATCGTAAATTAAGCGGGATTCCACTTCGTCTTGGTAATCGGGATCGGCATATTCTTCACCGTTACCAATTTTCCAACCGTATTTCGGATCGAACGCTTCATCCCACCAACCGTCTAACACACTGAAATTCAATCCTCCGTTGGCAATTACTTTCATTCCCGATGTACCGCTGGCTTCCAACGGGCGGCGCGGATTGTTCAACCAAACGTCGCACCCTTCAACCATATAACGTGCAATGTTCATATCATAATTTTCGAGAAAAACAACACGCTTTCTGAACGGTTCCTCTTTCGCATAACCGATAATTTCTTGTATCAGCTTTTTACCTTCTTCATCTTGCGGGTGTGCTTTTCCCGCTATTATTAATTGTACGGGAAAATCGTTATTACCCAAAATATCGGCAAGTCTTTCCAAATTTCTGAAGATCAAAGTTGCTCTTTTGTATGTTGCGAACCTTCTGGCAAAACCGATTGTTAAGGCTTCGGCATTCAACACTTCTTTTGCAGCTTCAATTTCGGAAAGTGAACCTCCGCGGTTGATTATTTGCTGGCGCAATCTTTTTCTGGCGAAGGATACCAACCGTTCTCTCCTTCTTTCATGTGTTCTCCAAAGTTCTTCGTCGGGAATTTCATCTACAGCTTGCCAAGCTTCTTTATCGGAAGTGTTCTGTAAAAAATTATCTCCAATGTAGCGGAACAAAAGTTCGTTCATTTCATTCGAGAGATGCGATCTGGTGTGAACACCGTTTGTTACGTAATCAATCGGGATTTCGTCGAAGGGAATATCCTTGAATCCTTCAACCCACAATTTTTTGGAAACCTGTCCGTGCAATTTGCTAACGCCGTTAACAAATCCAGCCATATTCATTGCCAAATGCGCCATGTTGAAATTAGCCGGCGGTTTATCTTTTATGATTGTTCCCAATCTGTAAAATTCTTTGTCACTTATTTTCAATTCATTTCTGTAATAATTCCCGAAATATTTTTCCACCAAATCGTTGTCGAATACATCAATTCCGGCAGGTACGGGCGTGTGCGTTGTAAAAACATTTGAATAGAAACCTATGTTTTTTGCTTCGTCGAATGACAACCCTTCTTGAATTAACATTCTGATTCTTTCCAGAGAGAGGAAAGCGGAATGCCCTTCGTTCATATGGCAAACCGAGGGTTTGATTCCCAAAGCGTGTAATGCCCTTATTCCGCCAATACCCAAAATAATTTCTTGCTGTATCCGGGTTTCTTTATTACCACCGTAAAGAGCCCTTGTAATCCGCTTATCTTCGTCATTGTTCTCGGCTATGTTCGTATCGAGAAGATAAAGAGGAACTCTTCCGACTTGAATTTTCCAAATTTGGAAATAAACTTTTCGCCCCGGGAAATCCAGTGAAATTTTCAAGGGTTTATTTTTCGAGTCCGTTACTAATGTCATCGGTTGATTGTGGAAATCGGTAAGCTCATAACGCTCCTGCTGCCACCCGTCGGATGTAAGATATTGTTGAAAATATCCTTCCTTGTAACAAAGACCTACTGCCACAAGCGGTATTCCCAAATCACTTGCCGATTTAAGATGATCGCCGGATAAAACACCCAAGCCGCCCGAATAAATTTGAAGGCATTCCGTTAATCCGTATTCCGCTGAAAAGTAAGCCACAAAAGGTTTATCATCACCTCTGTACCTTTTCTGATACCAAGTAACCTCTTGCATATAAATTGTAAGTTGAAGGTAAACTCTGTTCATGTGTGATATGAAGCCGTCATCCTCGGAAGCTTCACGGAGAAGGTCTTGACTAATCTTTCCAAGCATCAAAACGGGATTGTGATGGGTATTTTCCCATAAATCGCGGTCTAACCTTCTGAAAAGTTCTTGTGCGTCTTGGTTCCACGACCAATGCAAGTTGTAAGCTATTTCGCGCAGAGGCTCCAGATTTTCGGGTAAACTGGGGACAACATTGAACTGACCAATAAACTTTATCATGTATTCCTCTTTAATTTATGCTATTTTACAATGGTAAATATATTCGAATATTAAACTTTGTATTTTATAGGATAATCCCGAGAAAAGCAACAATCTTTTTTCCCGTTTATAAAGCTATAATTTTTTCTTCACAAATACTTATTTTATACTCCATTAAAAATAAATTTTGGGAAAATGGAATACGTAGTTAGCGCTGTCGTTGGGTACATTTTGGGCTCCTTGCCTACAGCATACATTCTTTTGAAACGCAAAGGAATTGACATTACCAAAAGAGGTTCCGGCAATGTTGGCGCATTTAATTCACTGGAAGTCAGCAAATCTAAATTGACCGGTCTTATCGTATTCGCGGTGGATTTCACCAAAGGATTATTAAGCGTTCTTACAGTGAAATTTTTATTGGGCAATCAGTTCGAATACCAAATTACCGCATTATTGTTTGCCGTTTTCAGTCATTGTTACTCGCCTTGGATTAAATTCAAAGGCGGGAAAGGATTGGCAACCGGCGCCGGCGGTACAATAATTTTGATGCCTGTAATTTTAGGATTATGGATTATCCTTTGGATTTTCGTTTACCTTTATAAAAAGAATATTCAGGTTGCCAATAGTGCAGCTTCGGGATTGGTTGCACTCCTTGCATTATTCACATCCGGTATTCTTAACAAGTATTCCAATCCTCCCGCAGCGAATAATAATTTTTTCGGTTGGATGACTCTTATTTTGTTTATTGTTATTTTAACAAAACACATTATTCCTTTAAAGGAGTATTTTTTGGAACAGCAGAATATCTCAAGGAAAAAACATGAGCACATTTAAAACAATTTTTCTTTCGGCAGTTACCACTTTATTTATAGTGTCGGCGGGTTTTGCATATTTTTATTACACACAGAATAAAAATTCAGGTCACAATCAAAGCAACAGTATTACCGTGCGGAATGCAGTAAATAATTTTGTGACGGACACTACGAAAGATTCAATATCAAACAAACAAAAATCAAACGATGAACTTTACAATTCCCGCGAAACCGTAATAACCAAAACGGTTGCCAAGGTGAGTCCCGCAGTGGTTGGAATAACGGTAACGGAAATTCAAAAGTACAGGGATGTTTGGAGCTATGATCCTTTCTTCAGGGAATTTTTCGGCGACAGGTATTATTTGCGTGAAGTGAAAGGTTTGGGCTCAGGAACTTTAATTTCACCCGACGGCTACATAATAACCAACGATCACGTTGCCGGTAATGCGGTTAAAATAATAGTAACGTTAACCGACGGCAGGCATTTCGATGCCAAAGTTGTCGGTTCAGATATCACCTCCGATATTTGCCTGCTTAAAATTGATTCGGAAAACCTTCCCTATCTTAAATTCGGTGATTCGGACGATATTCTTATAGGTGAATGGGTTATCGCTTTGGGCAATCCGTTCGGTTTGTTCGAATTGAACAAGAAACCAACCGTTACGGTCGGCGTTGTTAGTTCTTTGGGAATGAATTTGGGCGTTCAGAAAAACAGATATTATTACAACATGATTCAAACGGATGCGGCAATAAACACGGGTAACAGCGGCGGACCCCTTGTTAACAGTATCGGGGAAATAATCGGGATGAACACTCTAATTTATTCAGGCAGCGGTGGAAATATTGGTGTTGGATTTGCCATCCCAATTAATAAGATAAAAGAAATTATTGCCGACCTGAAAGAGTACGGAAAAGTAGACCGGAATTTCTGGACAGGATTAAGCATTCAAACCATTACGGAAGGAATTGCCAAATACTTTAACCTTAAAAATATCGAAGGGGTAATCGTAACGGATATAGTTCCCGATTCGCCGGCAGACAAAGCAGGCCTGCAAGTTGCCGATATTATCCTCGAAATGAATAAAGTGAAAATTAACGATGACGTAACAATGATTAACCTTTTGCATACCTTCAAAACAAATGACACAGTGCATCTGAAAATTTTGCGCAAAGGGGAAACCCTGAACAAAACAATGATATTGGAGCCGAAATGATAGAGCGTTATACACTACCTGAAATGGGTAAAATTTGGAAAGACGAATTCAAATACTCCACTTGGCTTCAAATTGAAATTCTTGCATGTGAAGCGCGCGCCCAAATGGGAGAAATTCCGTTTGATGATGTTGAAGAAATTAAATCGAAAGCTTCATTCGATACCAAACGTATTTTGGAAATTGAAGAAGAAACCAAACACGATGTTATAGCATTTTTAACAAACGTTGCGGAGTATGTAGGACCCGCTTCACGCCATATCCATTACGGAATGACCAGCTCCGATATTCTTGATACAACTCTTGCTTACCAAATGAAAAAAGCCGGTGAAATCTTATTATCGGATTTACACAAGTTGAAAGAAGTTTTGAAAAAAAGGGCACTTGAACATAAACACACCCTTTGTGTAGGAAGAAGTCACGGCATACATGCCGAACCGACAACCTTCGGATTAAAATTTGCCCTTTGGTATGAAGAAACAAAAAGAAATATTAAACGACTGGAAGAAGCAATTGAAAATATAAGTGTGGGGCAAATCTCCGGTGCTGTCGGAACTTTCGATCATCTTTCGCCTAAAGTTGAGGAATACGTTTGCGAAAAAATGGGTTTGAAACCGGCTCCCGTTACCACACAAATAATCCAGCGAGACCGGCACGCTCAATATTTAAGCACTTTAGCGGTAACCGGGGCAACATTAGAAAAAATTGCGGTTGAAATAAGGCACTTACAACGCACCGAAGTTCTTGAAGCCGAAGAATATTTCTCGAAAGGTCAAAAAGGTTCATCGGCTATGCCACACAAAAGAAACCCGGTTGTGTCGGAAAGAATTTCCGGATTGGCAAGACTTCTGCGAAGCAATGCAATTGCCGCATTGGAAAACGTTGCGCTTTGGCACGAGAGAGATATTTCCCATTCTTCCGTTGAAAGAGTTATTATTCCCGATAGTACAATTGCCCTTAATTACATGCTTCGCTTGGCAATTAACTTAATCGATAAATTAATTATCTATCCCGAAAATGCTTTGGAAAATCTGAATAAAACAAGAGGACTCATCTATTCGCAAAAAGTTCTGCTCAGGCTCGTTGAGAAAGGATTAACACGTGAAGAAGCTTACAAAATGGTTCAGGAACCTGCGATGCGGGTATGGCAAGATAAAACCACCGATTTGAAAAGCGAACTAATGAACTCCGGTAAAGTTAAACAATATCTGTCGGATGAAGAAATCGCGAATATTTTCGATTCGAAAGAAATGTTAAAAAATGTCGATTACATTTTTTCCCGGTCGGTAGAAACCGATTAATAAATAACAGAACCAACATTATCTGCAATATATAATTTCATTTTAAAACTTTTTGAAACAATTTACATCTCACAACAGTAAAAAGAAACCGGATTACTTTAAAATTATAATATTGACAAAAAAACGAATGTTTGATATATTAGCACTCGTCTTTAATGAGTGCTAATACAAAAACTTTACGGGAGGTAAAAATGACTGAAGTAAAAATAAAACCTCTTGCCGATAGAGTTTTGATTGAGCCAAAAAAGGCGGAAGAAAAAACGAAAGGCGGTATTGTTTTACCCGATACTGCAAAAGAGAAACCTATCGAAGGTACCGTTATTGCAACGGGACCTGGAAGAATCACCGAAGACGGAAAACATATTGAAATGAACGTTAAACCCGGCGACAAAGTCTTATATGCAAAATATGCCGGAACCGAAGTAAAAATTGGTGATTCGGAATATCTCATTATGCGTGAAAGTGATATTTTAGGAATTGTTGAATAAAAAACAAATTAATTAAGGAGGAAAAATATGGCAGCTAAAATAGTTGAATTTAGCGCTGAAGCTAGAGCGGGACTAAAACTAGGCGTTGATAAACTTGCTAACGCTGTTAAAGTTACATTGGGTCCCAAAGGAAGAAACGTAATCATCGAGAAAAAATTCGGTGCACCTACCGTTACCAAAGACGGTGTAACTGTAGCAAAGGAAATCGAATTGGAAGATGAAATTGAAAACATGGGTGCTCAGATGGTTCGCGAAGTTGCTTCCAAAACCAGCGACGTTGCAGGCGACGGAACAACAACAGCTACCGTTTTGGCGCAAGCAATTTACAGAGAAGGATTGAAAAACGTTACAGCCGGTGCCAACCCAATGGATTTGAAAAGAGGAATAGATATAGCCGTTACAAAAGTAGTTGATTTCTTGAGAGATATGAGCCGTGAAGTCGGTGGTCGTGAAGAAATTGCACAAGTAGGCGCAATTTCCGCTAACAACGATAAAGAAATTGGCGACTTGATTGCCGATGCTATGGAAAAAGTCGGTAAAGACGGTGTGATTACAGTGGAAGAAGCAAAAGGAACGGAAACTGAACTTGATTTGGTTGAAGGTATGCAATTCGATCGCGGTTATCTTTCACCTTATTTCGTAACGGATTCGGAAACTATGGAAGCCGTTTTGGAAGACGCTTTGATTTTAATCCACGATAAAAAAATCTCTGCAATGAAAGACCTGTTGCCGATTCTTGAAAAAGTTGCTCAATCCGGCAAACCGTTATTGATTATTGCCGAAGATTTGGAAGGCGAAGCATTGGCTACTTTGGTTGTAAACAAATTGCGTGGAACATTGAAAGTAGCTGCCGTTAAAGCCCCCGGATTCGGCGACAGAAGAAAAGCCATGTTGGACGATATTGCAATTCTTACCGGCGGTACCGTTATTTCCGAAGAACGCGGATTCAAACTTGAAAATGCTACTATGGAATATTTAGGGAAAGCCAAAAAAGTTGTAATCGATAAAGACAACACCACTATTGTTGAAGGTGCGGGAAGCAGTGAAGACATAAAGAAAAGAATAAACGAAATTAAAGCCCAAATTGAAAAAACCACTTCGGATTACGACAGGGAAAAACTACAAGAACGATTGGCTAAACTTTCCGGCGGCGTTGCGGTTCTGAAAATTGGTGCAGCTACCGAAGTTGAAATGAAAGAGAAAAAAGCACGGGTTGAAGATGCATTACATGCAACCAGAGCAGCTGTTGAAGAAGGCATCGTACCCGGCGGTGGTGTTGCTTTCGTTAGAGCCATTTCCGTTTTGGATGGAGTTGAAGGCGATAACCTCGATCAAACAACCGGTATAAAAATTGTCCAAAAAGCTTTGGGCGAACCGTTGAAACAAATAGTTAGCAATGCCGGACTTGAAGGAGCTGTTGTTTTAAACAAAGTACTCGAAGGAAAAGACAGTTTCGGATTTAATGCTCAAACCGAAGAATACGAAGACTTGATGGAATCCGGTGTGATTGATCCGACAAAAGTATCGAGAACAGCTCTTGAAAACGCAGCTTCCGTATCTTCATTACTTATCACAACCGAAGCCGTCGTATACGAAAAGAAAGAAGAAGAAAAAGCAGCTCCGGCTATGCCAGGCGGTATGGGCGGAATGGACGGAATGTATTAATAGATTGACTACCATGAAAATTAAAGCCCGGCATTACGCCGGGTTTTTTTATTTCCGGAAATTTCAGGTAAGTTTTACTGATTCTACCTTTGCTTTTTTACCAAATGTCTCTTCAAAAAGTGCTTTACGCCGGTTGAAACTCCACACCTCCAATTCTATAGACGAATTGTTTTTCACTTCGGGCGAAAAAATAATTTCACTTTTATCCCTTCTGATTTTCAATCCTGTGATTATCTGACTATGCGTACGGTCGAATGAATCCGCCAAACGGAGAATGGCGGAAAGTTTCCGGACAATATTTTTATTTCTCTTTGTTAAAACATTAAATTCTTTATGTGTTTCTTTCGGATGACTTTTACGGTGATACCGCGCAACATTTGCAATAATCCGGATTTCCGTTTCATTAAAACCTAATAATTCACTATTTAAAATAATATATTGACTGTGACGGTGATGCTGCGAATGTGAAATATGATAACCTATATCGTGCAAAATAGCTGCCGCTTCCAAATACTCACGGCACTCATTTTTCAAATTCAACTCGCCGGAAAGTTCATCGTAAATGTCGAGTGCCAGTTTTGCAACGTGGCGGCAATGGGTCCGGTCGTAATTACAAGATTCCGATAAATTATTTACACTGTCAAATCTTATATCACACAGTTTTGGTTTTCCGGCTCTCCTTTCCTCCTTTTGCAAAGTATCGATAATAATTCCTTCGCGTAATGCATAACCGGATATGGTTAATTCTTTAATTTTCAATTTTTCGAATATCGTATCTAAAATTATAATTCCGGCGGGAATAATGTCCGCACGTTTTGCATCGAGTCCTTTTATTTTCAGTCTGTCTTCCGGTGAAGGTGAATTCAAAATATTTTTTTTCACTTCCGTAAATTCCTTGTAGGTGAAAGTGAAATTATTCAGAATTTTCGGTTGTGTGCTTTTTCTGTTTTTCTTGGAATAAATCATTAAACCGGTTGCCATGATGGTTCCGGAAGAACCTATGAAAATTTCACAACCGATTGATTTAATTTCCCGGGTAATTTTGTAAAGCTCTCCTTCAACCCACTTTTTACAACTTTTAATTCTCTCCTTCGTTACAATAAAATCCGGGAAAAACCTTTGAGTTAAGCGTACTGCGCCAAGCTTAATACTGGTAGCATACTTTAAGTTTCCTTCTTTGCCGATTGCAAATTCGGTACTCCCTCCGCCAATATCGATACACAATACCTGTTTGTCATAAACGGGAACCGCTTTGAGCACTCCCAAATAAATCAGGCGTGCTTCTTCATATCCGCTTACAACTTCAATTTCAATTCCCGTTTGTTCATAAACTTGTTTAATAAATTCATTTTTATTCAAGGCTTCACGCACCGCGCTGGTAGCGACCGCGCGGATTTTTGCATCGTGCGAGTCGGCTATTTTCTTAAATCTTTTCAGCGTCGCAATAGCCCTTTCCGCCGCGCCGGGATTAATGAACTTAATGTCACCAACATTCCCTTCGCCCAATCGTATCACTTCCCTTTCACGATCAATTATTTCAAAGTTGCCGTCTGTTTTAACCCTGACAACAATCAAGTGGAATGAGTTGGTGCCGATGTCAATTGCCGCTAAATTCATTCAGCTCCATTTTTTCATTTGATAATATTTTTTTGCAAATATTGAACACATCTTCTACTTCAACGTCGTCAATTAAATCCGATTTACGGATAAAATATTTGTTTGCCCCGATTGGCGCCCAGTTAAAAGGATTTGTCGGACCGAAAATCGAAACTTGTGGCGTGCCGGTTGTTCCGGCAACGTGCATAACTCCCGTATCATTCGTAACAAACAAGTCGCTTTCCGAAATCAAAGCGGCCAATTCGGGAATTGAACGGTTCAAGAAGACTCCGGTTTTCATTCCCAAATTATTTTTTACATAAGAGATTTCTTCATTGTCGCTGCTGCTTCCCGTAAGATAAAACTTTACCGGAAATACGGAATTTAATTTTCGAATTAATTCGATGTATTTATCCAACGACCAACGGTTTTTGGGTTTGCCCGCTCCAACATGTAAACCGATTAATTTATCGTTTTGTTCTTTGCCTAATTCTTCAATAAATTTTTTAGCGGATCGAATATCTTCTCCGGTAAAATCCACCGATGATGAAAAGTCTCCGGTATCAATCCCGAAGGGACGTACCAAATCGAGAATAAAATCCGATACGTGCGCATCCGGTTTTGCATTCCAATTCAAATCAATTCTTCTATCGAACAGAAAATTATACTT
>JALSTB010000159.1 GCA_026983955.1 Melioribacteraceae bacterium
ATCCGAACAGATAATTCACAGGCAAAGGCGGATTTCCCAAGGCAACGGCGAAAGCAATTATATCAATAACCAAATATGAACCGGATAAATACACTATCAAACGGATGAACGATTGCGGAATATTTTTTTTCAATTCAATAAAAAGTAAAGGTAAAATTAACAGAAGTGTAAAAAACAAGTTAAGTTTGTTGCCGAATTTGTTGAGGCTGAATTCTGTAATACCGGCATTGTTATAAGTATATTTGAAAATGTAAATAAATATTAAATCGATGACCGAAATCGAGACAACAACAATTAAATTTTTATGAGAACGGTAAAACTTTGTTAATAAATCTTTCAATAACATTTTATATGAATATTTAAATTGCTTTTATTGTCTTGGTTATCCAGAGAAACTTTCGATTCAACTTCGAACACAGCCGAAATATTATCTTCGGTTAATACGTTTAAAACATCGCCATCTTTAATTATTTTGCCCTCTTTCATTAACACGGCACGGTTACTGAAATTACCGGCAAGATTCAAATCGTGTGAAACAATTACGATTGTAATTCCCTTCTCCGTATTTAATTGTTGCAAAAGATTAAAAACGGCAACTTGATGCTTTAGATCGAGATGGGCGGTCGGTTCGTCGAGCAAAATTACATCTGTTTTTTGTGCCAATGCCCGTGCAATATACGCTCTTTGGGCTTCACCGCCGGATACTTCATTAATTCCTTTATTCCGGAGGTGGTAAATACCAACTGTTTTTAATGACTCAACAACAATTTCATGATCTTCTTTTTTTTCAAAACCCGTAAACCCGAGATAGGGGGTTCTGCCACTCATTACAACTTCATAAACCGAAAAAGGATAAACCGATGACGAAAGGGTCGGGACAAAACCAATTATTTTTGCCAAATTTTTATGCGAATATTCTCTTATATCCTTTCCATTCAGAAAAACATTCCCTTCATCCGGTAAAATGCCACCGGAAATAATTTTCAATAAGGTCGATTTTCCGGATCCGTTCGGACCGAAAACGGAAACAATTTCCCCTTTTTGTATAGACAAATTTAGTTTGCCCAACGTAAAATTTCCGTTTTTATTTCCTTTGTAGGAGAATTTTATTTCCCGTAATTCTATAAAGCTCATGGGTAAAAAACGATTATACAGTGAAATTTATTAATTCAAATTTAAGCAAAAAGATTTTAATAATTTTCCGTATTTATTTTCCTGCATAGTTATTGAATTAAACACGGAGGGAATTAAACGGAAGAATAATAAAAGCGCCTCAAACGAGGCGCTAAAAAGTTTATTTAAGTTTAAACAGAATAGGTATTGAAACCTGAACTTTCACCGGTTTGCCTCTTTGCCTTCCGGGTTTAAATTTAGTAGCCATTACGGCTTTAATTGCGGCCTCATCGCAACCGGCTCCAATGCCTTTAATAATTTCGGCTTTAATCACGTTGCCGTTTTCATCAACAAAAGCTTTAACGAAAACTCTTCCTTGCACACCTGCTCTTTTGGCAATTTCGGGATAGACAATACGTTTTTGAATTGCTTCTATTCCACCGATTGGTTCCGGCATCTCTTCAACCGCAACAAAGAATTGAGGAGCAACCTCTTCTTCTTCAGCCGGTGGCGGTGGTGGTGCGGCAACTTGTTCGTTAACATCCAATTCCGTTTCACTCAATTCCACATCTTCCAAAACTTCATCCGAAGGAGCTTCAATCGGTATCGGGGGTTTGGGTGGTGGCGGCGGTGCGGTTTCTTGCTTTGTGTTTACAATATCTTCCACATCCACCAACTCTTGCGGAGCTTCAATTTTCATCTTTTCTCCTTCCACTCTAGGAAAGTATTTGAAAGCGAAAATTAAAACCAGCAACGCAAGTACAAGTCCGATTTCAAATGTTCGTCTATATTTGAGCTTTAAATCGACTTTCGGATTTTTGGGTAAAGCCACTTTTTCCTCCTAATCCTAAAAGAATTACTAATAATTTATCGCAACTTAACAAATGATTTTTGATTTGTCAAACCGCAATATAATTTTTTACAAGAAAAATTTTTAAATGTTCCATTAACTTAATTCCGGAAAAACTTAACGGGAATATACCGTTTAAGAAACATCACGGAAATTGTTGCACCAGCAAGACCGCCGAACACATCGGCTACCCAGTCCAAAAATTCACACATCCGGTTTGGAACAAAGCTTTGGTGAATTTCATCTAAAGCGCCATAAATAGCGACGATTATTATTGCGTAAATAAAAAAGTAACGTGCAAATTTTTTATATTTTTCCTGAAAATGCAATGACAGCGAAAGTAAAAATGCAAATCCCGTGTAAGCAATAAAATGTTTTATTTTGTCACTAAAATCCAAAATATCGGGCAAAGCCGGCGCTGGGATCGTCGTAGCGATAAATAGAACTATCCAATAAAAAAACAACGGAATATATAATAGTTTTACCCTACTTTCTTTAAGTTTCTTGTACAAATGAATTCCTTAAAAATTTTATTCCTTCCGGAATGTTATCTAAAATTGTTTCGGCATTAATCGAAAATTCTGTTTTTTCTTCCAAGAGCAAATCGGCAATCAAGCTGTGTAAATACACACCGGTAATTACCGAACTTTCAATATTTTTCGTTTGTGCCAGAAGACCGGCGATCATTCCGGTTAATACGTCTCCGGTACCGAATTTTGCCATGCCCGGATTTCCGGTACTGTTAATAAAAACTTCTCCGGCCGGATTGAAAATAATTGTCGGCGCTCCCTTAAGTACCAAAAATGCTCCGGTTTCGTTTGTGAATTTTTTACCGGCACCGATTAAATCATTCTCCAATTCTTTTTGTGATATACCGAGTAAATCCGCAAATTCACGATGGTGCGGAGTTAAAATCCGATTTTTCAGCGGAAAATTTTTATAGTTTTGATTTATTGCAAAAATTGCATCGGCATCGAGTACCATGTTTATATTGGAGTGATGTTTTAATATTTTACGCACTGCTTCAACCGTTTCCGGAGCCCTGCCCAAACCTGGACCAATTGCCGCTACATCAACCGAATTTAATTTGTTGTGAATATCTCTCAAACTTTTAACTGATAAAAATTCTTTTGACTCATCGGAATACGGAATTGTAATTTCGGATTCCAATTTTTGTTGGGCAAGGTTTTTAATCGATTTTGGAAAAGCAAGGTAAACAGCACCGGCACCAATTCTCATTGCACTTTTGGTGGCAAGGATTGCCGCACCGGGCAAATTTCCGGAGCCCGCAATTACCATAACTTTTCCGGCGGAGTATTTATAAATATCTGTTTCTTTTAACGGCAATCCGGCAAATGCGTCTTCCGGTTCGATTAAATAAGTGTCAATTTCCATTTCATCAAAAATTTCCGGACCTATTCCAATTGAGCCTTTAGCAATTTCACCGGCATACTTATAACCTTTGCCGTAAAAAAGTCCGGTTTTATATTCGGCAAGGGTTACCGTGAAATCGCTCTCGAAAATTTCCCCGGCTGTGGAATTACTCAAATCCAGTCCCGTCGGCAAATCGATTGCAATTTTAACCGCATCGAAAGAGTTTAACTTATTTACTATGTTTGAATACGGTTCCCTTAATTCACCTTTAGCACCTGTACCCAAAATTGCATCGATTATGAATGTACAATCCCTCAGCAAATTCAAATCTCTAACAGAGTTAAATTCTTTAAATTTAAACTTAATGCCTTCGTTTTGCATTTTTTTGAGCACCCGGTAATTAATCAATGCATCGCCTTTTAAGTCTTTTTCCTTACCGATACTTACAACCGACACTGCGAATCCCATATTAATTAAATGCCGCGCAACTGCAAAACCGTCTCCACCGTTATTACCTTTGCCGCACACGATTCCGAAACAATCGAAATATCCAACATCGGGAAACCTTTCGAGTATTGCCGAGACAATACTGCGCGAGGCATTTTCCATCAGTACGATTCCCGGAATACCGAGTTTGTTTATTGCATAATTATCGGCCTCCCTTACTTGTTCAGCCGAATATAACGGAATCATGATTTTACCTTATTATTCAATTAATAAAATATCGTTATTTAATTCTTCAATTTCCAATTTATGATGCTCTTTCACATGCAAGGCAATTTTTCTGTGGTTCTTAAAATCGAAAATATCTTCCCCGAATTCAACCAAGATCAATTTAATTGTTTCGAATTCCGTTACGTCTTCGCTGATATCTTTGTATTCATAAAAATAAATTTCGGTAAAATCATCGTAAACGTTATATTCACCTCCAACGGAGTTGGAACTGAAATCCATTATAATATCGTTCTCGATAATCGCTTTCAGAATATCGGCTCTGAAAGGTAATAAAATTCTGTTGCCGTAATAAAGTCCGTGTAAACCGGATTCCAAAACTTCGTTTAGTGTTTTCATTAGCCTGCTCCGTAATAAAATATTAACCAAATAATTAAAAATGTCGGAATAAGAATCGGTATCGAGTATTTAATCATATAAGCGAAGAAACTCGGCATTTTGACACCGGCACGTTCCGTAATTGATTTCACCATAAAATTGGGACCGTTTCCTATGTAAGACATTGCACCGAAGTAAACGGCGCCAACCGAAACCGCTTGAAGATATAACGGATGCATTGCCGCAAAATCTTTTACATGTTGTGTAACGTTAATATCCAAACCGAATTTACCCATTGCGGCACTCAAGAAATTCAAGTAAGTGGGAGCATTATCCAGAAAACCGGAAAGCAGTCCGGTTGACCAGTAGAATATGCCCGCATCCAGCCGGTTTCCCAAAACGTTGGCTTCGTGCGCAATGAGCTGCAGTGCCGGTACCATCGTTGCAAAAATTCCGATAAACAAGTATGCAACTTCTTTAATCGGTTCGAAATCGAATTCGTTTGCTTTCAAAATCTCTCTATCTGCAGTTTTATAAGAAGCATAAACCACCGCAAACATGATTATTTCCCGGATACCGAACGGTAAGGGTTCTAGGCTTGGTACCCAACTCAACACTGCGGGATCCAAAAATACTGAAATTAAAATGATTAATAGGTAGCCAAGGTTTTTCAAACCTTTCAATTCTATTTTGCCGGAAAAATTTTCTTCCCCGTTTTCTTCACCTTTGTTACGGGAATCGATCATAATAAATATCAATATTAAAAACAAAACCGTCGGCAGCCAAATGTACCAAATATGTTCTATGAACCAAAAGAAATCGACTCCCCGCAGAAATCCGAGAAACAACGGCGGATCGCCAATTGGTGTTAACGCACCACCAATATTAGAAATTAGGAAAATAAAGAAAATGATGTGATACGGTTTGATTCTGTTCCGGTTGATTTTAATAAAAGGGCGGATAAGCAACATCGAAGCGCCGGTTGTTCCGATTATATTTGCTATAACCGCGCCGAAAAATAAAATAACCGCATTAAGCATTGGTGTCGATTTTTTATCGACTTTAATCAAAATTCCACCCGAAGCGACAAAAAGTGAGGAGAGAAGTGCGATAAAAGATAAATACTCCGCTAAAGTATGCAGCAACGAATGAGTATCATGCATTACCGCCAAATAATAAATTACAACCGTTAGACCCAAAAGCATTGCAATTTTCGGATAATGGTGTTCCCAAAAATGATGAAAGAATAAAGGTCCGGTTGCAATTAAAAGTAACAGTAAAATAAATGGAATAACGGTATAAGTTTCCGGAAGTGCATGGTGAGCAACCCCGGTAGCCTGTCCGGCAGCTTCTTGGGCAAAAATCGCCGCATTGGAAAAAAGAAAAACAACAACACCGGAAAAGAAGGTTACGATTTTTGGTTTCATGGCAATTTCTATAAAAATGTGAAATCAGTTTATTTGTTTGATTTTAAGGTGTATTTCTGTATATCATACGCGGGAAAGGAATTGTTTCCCGTATATGTTCGAGACCGCAAATCCATGCCACCGTTCGTTCCAAACCCAAACCGAAACCGGAATGCGGAACGGAGCCGTATCTTCTCAAATCGAGATACCATTCAAAATATTCTTGCGGTAAATTATGTTCTTTTATTCTTTGCAATAGAATATCCAAATCGTCTTCCCGTTGACTTCCGCCGATAATTTCACCGTAACCTTCGGGCGCCAAAACATCAACAGCCAAAGCCAATCTTTCGTCTTCCGGATCGCGTTTCATATAAAAAGCTTTTACTTCGGCGGGATAACGGTGAATCATCACGGGTTTATCGAATTGTTCGGATATAATTGTTTCATCGGGCGCCCCGAAGTCGTCGCCCCATTCAAAATCAACATTGTTTTTCTTTAATATTTCAACGGCTTCGGAATATGATACACGCGGGAACGGTCTTTTGACTTTTTCCAAATAAGTTAAATCCCTTTCCAAAATTTTCAGTTCTTCCGCTCTTTCTTGAATAACCGTTTGAACAATATATTCCAAAAATTCTTCAGCCAAATCCATATCGTCGTTCAAATCGTAAAAAGCCATTTCGGGTTCAACCATCCAAAATTCGGTTAAATGCCTTCTAGTTTTCGATTTTTCCGCACGGAAAGTAGGACCGAATGTGTATACCTTGCTTAATGCCATTGCGCCCGCTTCGGCGTATAGTTGACCGGATTGCGTAAGATATGCTTTCCCCAAATCAAAATATTCCATTTCGAAAAGGGTGGAAGTTCCTTCGCTCGCATTCGGAGTAATTATCGGAGGGTCGAATAATGTAAAACCCCGTTCGTCGAAGAAATCGCGTATGGCTTTTACAATTCTGTGTCTTATCTTCAAAATTGCAACTTGCTTTTTCGACCGGACCCATAAATGGCGGTGATCAATCAAAAATTCTATTCCGTGTTCTTTGGGTGTAATCGGATAATTGTGCGCCCACCCTATCACTTTTAATCCGGTTACGTCCAGTTCGTAGCCTCCGATTGCACGCTGTTCTTCTTTAACCTTTCCCGTAACTTCGAATGAAGTTTCTTGCGTGATTTTATCTGCAAGTTCGAAGATTTCTTCCGGTACATTCCCTTTGAATACAACGCATTGCAAATAGCCTGTGCCATCACGTAAAATTAAAAATTTAACTTTTCCGCTGGATCTTTTGTTGTAAAGCCAACCTTTCAGTGTTACCGTTTCGCCAACGTGTTTGTAAAGTTCATTAATGTAGACTTCTGGTTTCATATTTTCCGCAATTCTTAATGAAAAAATTAAGTTCAAATATACCTACCGAGCGATATAAAAGCAAAGGAATATGTTAACCAACTTCAGGAGGGAAAACAGAATGAACCGGACGGGTAAAGAAAATTTTATTTTTTCCAACAATTGTTTAAAATTTTGCTTTATACTTTTTTAAAAATATTGCATATTGCATAAGACAATAATTTATCCGGAGAGAAAATGAAAAAATCAATCTTTGCAAAACCGCACAATCACAAAATCGACAAAACTGATTTTGAAAAATACTTGAAGAACACAAAACAAAAAGGCAGAAGATTAAAACCGCATCACCCGGTAGAAACTTTCGATGCGAAACAAGTAATCGACATGCTTTCCAAAAAATCCGTTGTGCGTTTGGGTGTGGTTCAAGGCGCCGATGATAACGGAAGAAGAATTTCCATTTTGGTCGGCTATAACTCGAATGGTAAAATTGTGGGAAAAGCATTGCAAACCGCCGATCCTTGTCCACCGCCACCTTGCGAACAAAACTGAATCTTTTACGATGCCTGAATATTTGGAAATTTTAAGAACAACAAGCATTGCTTC
>JALSTB010000160.1 GCA_026983955.1 Melioribacteraceae bacterium
GATTATGCTTTTGAATTTAAGCGACCGTTATATAATTCAATATCTTAAAGATTCTACGAATGTAGGCTTGTACGATTTCGGATACAGAATTGCCGGAGCGCTCAACATGTTTTTAATTATGCCGTTCAACACTGCCTTACTGCCTTCGGCATATAAGGTTTACGGTCAACCCAACGATAAACGGTATTACAGTAAATTGCTAACATACATGACGTTCGTAGGTGTGTGGGCGGGTCTGGCTCTTTCCCTTTTTGCCGAAGAAATTGTGAAATTGCTTGCTCTCAAATCCGGTTACTATCCGGCTTATGCCGTTGTCCCTTTGATTGTATTCGCCTACGTATTCAGTGGTATGAGAAACATTACTTCGCTCGGAATGATGTTAACAAAAAAGACCGGTTACATCGGGTTACTGACTTTGTTCTTTGCCGTTTTTAATATCGTTCTTAATTTTATTCTTATTCCCCGCTACGGCATAATGGCTGCGGCATTTACTACTTTGCTTTCGTTTGTGTTATTTTACTTGTCCGCCCAAATTATTTCAAATAAATTTTATCCGATTCCGTTTGAAAACGGTAAAATAGTAAAAGTATTGACAAGCGGAGTTGTGCTGTATTTCGCTGCTCAATTGGCAAAAGAGTTCAGCTTCGTTTTTTATTTTATTGCCAGACTTGCGGCGGTGTTGGTTTTTCCTTTTGTGTTGCTTTATACAGGCTTCTATGAAAAAATAGAATTGGAAACGCTATATAAAATTAAAGGCAAACTCGGTTCGCCGAAAGCGATTTTGAAAGAACTTAATTCCTTTTTCTTTAACTCCGGAAATGAACAATGAAAATTTCGGTGGTGATTTGTACATATAACCGGGAAAAATTTTTGAAGCCTGCACTCGATTCATACAAAAATCAAACACTTCAACCGGAAGAGTTTGAGATTGTTGTGGTTGATAATAATTCAACTGATAACACAAAAGTAATAGTGCAAAAATTTATTGAAGAAAATCCTTTGCTCGATGTACGTTATGTTTTTGAAGAACGGCAAGGTCTATCTTACGCAAGGAACAGGGGAATACAAGAGGCAAAATACGAAGTGATTACTTTTGTTGACGACGATGCCGAAGTTGAAAAGGATTTCTTGAAGAATCTCAAAACTTATTTTGAATCTGACGAAAAAGTAATGGCGGTTGGTGGAAAGGTTGAACCGGTTTTCGCAAGCGGGAAAGAACCCGCATGGTTATCGCCGTATCTTTGGGGCTTGGTTACAAAAATTGATTATGGAAATAAAGTTAAGCCGTTTCCGGCAAATAAATATCCGGTTGGTTGTAACATGTCGTTTCGCCGCGAAGTATTCCAAAAGTTCGGCAAGTTCGATACCGAACTTGGCAGAATAGGACGTGTGGGTTTGGCAAGTGAGGAAAAGGATCTTTTCCGGAGATTGAAATCGGGTGGCGCAAAGATTATGTATTTACCCGATATTACCGTTCATCATCACATCGATGATTACCGTTTGGAAAAATCTTACATAATTAAGCTGTGTTACGGAATAGGAATCAGCGAAAGAATCAGAACTCGAAAAATAAATGTTATTGAATATTTTAAAAAATTTATAGAGTATATATTTAAGTTGCTTGCATCGTTTTTAATTGCCGCCGGTTATATATTGAAAGGTGAATTTGAAAAAGCAAAATATGTTGTTTTATTTCGGTATTATATTTTGAAAGGTTTCTTCAAAATGGATTATGAGCAATAATTTTCAAAATAGTGTTGAACAAAGTTTTCAATCGTTGATGTCGATTGTAAAAGTGATTTTGCTCTCGCGCTGGTATGTTAAACTTCCGCGGGGAAAAACGGCAGATTGTATAATTCTTGCAAACGGACCGTCGCTCGGAAAAACCCTCGAAGAGAAAATCGGTTTTATAACAAAAGGGGATAAGGAAATTTTTGTTGTTAATTATTTTATTAATTCCCCGTTTTACGAAAAGATAAAGCCGCAATATTATGTCTTAAACGCACCCGAGTTTTGGATTGATACAACTACTGAAATGCATAAACGAAAACGGAAAAAACTTTTTGAAGATTTGAATGCTAAAACAAATTGGGATATGAAAATTTTCGTTCCCTTTGAAGCGGGGAGAACAAAATTGTGGAAAAACTTATTCGATAAAAATAAACACATAGAAGTTGTTTACTATAATAAAACACCGGTGGAAGGTTTGCGATGGGTGAATAATCTTTTGTTCAAATATAATTTGGGTATGCCAAGACCCTATAATGTTTTGATTCCCTCTATTTTTCTCGCTTTGAACATGGGATTCAAAACAATTTATCTGTTCGGCGCCGATCACTCATGGCACGAAGAAATCAGAGTGGACGAAAAAAATACCGTCTTGGTAAATCATCAGCATTTTTATGATAATTCTTCTCAAATTAAACCGATGTATCATTTGGACGGCAAAGAATATTATATTCACGATGTATTCAGAAAACTCTATTTGGCATTTAAAGGATATTTTGTTTTGAAAGATTATGCCGGTTCGCTCGGTGCAAAAATTTTAAATGCCAGCGAAAAAAGTTATATTGATGCATTCGAAAAAATTAAAATATAATACAAAATTAATTTCGGTTAATGATTATGCTTAACGACAAAACAATTCTGGTTACCGGGGGAACAGGTTCGTTTGGGAAAAAATTTATTAAAACGGTACTCAAAAGATACACTCCGAAAAAAATAATTATTTACAGCCGTGACGAACTTAAGCAGTTTGAAATGCAGCAATCTAACGACTATAAAAAAGACGGTGTGTTAATGCGCTATTTTATCGGGGATGTGCGCGATTTGGAAAGATTGAAAATGGCAATGGCAGGCGTCGATATTGTAATTCATGCTGCAGCATTAAAACAAGTGCCGGCAGCGGAATATAATCCGTTTGAAGCTGTAAAGACGAACATTATCGGCGGGCAAAACGTTATCTCGGCATCGATGGAGGCAAACGTAAAAAAAGTTATTGCTTTAAGCACCGATAAAGCTGCAGCACCAATTAATCTTTACGGCGCAACAAAGCTTGCATCCGATAAATTGTTTATAGCCGCAAATAATTACAAAGGCAAACGCGATATTAAATTTTCCGTTGTCCGTTACGGAAACGTAATGGGCAGCCGCGGTTCGGTTATCCCTTTCTTTATGAAAAAAAGAAAAGAAGGAGTTATTCCGGTTACCGATGAGAGAATGACAAGGTTTAATATAACACTGCAAGAAGGTGTGGACTTCGTTTTGAAATGCCTCGATAAAATGTGGGGCGGCGAACTCTTCGTTCCTAAAATTCCATCATACAGAATTGTTGACGTTGCCAAAGCCGTAGCGCCCGATTGCAAAATTGAAATTGTGGGAATCCGTCCGGGTGAAAAAATTCACGAAGAAATGATAACGGAAACCGATGCAATCAACACAATTGAATTTGAAGATTACTATGTAATTTTACCGGCAACAAAATTGTGGGATATTGAAAAATTCAGACTTGAAAGTAACGATAAACCCGGCAAATTTTGCGAGCTCGATTTCCGCTACAGTAGTGGAACAAATGAAAAATTCTTGACCGTTGAAGAACTCAGAAAATTGATTGAGGAAAATGTCGAATAAAATTTACTCTTACGGAAAACAAACCATCGATTCTTCCGATATCGAAGCGGTAGTTGAAGTGCTTAAATCGGATTGGTTGACCCAAGGACCGGATGTAGCCGCCTTCGAACAGGCTTTGTGTGAAAAATTCGGTGCAAAATATGCAACGGTTGTAAGCAACGGAACGGCAGCGCTCCACCTTGCCGCCCTTGCAATGGATTGGCAACCCGGCGATGTTGTTATTACCACTCCGTTAACATTTCTTGCCAGTGCAAATTCGATTCTCTACGCCGGCGCCACCCCCGATTTTGTTGATATTGACAAAAAAACTTATACAATTTCCACTGCGCTATTAAAAGAAAAACTCGCGCAATACAACAAAGAAGGTATAAACGTTAAAGCGGTTGTTGCCGTAGATTATGCCGGTCATCCTTGCGATTGGCAGAAGCTGAGGGAACTCGCCGATGAATACGGGTTCCAATTGGTAAACGATAATTGCCATGCTCCCGGCGCAGAATATAATAACGATTACAATTATGCCGTTAAATATGCCGATGTAGTGATACAAAGCTTTCATCCCGTTAAGCATATTACAACCGGTGAAGGCGGTGCGGTTTTAACTAATAACAAAAATATTGATAAAATAATTAAAACTTTAAGAACCCACGGCATGACCAAAGATCCGGATTTGCTCGAAAAGAACGACGGACCATGGTATTATGAAATGCACCGGTTGGGGTATAATTACAGAATCACCGACTTCCAATGCGCATTGGGTTTAAGCCAACTGGGCAAACTGGATGGCTTTGTAAAACGTAGAAGGGAAATAGCGTTGTTCTACGATGAAAAATTCGGAAGTAATGAAAATTTTATAATTCCGCACGTTTCCGTAAATGTTAAACATGCTTATCATCTTTATCCACTTCAGATTAAGTTTGAAAATATTATAATTAAAAAATCCGAATTATTCGGGAAATTAAAAGAAAAAAATATTTACGGACAAGTGCATTACATTCCAGTACATTTACAACCTTATTACCGGAAAAAATTCGGATTTGAAAAAGGCGGTTTTCCCGTGGCGGAAAAATTTTACGAACGGGAGATCTCAATTCCAATGTACCCATCGCTTACAGATGCCGATTTGAATTACATCGCTAATGTATTCTTGGATTTGGTAAAGTGAATATGAATATAACCGGCAAACCCTACACGGCGATTATTGTTCAAGCACGGCTAGGTTCAAGCCGGTTGCCGGGTAAAGTGTTGAAAGAGATTGAAGGTAAAACCATGCTGGGTTGGGTTATAACCAGACTTCAAAACGCAAAGCAGCCCGATGATATTATAATTGCTACAACTACCTCCGAAAAAGACGAGGCAATTGTTGAGGAAGCAAAAAAATACGGTGTGAAATATTTTCGCGGTAACGAAGATGATGTGCTAGATAGATATTATCAAACAGCAAAACATTTCGGCGTTGAGTTAATCGGGCGTGTTACATCCGATTGCCCGCTAATTGATCCGGCATTGATTGACGAGGTGTTAGCAAACTTTCTTTCCAACTTCGACAAATACGACTTTTGCGCAAATACCTTGAAACGGACTTATCCGCGGGGAATTGGTTTTTCTTTTGTTAAATTTTCCGCTTTGGAAAAAGCATGGCGCGAAGCCAAACAACCTTACGAAAGAGTGCACGTTATGCCTTACATCCGTGAACATCCCGGAATATTCAGTCTCTGCAGTTACGAAAAAGAAGGCGAACCGTTGAATCATTTACGTTGGACGGTGGACACGGAAGAGGATTTGCAATTTGTCCGGGAAATTTTCAAGCGCTTGAAAAATCCCGGAACGGCAAAGTGGACTGACGTGCTCAAAATAATTGAACACGAACCCGGCTTGATGGAAATTAATAAAAACATAAAACAGAAAAACTTAAAAGATTTATAATTACAAAGCAATATTTTGAAACACAATAATAAATATTGTGCTTTTTTCAGAGTTGATGCCAATAAAAAAATAGGCAGCGGTCATTTTGTAAGATGCCGCATCCTTGCCGAAAGCTTGAATAATAATGGATTCCGGATTTTTTTTGTTTATACCGGATTGCCCGAAAAATACAAAAGTGAATTGCTGAATAAAAATTTTGGTGTATATGAAATTCCGCCATTGACCGACGAGACGGACACTCTTGTGGAAATTATTAATAAGCAGAAGTGTTCTTCATCGATATTGATTACCGATAGTGACAAAGAAAATTTTTACACAAGTAAATTTCAACTTGGAATAAAAAACAATAACATTAAATTGATGACAATTACTTTCCGTAACGATTTTCATTTCTATTCCGATATATTGCACAACCAAAATATCATGGCACCGGAATTGAATTACTCAGCGGAGAATTATACCGTAAAGTTATTGGGAACGGAATATGTAATTTTGGATTCGCGTTACTCTGAAATTGCGGATCAAAAAATCAAATGGGAAGAAAAAAAGAATATTGTTCTTATCTCTTTCGGCGGAACGGATGAAGCTGACAGAACTTCGAAGGTTTACAGAGTATTACAAAATTTTGCCGGTAAAATTGAAAAAATCATTGTCGTAACCGGTGCAATGTATGAAAACAGGGCATTATTGGAAAATTTAATTTCAAAAAGTAAAATATTAACGGAAATGTATCAAAACACGGACAGAATGCCTTATTTAATGCGGGAAGCCAAATATGCATTCACGTCCGGTGGATTGACTGCTTGGGAATTGGGTGTTACGAATACGTTGAATATTATTATTTCTTCAACACCGCGTGAAAACCTTTCCGGCAAATTTATCGGGAAAAAAGGATACGGTTACTATTTTGGGAATGCGGAAAATGTTACGGAAAATGAATTAAAAATCGGAACGGCACGGGTGTTTTCCGATGTGGAAAAGAATAAGAAAATTGTAAATTTGATTGCAAGCAAAATTAACCCCAGGGGAACGGAAAAGGTCGTACAAAAAATAATCGAAATAATGGAAGCTGCAAATTGAAAAAGTTCGAAACACACGATTTGATAATTCAACTTAACAAAACGCTTGCGGAAAAGGAGAAATCGTTTTATTCGCAAGAGCAAAAGCTCCCGCCGGTTTTTATTGCCGGTGCACCGCGCTCGGGAACTACGCTACTTTACCAAGTTCTGGTCTCGGCTTTTGACATAGGATATATCGACAATATCTCTGCTAAATTTTGGGATGCGCCTTTGTCCGGTCTTGTGCTGAGTGATGAAATTTATCCGTTTGAAAAAAGAATCCTTACGAACTTCAATTCGGAATACGGTTTTACATCCGAGCCGCTTGGTCCGCACGAATTCGGATATTTTTGGCGTAGATGGTTTGATTACAAGGAAACTCACGAGTTGTCCGTTGAGCAATTGGATAAAATAGATAAAGAAAATTTAAAACGGACAATCTTTTCGATGAACAATGTGCTAAACAAACCGGTGGCATTTAAGAATGCGGTTGCAATTACTCTGCAAATTGAATATTTGGCCAAAACGTTTTCCGGGGCAATTATCTTAAGCATTGAACGGGAACCATTGTATAACGCCCAATCCATTTTGGAAGCTAGATTGAGAAGCGGAAATCCTGAAGAATGGTTCTCGGCAAAACCGGCTGAATATTTAAAATTAAAAGATAAAAGTTATATTGAACAAGTGGTCGGACAAGTATATTTCTGTAATGAAAAAATAAGCCGTGCAAGGAATTACGTCCGGCATTCGGATAATTCCGCACGGTGGATTGATATAAAATATGAAGAATTGTGTGAAGCTCCGGATAATATTATCGATATCATTGATGAAAAACTTAAAAAGTATAACGTTAAAAGAAAAAACGTAAGGTTCGGTAAATTCGAATCATCAAATAAAATAAAAATAGAAAAAGAAATTTTCGAAAAACTGCAAACGGAATTCGGGAAGTACTATTAATGAAAGCCGCAATTATGCAACCTACATACTTGCCTTGGTTAGGTTATTTCGATATGATCGATCAAGTTGATGTGTTCGTATTCTTTGACGATGTGCAATTAGTTAAAAGGAGTTGGGGCGTGCGGAACAGAATAAAATCGCATAACGG
>JALSTB010000161.1 GCA_026983955.1 Melioribacteraceae bacterium
CATCGCTGTCGCTGTAACCGGAAGTGTTTCTGTTGTTCCAAGTTGCATTTCTGTCTGCCGCATCAACCGAGCCGTTCCGGTCGGTGTCGCCGCTCCACATTCCCCAAATTCCGGTTTCGAGCTCTTTTGCACCGCCGGTTCCGTAAAATTTATTTTCTGCAGCGGTAAAATCATAAAGTGTTGAAGTATTGGAATTTAAAGCTATGGCGGTGGCACTCATCACTTTGAGATGATTGCGGTGTTTTATTACTATGTAGTAATTTCCTTCCGCGGCATTTAATGTAATTTCTTCTGTAACACCATCGTCTGCTACAACTTTTCCATCGTTGCGGAGCATAACGCTTTTGGAAGTAACGGCCGTACCGTTTGCCGAAGATCTAAGACTTACCAGAATCCAATCGGTAATTGTATTGGGTATTTGGGTTACCTGGCGCGGATCTTCGGAATAAGGTGATGTTAACGGAATTGAGGCATTTATATCCGTAGTCATTGAATTTGCGTTCGCGTCATACGGACCTTCGAGAAATATTTTAACCGATAGCTTAACCAGTGCTTCCGTTTCGTATGCACCCAAATCAATTTTATTATTTTGAATACGTTGATTTCCGTCAAGATCGTAATCACCAACACCGCTTACGTTTTCCCCGTAATCGATTGCTTGAGAAGTATTTTGTAAATGAAAATCGTTATTTGCCGCATCAACAAATTGGGGATCGGTGAAAATCGAGTTCGGATCGTTGCCCGTCCCGTTTTTATAGTTTGTAAAACCGGTGTAACTAACGTTCAGCCATTGCCATTCGCTGTTGTTTTCTCCGAGCGGCGAAAAATAAAGGTTATAATCAATTGTATTGTTTGAACCTTGTGTAAATGGATAAGAAATCAGTAAGCCTTGAGAGTTTGCATAAAAAATATTGTTTTTGATGATGGAATTGTTTACATCGTACCGGATCCAAAGTTCACCGTTTCCATCGAATTGTGAATCGTTAAAATATAAAGTATTGTTAAGAATTTTGCATTTATCGGTATTGCCGCGTAATTGATCGTACCCGCCGATGGCAATTCCCGCAATGTTATTCGAGTACAGTAAATTACTTCTTAAAATTATTCCGCTGGTCGATTTCCCGCTGTTTTCACTTGCAAGCTCAACACCGATGTCGGCATTGTGAACAATATTCCGCTCAATTGTTATATCCTTTCCTCCGTCAACATAAATTCCGCCGGCACCGTAACTGTTTCCGTAAGACGGGTTATTTATTGATGTGATATTGTAAACGAGGTTATCCGCAACCGTTCCGTTTCGTGCTTGGTCCAGATTCGGATTGGGCGAGGTATTTTCGAATCCTATGCAATCGATTCCGATATTATCGGCGTCGTGCACAATATTATTCGTAATTTGAAAATCGCTGACATTTCCGTTCAACACCAATGATTCGCTGGAACCGAGGGTTAAATTATAAAGTTCGTTTCCGTCAATCACAATTGCATAAATCGAATCGGGTGCGCTGCTGCCGTAAACGGCAATTCCATGAGCATCACGGCCGGGTGGTTGTGCCGTGTGTGAAATATCATGAATTTTATTATTTCTGATTTCAATATGATGTGAAGTACCGTCGATATAAATTGCGGAAGGAACAATGTATTTTGTTGACGATGTGTAATTTTGAAGTTCAAAGCCAATGATTTTAATATAATTTTGACCGGTTACCGTAAAAAGTCCGTTATCTGCAGAGGGTGAAATACCGGTGCCGTCAACAACCGGATTTTCACCGGGATAATTAATAAATGTAATATATCCGCCGGTTTGTGAGCCGGAAACATTAACGGTTACCACTTCATTGTAAGTTCCTCCTCTTACAAAAACCGTATCGCCAGCCGAAACCGAATTTGCCGCATGTTGAATGGTTTTCCAAGGTTGGGAAATTGTACCGGGATTTGAATCGCTGCCTGATGTGGAAACGTAGTAATTTGTTTGGCCGGTAACATTAACATATATTATAAGTAGAAATAATATCATTTTAATCATTTTAATCTACCTTTGTAATTCAAAAATATTTTCAATTGCCGATGTTATATTCTCGACCGGAATTAAGTTAATGGACGATTTTGCTTTAAGCAACTTAATATTATTTTTCGGTAATACGATATTATTAAATCCCAATTTTTCAGCTTCTTGTATTCTTTTTTCAATATTTCCTATACTTCTGATTTCGCCACCCAAACCAACTTCGCCAACAACTACGGTGCTTTCGCGTGCCGGGGTGTTTGAAATACTTGAAGCAATTGCAGCGCAAACAGCCAAATCCGCTGCCGGTTCGTAAATCCGTATTCCGCCGGCCATATTCAAAAATACATTATGCGATGATAATCTGAATCCGGCTCTTTTTTCCAAAACTGCAAGTAGAATGGAAAGGCGCCGGTAATCGAAACCCGTTGCAACACGTTGCGGATTGCCGAAATGGGAAGGTGTAACCAACGCTTGCACTTCAAATAATACTGGGCGTGTGCCCTCCATACTCGAAGTAACAATTGAGCCGGTTGTGTGGGAATCGCGCTCGCTTAAGAAAAGTTCGCTCGGATTTTTTACTTCACTTAAACCGGTGTCGTGCATTTCGAAAATGCCTATTTCGTTTGTATTGCCGTACCGGTTTTTCAATGCCCGTAAAATCCGGTAGGTATTGCTTTTGTCTCCTTCAAATTGAATTACCGCATCTACGATGTGCTCGAGTACTTTCGGTCCGGCTATAAACCCCTCTTTTGTTACGTGTCCAACTAATACAACGGCAAAGTTTTTTTCTTTTGCCAAATCCATTAGCGACAATGTACACTCGCGAATTTGGGTTACGGTGCCCGGACCGTTATCGAAAGCAGGATTGAAAATTGTTTGTATCGAATCAACTATAACAACATCCGGGGAGGTTTGCTCAATCGCATTTTTTATTCCTTCCAAATTGGTTTCGGCAAGGATTAAAAGCGAATCGTTTTTTACTTTAAGCCTTTCGGCGCGTATTTTTATTTGCTTTGTCGATTCCTCACCGGTTACATATAAAGTTTTTCCCTTTATCTTTGATGCGGCTTGCATCACCAAAGTGGATTTTCCTATTCCGGGGTCACCGGCAATCAAAATAGCCGAACCTTGAATTAATCCGCCGCCCAGAACCCGGTCGAATTCCCCGATTCCGGTTTTTATTCTACTTTCTTTTTCGATTGTAAGATCTTTCAGGTGGTAAACATCCGGTTCAATCTTGGGATTTTTAGAGATGTTTTTTCTTGTTTCACGCACTTCTTCGGAAAAAGTATTCCACGAATCGCACGAGGGACACTTACCCAACCACTTTACCGATTCGTACCCGCAGTTTGTACAAATATAAACGGTTCTAACTTTACTCATTAAAATCCTGTTCTTTTTATAAATTCCGTGATTACCTTGTCGTTTGAAGTTAAAATTTCTTCAGGAGTGCCGGTGAAATATATTTTACCTTCATGAAGCATAGCAATTTTATCCGCAACATTTTTTACACTGAACATATCGTGAGTCACCACAATTGATGTAACGTTCAGTTTATCTGCTAAATTTTTTATCAGCTCGTCTATTGAGTCGGACATAATAGGATCGAGTCCGGTAGTGGGTTCGTCGTATAAAATGTATTTTGGTTCCGTAACCAGGGCACGTGCAAGTCCCACACGCTTTTTCATTCCTCCGGAAAGCTCCGCCGGTTTCAAATTTTCTATCCCGGGTAAACCGACAAGTTCAAGTTTTTCAGCTACCCGTTTCATTATTTCATCTCCGGAGAGATTGTAATCGTTTTCAACAAGGGGTAAGGCAATATTTTCGGCAACTGTCATCGAATCGAACAGAGCCGCACCTTGAAATAAATATCCGAACTTTCTTCTTATTTCGTATAATTTTTGATGATTTGCCGGATCAATTTTATCTTTTCCTACCATCACATAACCATCGTCGGGAAATAATAATCCTACAATATGTTTAAGCAATACACTTTTCCCGCTTCCGCTTTTTCCTATTATTGCAAGGGTTTCGCCTTCCTTTATTTTCAGGTTAACTCCGTCAAGAACCTTGTTCGACCCGAAACTCTTGTGAAGATTTACTATTTCTATCATTTATTGCCGGATGTTCTATTTTAATTATTAAATATAATAAAGTCATCCTTCACTCGCTTTCTATTTCTTAATGTGCGCAATTACTTCATGCGATTTTTTATACTTATTTTTCTTCCACTGTTCGGCTCTTTTAGTTAAATTAACGAAGCATTTTATAAATGAAGTGGAGTATGCAACTTTTTAGTTATATATTCGTCAATTATTCCGGTGTTTTATTAACAATTGGAGAATAAGATGAAATACTTACGAACTGTTTTGTTCTTTGTTGTTTTCATAAGCATATTTAATTCGGTTTTTGCCCAGAAAGATTCGAAGTTATACATCCCGAGGAATGTTTTAAGTTCTTACGAATCTGGAATTAGAAACTATAACGGGATGCCGGGAAAAAGTTACTGGCAAAACCATTCCGATTATAAAATTAATGTTGAGCTTTTGCCCGATAGCAGCATGATACGGGGAGAGGAAATCGTTACTTACTATAACGACAGTCCGGATTCGCTAAGCAGGTTGGTGATGCGATTATACCAAAACATTATGAGGGAAAGTGCAATCAGAGATTTCCCGATTAATTCCGGAATGTTTACCGGAGGAGTAAAATTGGAATACTTGATAATAAACGGCGATTCACTCGATATATCGGAAAGCAGCAAGGAAGTGAGAAACCACTCCACTAACTTGTTGGTAAGATTGCCCCGGAAACTTGCACCCGGCGGCTCCCTTGAGCTTAAAACCAAATGGAGCTTCAAAATGCCTGAAAACGGTGGTATAAGAATGGGAAATTACGGTGACGGTGATTTTTTTATCGCTTATTGGTATCCGCAAATTGCCGTTTTCGATGATGTTGACGGTTGGGATATGATTCAATATCAAGGAATAGTAGAATTTTATAACGACTTTTCCAATTTCGATGTTAACATAACCGTGCCCGGTAAATATACCGTTTGGGCAACCGGCGAACTTCAAAATGCAGATAAAGTTTATCAACCGGAAATTGTTGACAGATACAACAAGGCTAAAACATCTGATGAAACCATACACATAATCACCGCAGCAGACCGGAAAAACAATAAAGTTACGGCGAATAATGATAAAAACACTTGGCACTTTATTGCTAAAAACGTAACCGATTTCTCGTTTGCGGCAAGTAAAAATTATTCTTGGGACGCTGCCAGTATTGAAGTTGAGCCGGAAACCGGAAGAAGGGTTCTTACCGGAGCGGTTGGTCCGGAAGATTATAAATTTTTCGGTGAAGCTGCACAAATTGCAAGAAAAACAATAGAATATATGTCGTTTGAACTGCCCGGTTATCCTTATCCGTATTCGCATACAACTACATTTTTCAATAAAAACAGAGGCGGTGGGATGGAAACCCCGATGATGGCTAATGACGGTCAACCGAAAAGCCGTCCCAGATTTATCGGACTGGTTTTCCACGAAATCGCGCACACATATTTCCCGTTTTTTATGGGAATAAACGAGCGTAAATATGCATGGATGGATGAAGGTTGGGCAAGCTTTTTCCCCCAGGAAACCGTAGATAAACTTGAGCCAGAATACGATTACCTTAAAAAGAATGTCCGCAGTTACGAATATGCTGCCGGTATGGAATCGGAACTTCCGCCGATGGTGGTTTCTTATTCCAACAGAACTCCTTTTTTGCGTACGGCTTTTTACAGCCGTCCCGCCAATGCATACCGCGAGTTGATGCACTTGCTTGGCAGGGATTTATTCAGAAAAGCTTTGAGGGAATATGTTTCCCGGTGGAACAGCAAACATCCGCTGCCATACGATTTCTTTTTCACGTTTAATGACGTTGCCGGTGAAGATTTAAGCTGGTTCTGGAAACCATGGTTTTTCGAATTCGGTTATCCCGATCTCGGAATAAAAAAAGTTGAAATCAACGGAAAGGAAATTGAAACGGTAATTGAAAAAACAGGGAACATTCCGACGCGCATAGAAATCACATTCGAATTTAGCGACGGAACAAAAGATGTTACCAAACTTTCCGCACGTACATGGAAAAACAGTACGGGTAAAGTCAGAATAAAATATGTTACGGAGAAAAAATTGAAAAAAATTGTGTTGGGTAATAAACATATTCCGGATTCAAACAGAAATAACAATGTGTATTCAGTCGATTGATTTGTATTTACCTTTGAATTTGACCGTCAATGAATAAGAACAAATTTCAAACGGGGAAGGTAATTACAATTGCCCTTGCACATTCGGTACACGATGTTTATTCGTCGTTCCTTGCGCCGATATTGCCATTGTTGATTGATAAGCTTGGTATTTCACTTTCCACTGCGGGATTTCTTTCAATGATAGGAAGAATCCCGGCTGTTTTGAACCCGCTTGTAGGATTAGCCGCAGATAAACTGCCGATACGTTACTTGTTAATTTTGGCGCCTTCCTTAACTGCAACAAGCATGAGCTTGCTTGGTGTTGCGCCATCCGTAACGGTTTTGATTATTTTATTGTTTGTAATGGGAATTGGTGCTTCGATGTTTCACGTTCCCGCTCCCGTTGTGATGAGACAAGTATCCGGTAACCGTGTCGGTAAAGGAATGAGTTTTTTTATGTTGGGTGGTGAAATTGCAAGGGGATTGAGTCCGCTTGTAATTCTAGGCGCAGTTTCTTTATGGGGATTGGAAGGTACATACAGATTAATCCCTTTCGGTTTGGCGGCTTCGGTAGTTTTATATTTCAAATTTAAAGATATTAAAATCAAAAAAAATAACAGCGGTGATAAAACGGAAGAAGGCGTTAAACAAACTTTGAAAGATATAGCGCCGTTATTCGCAGCTATAATTGGAGCAACGTTTTTCATTGCTTTGCTACGCGGTTCGTTAACGGCTTTTTTGCCAACCTATATTACAATGAAGGGAAAATCATTATGGACGGGTGGAATAGCGCTTTCCGTTTTACAAATATCCGGAGCTGCCGGTACTTACCTCGCGGGCACACTTTCCGATAAAATAGGCCGGAGGAAAACACTGCTAATCGTTGGCATTGCATCTTCCGTTTTGATGTGGTTACTTATTTTAAGTAACGATTTCTGGGCAATTCCCGTTCTTGTTCTTCTCGGTTTGTTTGTGTTCGGCACAACACCGGTGATGCTCGCAATTGTTAATGATAACAGTTCGAACAGACCCGCATTTATCAACGGCATTTATATCACCATAAATTTTGTTACCGGCGGAGGTTCGGTTTTGCTGGTCGGTTTACTTGGTGATTTATACGGCTTGGAAACAACTTATAAAATTACGGCTACAGCGGCGGTATTGTCAATTCCGTTTATTTTGAAAATTAAAAAATAATTTATAAAAATTTAAAACTGTGAGGATAATAATGAAAAACTCCGTGATTTTCTTTTGGTTGGCACTATTTATTCCTTTATCTGCACAGACCGGACTGAAGTTTGATGATTATTTCCGTGATAAAACCATGAGAATAGATTATTATCACACCGGCGATGCCAAAAGCGATATTGTTTCGTTGGATGAAATTTACGTTTACGGTATTTGGGCTGGAAGCAA
>JALSTB010000162.1 GCA_026983955.1 Melioribacteraceae bacterium
TTGAGGCTTGTGCCTGAAGAAAAAATCATTAAAGTTTTCAACAAAACCGATTTGAAAAAACCGGAAAATCAAACGGCTGGTGTTTCCATTTCCGCACTGACCGGAGACGGAATTGACGAAATGATGAAGTTGCTAAAAGAAAAAGCATTCGGTTCACACACATACACGGAAAAATCGGCAGTTGTGTCCAACCTTCGTCATTACAACGCTTTAAAAAAAGCGAAAGAGAGCCTGGGGTTGGCGCTTGAATCGGTAGATAAAAAAATGAGCGGGGAATTTATCGCAGCGGATTTGAGAAATGCGGAAAACCAACTTGGCGAAATAATCGGCAAGGTAACAACAGATGACATTTTGAACAATATTTTCTCTAATTTTTGTATCGGAAAATAAATGTTTCACGTGAAACATTTATAAACTTTCGAGTGGCGTAAATGTAAATTGTTTCACGTGAAACGGAAAGAAAGATAAATATGAAGCATTACAACGTAATTGTAATTGGCGGCGGTCATGCCGGAATTGAGGCTTCCGTTGCAGCAGCGCGCATGGGCATGTCGGTTGCAATGATTACCATGGATAAAAACGCAATCGGACGGATGTCGTGCAATCCCGCAATCGGCGGAAGTGCAAAAGGTCACATTGTGCACGAAATAGATTCGCTTGGAGGTGCAATGGGGTTGATTGCGGACAGAACGGGCATTCAATTCCGCACACTCAATAAATCGAAAGGTCCTTCCGTTTGGGCGGGTAGATGTCAATCCGACAGAAAACTCTATTCCGAAGAAGCTGTCCGGTTTGTTTTCAACATCCCGGGTCTCGAAGTAATTGAAGATTCGGTAGTCGATGCATACGCTGAAGACGGAAAAATTACCGGCGTGAAAACAGAACGGGGCAATGAATTTGGTTGCGACGCCCTTGTTGTGGCTTCGGGTACGTTTTTAAATGGCCTTATGTACACCGGTCCGAACCCCAGAATAGGGGGAAGATACGAAGAACCTGCGGCATCCGGACTTTCGGAAGCATTTGCAAAAATGGGATTTGTCGTTGACAGATTAAAAACGGGAACACCACCGCGATTGGTAAAATCGACAATAGATTTTTCGGTATTGGAAGAGCAACCGGGCGACGAAAATCCGCAGCCGTTCTCGCGCAGAACCCCGGTAAGCGAATTTCCGTATCTACCGCAAGTTTCTTGTTACATTACTTACACGGACGAAAGTGTGCACAAAATTTTGGAGAAGGGATTTGACCGCTCCCCGATTTTTACGGGATTGATTAAGGGAACCGGACCTCGTTACTGTCCGTCAATCGAGGATAAAATAGTGAGATTTGCCGATAAACCGAAACATCAACTTTTTTTGGAACCAGAAGGACTCGATAACGATTTGATTTACCTTAACGGTTTTTCCACATCTTTACCGGAAGAAATTCAGTTCGAAGCATTGCGAAAAATTAAAGGTCTGGAAAATGTTGAAATGGCCAGACCCGGCTATGCGGTGGAATACGATTACTTCCCGCCGCACCAAGTCGAACTTACTCTTGAAACCAAATTGGTGAAAGGACTTTATTTTGCCGGACAAATCAACGGAACTTCCGGATATGAAGAAGCGGCAGGTCAGGGGTTAATCGCCGGAATTAATGCCGCTCTTAAAATTCAAGGTAAACCGGAGTTTGTTCTTAAAAGAAGCGAAGCTTACATCGGAGTGTTGATTGACGATCTGGTTGGAAAATCTACAGACGAACCGTACAGAATGTTTACTTCAAGGGCGGAATACAGACTGCTGCTAAGGCAAGATAACGCCGACAGAAGACTAATGAAATACGGATACGAATTCGGATTGATTCCGGATGATTTATACAAAGAACTCGAACAAAAAGAAAAGCTTATTACTCAAGGTTTCGATTTTGCTTCGAACCACAGAGTTTCACCGAATGAAATTAATGAATTGCTTGAATCGAAAAATTCCTCTAAAATCGATAACGGTGAAACAATAAGCAAATTGACAAAAAGACCCGAATTGACTCTAAAGGAAATTTTGCTTGCCATCGACGAAGAAAAATATCCCGTTGTAAAAGCAATTTTAAGCAACGAAGAAGTATTGCAACAATTGGAAATAGAGCTCAAATACGAAGGCTATATAAAAAGACAAACGGAACTGGTGAAAAAGATGGAAAAGCTGGAAAACACAAAAATTCCACCAAACTTTGACTTTTTAAGTTTAAATACTGTTTCCGCCGAAGGAAGGGAAAAGCTGCATAAAGTCCGGCCCCGTTCAATTGGCCAGGCTTCGCGTATATCCGGAGTTTCGCCGGCGGATATTTCCGTATTAATGGTTTACCTGAAAAACTAAATTTGCGGGGGCAAACTTGACTCAAGAACAAAAATATTTTAAAGAACTGAAGAAAATCTTTTGGGACAATGAAATCTCGCTAAGTGATTATCAGTTGCAAAGACTGGCTCACTTTGCGGAACTGGTGGTTGAAAAAAACAAACAAGTTAACCTGATTTCAAGAAAAGACATTCAAAATATTGTGGAAAACCACATTTTTATTTCCGCGTTTATTACGGAATTTTTACCCGGTGGTGTAAACAGATTTTTGGATATCGGAACCGGCGGAGGTTTTCCGGGAATTCCTCTTGCCATTACCAAACCGCTGATGCGCGGCGTTTTGGCTGATTCGACCGCAAAAAAAATTGATGCGGTTAAAGAATTTATTGCAAAACTTAAAATGCCTAACGTAGTAGCCGAAAATTGCCGCGTGGAAAGTCCCGAATTTAAAGAAAAATACTCAAACTCATTCGATCTTGTTGTCAGCCGTTCAACCGTTCCACTTAGTGTTTTGCTACGCTATTCAATTCCTTTGATCAAACAAAAAGCATATCTTGCTGCTATTAAAGGCGGCGACTTAACCCAAGAATTCAAAACCGCCGAAACGAAATATAAACCGTATATCAGAAAATCAACAATTTTCGAACTTGCCTACAAACCTTCGAACACAAGAAACGAAAAAGGCAAAAAATTAATTCTTCTGGAACTTACAAAATGAGCAAAGATTCAAAAAAACTTTTCGAAGAAATTGCCGCGCTTGCAACGGAGCAGCGGAACGAGAAATCAACCAACATCGATTTAAGCACAACTGCTGAAATTTTGAAAATAATTAATGATGAAGACAAAAAAGTTCCTTACGCCGTTGAAAAGGAATTACCGTACATCGAGCAAGCGGTTGAATTAATAGTAAAAGCTTTTAAAAAAGGCGGGCGCTTGCTTTACTTCGGCGCGGGAACGAGCGGAAGGCTTGGAGTTGTGGATGCAGCAGAATGTCCGCCCACATTCGGTACCGATCCGGAAATGGTGCAAGGCTTTATCGCCGGAGGTAAAGAAGCAATGTTCGTTGCGCAAGAAGGAGCAGAAGATTACGAGGAAAACGGTGCAAAAGATGTTTTGAAAGCAAATGTAAATGAAAAAGATGTTGTGTGTGGTATTGCCGCAAGCAGAAGAACACCGTACGTCATCGGTGCTGTGAATAAAGCCAAGGAATTGGGCGCAACCACTTTGTTTATTACCTGCACACCCCGTGAAACCTTTAACGTCGATAGTGTTGACGTTGCCATCTGTCCGGTCGTAGGTCCAGAGGTTGTTATGGGTTCCACACGAATGAAAAGCGGTACGGCTCAAAAACTCGTACTGAATATGCTCACAACCACCGCAATGGTTCGCCTTGGCAAGACCTACGAAAACATGATGATCGATTTGCAAATGACAAACAAAAAACTGATTGAACGGGCAAAAAGAATTGTGATGACAATTACCGGCGTAGGTTACGAAGAGGCAACGGAATATCTGGAAAAAGCCGGTTGGCATGTTAAAACCGCCCTGGTTATGATTCTTGCCAATGTTGACGTAAACGAAGCGAAAAGAAGACTTGAAAAAGCCGACGGTTTCGTAAGAAAAGCAATAGGATTGTAAAGGTTCAAAACAACAAGATTTCAATATTTTATTTTTAATTTACATGTTGTTAAAAAACAATTAAACCTTTAGCATAATTAACAGAGGTTTTTATAAATTTATAAATGAATCAAAACAAAAAGGGAGAAATAATTTGCATAAAATATTGATAATTTTAACATTGATTTTTTCGATAAATTTCGCTCAAAAGAAGCCGAAAAAAATTCCGCACGAATTTACCACAATTATAAATTTGGAAACCACACCGGTTAAATATCAAGGGCAAACAGGAACTTGCTGGGCATTTGCCACATCCTCGTTTTGGGAATCGGAGTTGATGCGGCTCGGTAAATCCGGATACGATATTTCCGAAATGTATATTGCGCGCAGGGCATACGAAATGAAAGCGGAAAATTACATCAGGTTTCACGGTAAAACACAATTCGACGAAGGCGGGCAAGCGCACGATGTTCTTGCGGTTATAAAAAAATACGGATTCGTTCCTCAAACGGTTTATCCGGAAATTCGTAATGAAAACGGGAAACTTAATCACCGTGAAGCGGTTTCCGTAATGAAAGGTATTTTAAACGGGGTTTTGAAAAATTCATCCAAAACCATTTCCGGAAATTGGAAAAAGGTTATTTCGGCTACGTTGGATATTTATTTCGGTGAAGTGCCGGAGAAATTTGTTTATAACGGAAAAGAATATACGCCGCAATCTTTCGCAAAAGAATCGGGATTGAACCCCGACGACTATATTGAAATCACTTCCTATACCCATCATCCGTTTTATGAAAAATTTGTGCTCGAGGTGCCGGACAATTGGATGTATGCCGGATATTACAACGTGCCGTTGGACGATTTGATGGCTATAATCGATTACGCGCTTGAAAACGGTTATACGGTTGATTGGGATGGTGATACCGGGCGCGATAATTTTTACCGTAAAAAAGGTTATGCCGTTGTTCCCGTTGATGACAAACAATCCGGTGACGAACCCGAAGTGGAAAAGTTCATTACCCAAGAAATGAGGCAACGGGCATTCGACAATTTTGACGTAACAGACGACCACCTTATGCACATTACCGGTTTGGCAAAAAACCAAAAAGGAACCAAGTTTTACTACACAAAAAACTCATGGGGAACCAAAGATAAAAAATTCGGCGGATTTTGGTACATGTCGGAATCCTACGTTCGTTTGAAAACCGTGGCGATTATGGTTCACAAAAATGCCGTCCCACCCGGAATAAGGAAAAAGCTTGGTATTTAAATTCCGATCATCAAACTAAAATTGTGTTTTTGTCACTAATACGACAGATTTATTTAACGGGGTGTGGCATATTTTAACCAAAAATTAAAAGTTTGAAAGGAAGTTAAAATGCCAAAAATTAACAACCCATTATCCGAATTAATAAGCGATGAAATCTACACTCTTTTGTCAAAACGCGGATTAATAGATCAAAAGTCCGTACGAAATTTCCAGATAAAGAAGAGATTTCAGGAATTAAGAAGCAAGAACAAAATGAGGGCTAACGAAGCAATCGAAAAATTGCGGGAAGAATATCCGTATTTGCAATTCGATTCCATTCGGAAAATAGTTTATCATAAATTCAACGGGTGAATAAAAATTCATTAAGAACCTGTATTGCTCAGATTATTTCAGCATCTGATTTCTTTTTTAGATTCCTGCTTTTGCGGGAATGACAAGAGCGTAAATCCGTTTTTTTTAGATTCCGGAACAAGTTCGGGATGACAGTACGAAACGGGATGACACTGCAAAAAAGACGTTACAAAATGCCTTGTCATGCTGAACTTGTTTCAGCATCTAAATGTACTTTTTATTTTCCGCTTTTGCCGAATAACATGGAACGTAAACCGATTCTTCTTAGATCCCGAATCAAGTTCGGGATGACAGATCCAAAAATAACGGCAATACGAAAAACTCGTCATGCTGAATTTATTTCAGCATCTAATGTTGCATTTCAGATTGGCGTATTCGCGGCTAAAATAAAAAAGCCCGGCACCTCCAAAATGCCGGGCGTTCCGGTTTATTTCACAAGCATCATTTTGCGTGTTTGAACAAAATTTCCTGCTTGCAGTTTGTAAATATAAATTCCGCTCGGCAAATCGCTACCGTCGAAAAACACTTTATAATTACCTGCCGGTTGTTGTTTATTAACCAGCGTTGCAATTTCTTTACCCAAAACGTTATATACGGTTAATTGTACTTGTTGAGCTTCAGGTATTGTGTAACTGATGGTTGTAGCGGGATTAAAAGGATTCGGATAATTTTGCGCCAGCTCGAATTTATCCGGCGCGCCAAAGTAAACTTCAACAACCGGAGAAAATTCGAACGAGCCGTCAACATCGATTTGCTTTAAACGATAAAAATATTTGCCGGCTTGTTCAACGTCCGTATCGGTGAAGGAGTAATGTTTCGGCGAATTGCTGTTTCCGTGTCCCTTCACAAAACCGACTCCTTCCCAGTTTTTTCCGTTTTCGCCGGCTCGTTGTACCTCAAATCCGTAATTATTCACTTCCGTTGCGGTTTGCCATTTCAATTCAACGGCATTTCCCTTCATTATTGCGGAAAAGGTTGTTAGTTCTACGGGAAGAGGATTATCAAAAGAGAAATCATCGATCATTATTCGTTCTGTTGTTCCATTTGCTTTTATCCGAATTTTTATATTTGTTGTATTTGATGTAATATTTGATGAATATGTGAATTGTTTCCAATCTGAATCAGAAAGCAGTGAATTGTTTATAGTGCCTATGCTTGTGTAACTATTTCCACCATCAATACTATATGCGACATCAAAATTAGTTGCTGGTGAAGAATCCCACCTTCTTACATAGAAAGAAAAACCATCTATACTTGTAGCTTCTATGGTAGCAAACCATTCAACAGTAGATTTATTTCTTAACCGCCAAGAGTAAGGTGAACCATTATGGGTTTTATCAAAACCGTCTTGGGTGCCGCTGCTTTCCCTTAGAGCTGGTCCGCCGGTATAATTGACGTTAAAACCGCCAATAACGTCGTTATACTGATGGTCTGTTTGGTAAGAATTGATTGTGCCGCTGCCTGCAGTCCATTTTGAATCATCATCAAAATTACTTGTCTGTCCCCACACAACGCTTGTGAGGAAAAGCAGTAAAACAGTAATTAATTTTTTCATCCAACCTCCAAGTTTTAGTGAATAAATGTTTTAACTGAGTTTTAAATTGTGATAATGAACACAAATTTTGTAATGCGGTCTCAATTTAAGCCCGTAAAAGTTTTTTAAGTGTGACGCACATCACTTTGAGTATAAGAAAACAGGAATCGTACCGCAGAGGTTAATTTTCCGGAAAGAGGAGCAGTTTTGACTTTTAAATAAAAAAAATCAAACAAAAACCGCAAGTTAAAAATGTGTTAAGTTTATGTTAATAAATAAGTTAGGGAATTCCGGGGGGATTAAAATCAAGAATAACTTAATTTATATAAATTTATTAATAAACTACTTTAAATAAAAAAAGACAGAAACCCGGCGTAATAAAATGAGATTTTCCGTATTTGCCGAATCTCAAAACAAAACATATATTTTTTAATATTGATGTGTTTATTGTTTTACTTTTAATACTAAATATGTTACGTTAGTAATTTCCCCTACATCATAAAAAATTCATTC
>JALSTB010000163.1 GCA_026983955.1 Melioribacteraceae bacterium
CAAATAGAAAATATATATTGCAAGCACTAATAGAATTGTGGCGGAAAGCAGCCGGAAACTTTTTCGAATTGGCAAATCGGAAATATTCATATACGCCTATCAGTTAAATTTTTATTATAAATATAACAGAAAACTTTAGAAAATTCCTTAGTTGAAATATTTTGATTAAATTTACGACAAACAAATCCGAAATTGTGAAAAAATTCCGAGGTGTGAAATGGTGGGAAGCAATTTACTAGAAAATATCAAAAGTAAAGCAGCTGCTATAAAGAAAACAATAGTATTGCCTGAATCCAGTGATGAAAGGGTATTGAAAGCTGCGGAAATTATTAACAGAGAAGGGATTGCGAAGGTAATCCTTTTGGGGAATGAAGATAATATTCGCAATGAAGCTCAAAAGTTGAACTTGAATTTACAAGGCGTGCGTATAATCGAGCCGGAAAAATCCGGGTTGAGTTCCGATTTTGCCAACATATACTTCAATTTAAGAAAAAACAAGGGAATAACTATTGAAGAAGCACGGGAAACGGTTAAGAACAATCTGTACTTCGGTGCGATGTTGGTACGCGAAGGAATGGCCGACGGTTCCGTTGCCGGTTCGGCTTCGCCTACGGCTAATGTTTTGCGTGCTGCTATCCAATGCGTTGGAATGCCCGAAGGAATTTCAATCGTTTCAAGCCTTTTCTTAATGGTCTTTCCCGGACGTGTTTTCAGTTTTGCCGATTGTGCCGTTGTTCCAAATCCGGATGCCGCACAACTTGCCGATATTGCCATTTCAACTGCCGATAATCATAAGAAACTTACCGGAGAAGAACCTTACGTTGCAATGCTTTCCTTTTCAACAAAGGGGAGTGCAAAACATGAGTTAATAGACAAAGTAGTGGAAGCAACAAATTTGGCTAAAGAAAAAAGACCCGATTTAACCATAGACGGTGAATTGCAATTTGATGCTGCCATAGTTGATTCGGTAGGAAGAAAAAAAGCTCCGGATAGTCCGGTTGCCGGTCGGGCCAACGTGCTTATTTTCCCAGACCTTCAAGCCGGAAATATCGGATATAAAATTGCACAACGGCTTGGCGGCGCAGAGGCAATCGGTCCTATCGTGCAAGGTTTGAAAAAACCGTTGTTCGATTTGAGCAGGGGTTGTAACGTCGATGATATTGTGAATACGGCGGCTATTGCGGTGCTTATGGCATAAACCGTTTTAAGTAAAATTGCTATATTTAACCTCAAAAAAATCAGGTGAATTTTAAGTGGAAAAAGAAAAAGTATTAGTTACGTCTGCATTACCGTACGCAAACGGTCCAATACATTTGGGCCATTTAAGCGGAGCGTATTTGCCCGCAGATATTTACGTGCGTTATAAAAGATTAAAAGGTGATGATATAATTTATGTTTGCGGTTCCGATGAACACGGTGTTCCCATTACCATTACCGCAGAAAAAGAAAAAGTGGAGCCCAAGGTTATCATCGACAGATATCATGAAATGAATAAAAAAGCTTTCGATATGTTCGGAATGGATTTCGATATTTATTCGAGAACAAGTTTACCCGTTCATCACGAAACTGCGCAAACTTTTTTCAAGAGTTTTTATGATCAAGGGATTCTTAAAGAAAAGAAAACATTACAGTTTTACGATGAAAAAGCTAAAATGTTTTTGCCCGACCGTTACGTTGAAGGAACTTGTCCACGTTGCGGTTATGAAGAAGCAAGAAGTGATGAATGTGAAAAATGCAGCTCGCATTACGAACCGACGGAATTAATCAATCCCAAAAGTAAAATTACCGGTGAAACACCGGTATTGCGGGAAACTTCGCATTGGTTTTTCCCTTTGGGCAAATACCAAGAATGGTTGGAAAATTACATCGACGAGATGAATAAAAAATACGGTTGGAAAGATAACGTTTTGCAGCAATGCCGCAGTTGGTTTAATGACGGATTAAAAGACCGGGCGGTAACCCGCGATTTGGATTGGGGCGTAAAAGTTCCTCTTGAAAACAGTGAAGGTAAAGTACTTTACGTTTGGTTCGAAGCCGTGCTCGGATATATTTCCGCTACCAAAGAATTAAGTGCGAAAAAAAACCAACCGGAACTTTGGCGAAACTATTGGCAAGATCCCGGAACAAAATACATAGCGTTTATCGGGAAAGACAATATAGTTTTTCATGCAATTATGTTTCCCGCAATGCTGAAAGCCTGGAACGACGGGAACGAAGACAAATATATCTATCCGCAGAATGTTCCGGCAAACGAATTTTTAAATTTCGAAGGAAAGAAATTTTCGAAATCGAGAGGCTGGGGAATCGATGTGATTGAGTTTCTGGAAATGTTTCCAGCCGATCCTTTGCGTTACACCCTTGCAGCAAATCTGCCCGAAAATAAAGACACCGATTTTTACTGGAAAGAATTCCAAGCACGCAATAATAACGAACTTGCCGATATTTTGGGAAATTTTGTTAACCGTACTTTTACGTTCGCCCACAAACATTTTGAAGGGAAAGTACCCAAACGCGGAGAACTTTTGCCTATCGACAACGAAATGCTGAAAGCAAATAAAGAGTTCCCGGAAAAAATTTCCGCACTTTTGGAAAAATTTAAAATTAAAGATGCCGTGCTAGAAATGATGAATCTGGCAAGAACGGCAAATAAATATTTCAACGACACCGAACCGTGGAAAACGGTCAAATCGGATAAGGAAAGATGCGGAACAACAATTAACATTAGTTTGCAGACTGTTTACACACTTGCGGAAGTTTTTTATCCCGTAATCCCGTTTGCAGCTGCCAAAATGTTTAAAATGTTAAATGCCGAAAAAACGGATTGGTTTTCCGCCGGCGAAGCAAAATTGCCGGAAGGTCACCGGTTGAATAAAGCGGAGATTCTTTTCCGGAAAATAGAAGACAAAGTAATCGAAGAACAAATTGCAAAGTTGCCTGCAACCGAAGAAGAACCCGGCAAGCCAAAGGAAATAACATACGAAGAATTCTCGGAAATAGATTTACGGGTTGCAAAAATTATTGATGCCGGCAAAATTCCCAAAGCGGAAAAACTGCTTAAACTTCAAGTTGATTTGGGAAGCGAAAAAAGACAAATAATAGCCGGTGTTGCCAAATTTTATAGTCCGGAAGATTTAATAGGTAAAAAAGTTGTGGTGGTTGCCAATCTGCGACCGGCGAAGTTGTTCGGACTCAAATCGGAAGGGATGTTGCTCGCTTCGGAAAATAAAGACGGGCAGCTGAAAGTGGTTGAAGTTGACGACTCGGTTGAAATTGGTGCAAAAGTTAAGTAAAATATAAGAACTTAAATTTTTTACTTTATGAAGAAAAAATCACCGAGAAATCAAACTATTGAGCTTTCAGAGAAAGAGTTCGCTTTCTATTCGGAAAAACTTATCACGATTAACGGAAATGTTTCCGTAGAAGAGATATTAAACAAAACCATAAACCAGGATTTACTTGACGCAGTTGATTTTTTACCCGAATCGTTTGTCGATCTCTTAATTATTGACCCACCGTACAATTTAACAAAATCATTTAACAATAAAACATTTAACCGTAAGACAATTGAAGAATATTCCGAATGGGTGGATGAATTTCTCTCCAAACTGAAAAAAATATTGAAACCCACAGCCTCCGTTTACTTTTGCAGCGATTGGCATTCTTCAACATCGGTTCATCTGATTTTGAGCAAATATTTTATCGTACGGAACCGGATTACATGGGAAAGGGAAAAAGGAAGGGGAGCGAAAAGAAATTGGAAAAACAGTTCCGAAGATATTTGGTTTTGCACGGTCTCCGAAAATTACAGGTTTTATCCCGAACGTGTTAAACTTAAACGTAAAGTTTTGGCACCTTACAAACATGAAGGCAGGCCGAAAGATTGGACTATCGAAAACGGCAAAAGTTACCGTTTAACTTTTCCGTCGAATATTTGGACGGATATTTCGGTTCCGTTTTGGTCTATGCCGGAAAACACCGAGCATCCGACGCAAAAACCGGAAAAACTTCTTGCCAAAATTATTCTTGCCAGTTCCGATGAAGGCGATATCGTATTCGATCCCTTCCTTGGTTCCGGTACAACTTCGGTTGTTGCTAAAAAACTCAAACGTAATTTCATCGGAATTGAAAGGGAAAAAATTTATGCTTGCCTCGCCGAAAAAAGACTGAAAATGGCCGAAGACAATCCGTCCATTCAAGGGTTTCGGGATGGTATTTTCTGGGAAAGAAATTCTTCTATCTTGAAAAATCTTGCAAAAGATTAGGAAACATTAACGCTTCCGTATTGTAAAATTATTTTTTGGAATAAAATACTTACCTTGATTTTGAAGTAACCTATAAGTAAACTTTGAACTTAAGTTTTAATGAATAAGGAGGAATTCTGATGATTAATCGCAAGTTGCTGGTTGCACTTTCTTTTATTATCCTTTTTGGTATGTTTGCATGCACACCCGAACATTCCAAAATAATTGTTGCGGAATATGACGACGATGCAATAACCATGGGCGAGTTTGAAAATGCTTACGTTAAAAACGCAGGCAGTGTGGAAAAAGCCCGTAAAGATTCTTTGGAAGATTATAAAAATTTTCTCGACCTGCTCGTCAATTACAAAATGAAATTGAAAGATGCCTACAAAAGGGGTTTGGATAAAAACCCGGATCTGCAAAAGGAAATGGCTCAATACAGGAAGAACATCGCCGTTACTTGGTTCTTAGATAAAGAACTTGTGGACAAAGGAATTAAAAAATTATACGAACAGAGAAAAAACGAAATCAGAGTAAGTCATATAATGATTAAAACCGATACGTTATCCGATGAAAAAGCGAAAGAGAGAGCATACGAAGTTCTGAAGAAATTGAAACAAGGTGAAAAATTTGAAGATTTGGTTAAGCAATATTCGGACGATAAATATTCGGTAAATCAAGGTGGAGATGTGTACTACTTTGTTGCCGGTGAAATTCTTGCCGATTTTGAAGATGCCGCATATCAAACACCGGTCGATTCGGTTTATCCCGAACCCGTAAAAACACGTTTCGGTTACCACATAATTAAAGTTACCGATAAAATGCCGTACAGACCCGAAATAAGGGCAAGCCATATTCTTGTTGCCACAAAAGACAAAGACGGCAGACCCAAAAAGGATCAAGACGCTTTGCTTGCCAGAATTAAAGCAATCCGGGAACGTGCATTGCAGGGTGAAGATTTTGCAGAACTTGCGAAAGAATATTCAGACGATACAATCAGTAAAAAACGCGGTGGCGATTTGGGGTTCTTTGCAAGGCGAAGAATGGTTAAACCGTTCGATGATGCGGCTTTCAAATTGAAAAAAGGTGAAATATCCGGTATCGTAAAAACTCCGTACGGATACCACATAATTAAGCTGACCGATGAAAAACCGTATCCTTCTTTCGAAGCCTCTAAATCGTTTCTCAAAAAGGTGTACGAAAAAACAAGATACAAAAGGGATTTGGACAAACTTGTGGCTCAACTCGCGAAAAAATATAACCTGAAAACAGTTGAATCTACCGTCAATTATATCTTAAGCCTTGCCGACACACTGAAATTTCCCGATTATTTCAACAGTGAAATGAGGGAAAAAGTAAAAGATAAAGTGCTTTTCACCTTTGCGGGAAATAATGTTATTTGCGATACGGTTTTTACTCGTTTGAAAAAAGATAAATCATATAACAACTGGAAAATAAACAAAAGATTTCTTGACGCTGCAATCAAAAAAGTGAGTCAGGAATTAATGCTGGAAGAAAGAGTTAAAAATTTGGAGAGCGAAGACCCCGGATTTGCCACATTGATGGATGAATACCGCAACGGTTTATATATTTTCGAACTTCAAAAAAGGGAAGTATGGGATAAATTGAAAATTGACAGCACCGATATTTACAACTATTATTTGGCGCACAAAGATAAATATTTTACTACCGATAAAGTGGATTTCAGTGAAATCTTTTCCAGAAACGACTCGTTGATAAACTTATATTACGATAAACTGAAATCCGGAGCTGATTTTGACTCACTCGCTGAAAAAGTAACCGAGCGGGTTGGATATAAAAGAAAGAAAGGTCACTTCGGAAACATTGAAGTAATGAAAAACGAGTTGGCAATGAAAGCTGCAACATTGGAAAAACCCGGTGAGTTTACACGTCCGTTCAAATACGGAAACGGATGGTCTATTGTAAAATTGAACAAACGTGAAAGACCCCGGCAAAAAACATTTGATGAAGCCCGGGCGCAGGCGGCAAGTGATTTACAAGATGAAGAAAGTAAAAGACTTGAAAATGAATATATTGATAGATTAAAATCAATCTATCAACCCGTTTATTATTATGAAAAACTTAAAAATGCGTTCAGAACCGCTGCGAAATAGTGTTTTTATTCTCATCGGAATTTTCTTGTTTCTCGCTTGCGGTGAAAAGAAAAAACCGGAGAAAATTATTGCCCGGGTTGGCAATGCGGTTTTAACACAATCCCAACTCGAAAAGGCTTTGGCATCGGACAGGTACAAACGGAAATTTAAAGAAGAATTTGTAAGGCAGTGGGTGGAAACCGAATTACTTTATAAAAAAGCTGTTGATGAAAATATTGTTGCGGATTCATTGTTTAATGAGATTTTAACGGAATCGAAAAAAGAACTTGCCGCCGCACTTCTTATTTCAAAACTTTTTGGCGAAAAGAAATTCAAGTTCTCCGCTAAAGAAATTCTAGATTATTACAATAAAAATTTATCCGAATTTCTTGCCCCTTTCGACGGCTACGTTCTTAATATTGCAAAATTCAGTTCCCAAAACGATGCCATTCTTTTCAGAAAGGAAATGCTTGAGAATAAATGGAATAAAGCAAAAAACAAATTCAAAGGCAAAACATCACTCGTCTCGCTTGTAACAAATTCATTGCTTTACAAATACCAGATACAGCCGGCTAAATTGTTAAGGGTAGTTGAAAAATTATCGCCCGGAGTTGTCAGTATTGTAATCCAGACAGAACCCGGAATTTTTACGGTTGTACAAATGATTGATTCTATTACAAAAAATAAACCCATTCCTTCGAAATATATAAAGAATGAAATTGAGGAACGGTTGAGAATTTACAAAACGAAACAAAATTACCATAAATTTATTAACAGCTTGTACGAAGAATACAGCGTTCAATTAAAAAGAGATTCATTATGAAAAAAATTATTTTGGCTTTTCTGATTTTCACTTCATCATTGTTTGCACAAGAGGTAATCGATAAAATTGTTGCCGTTGTTGATAATGAAGTTATTCTAAAATCGGAGTTGGATTTTCAAACATTCATTTTCGCTTCACAGAGAAGATTGGATCCCTCCAATCCCAAATTACGCAAGCAAATTTTAAATAAGATGATTGAAGATAAATTGGTTTATGCCGAAGCGGTTTTGGATTCGGTTGAAGTTTCGGATGAAGAAGTTCAAGCGCAAATAGATAGATTGGTAAACTTTTACATCCAGCAATACGGATCAAAAGAAAAATTGGAAGAAGCCTATGGAATGAGTTTGGAAAAAATTAAACGGGAAATGAGGGAAGATACACGTAAAAATTTGATGGCGGAAACGTTGAAGAATAAAAAATTCGCAACGGTCGATGTAACCAGAAGGGAAGTGGAAAAGTTTTATGAAACGTACAAAGATTCTTTGGGTCAGATTCCCGAAAAATTTAAAATTGCCCACATTTTCATTAATCCCAAATCGGGTGAAAGGCTAAAAAAGAAAGCCCGGGAATTTGCACAAGCATTATTGGATTCGCTTAAAAACGGGGCAGACTTTGCCGAGTTGGCGAAAAAATATTCGGATGATCCCGGAAGTGCGGCGGCAGGTGGTGACTTGGGTTTCGTTAAACGCGGTGTGTTTTATCCCGAGTTCGAATCCGTTGCATTTGCACTCAAGAAAAACGAAATTTCCAAAGTCATTGAATCGCCCGTGGGTTTTCATATAATTCAATTATTGGAAAGGCGGGGCGAAACCATTCATACACGCCACATTCTTATAAAACCTAAAAGCGATGCGCAGGCGGATATTAAGGCAATCGAATTGCTTACAGAAATACGGGATAGCATTCTAAGTGGCGTCAACTCTTTTTGTTATTACGCAAAAAAATACAGCGACGACAAACAGACTGCAGCAAATTGCGGAGTGCTCGGCACTTTTGAAGTCGGGCAATTGGATAAACCTTTGCTCGACCAAATATACAAATTGAAAGAAGGAGAAATCGGTTTTCCGAAAAGACTTAACTTGGGAGGTGGCGAGTACGGTTTCCACATAGTTAAATTAATCAAACATATTCCCGCACACTCCCCCGATATTAACCGGGATTACGATGAATTGAAAAAATTGGCGGAATTTAAGAAAAGGGAAGAGCTTTTCAAAAAATGGATTAAAGAACTGAAAGAAAAAATATATTGGGAAATTAGAGCTTAAGGATTTTTCGTGGAAAATTTAGAGAATAACACAAACGATGCACTTCTGGTTGAACAATTAAGTCAAAAAGTTAAAGAACTTAAAAAAGAAATTGCAAAAGTTATCGTTGGGCAAGAAGAAATTATCGATAATTTGCTAATAAGCCTGCTGGCGCGCGGTCACTGTTTGCTTGTTGGTGTGCCGGGATTAGCTAAGACTTTATTAATTAAAACTTTAGCCGAAGTGTTCGATTTGTCTTTCAGCAGAATTCAATTTACACCGGATTTAATGCCAAGCGATATCACCGGCACGGAAATAATCGAAGAAGATCAAACAACCAAAAAGCGTGCGTTCCGTTTTGTTAAAGGTCCGGTATTCGCTAACATTATTTTAGCCGACGAAATAAACCGTACACCGCCTAAAACTCAATCGGCTTTGCTCGAAGCTATGCAAGAACATAAAGTTACTGCAGCCGGTGTTACATATAATTTACCGGAACCGTTTTTTGTTTTGGCAACGCAAAATCCCATTGAGCAAGAAGGAACTTATCCGCTTCCCGAAGCCCAACTCGATAGATTTATGTTTAACCTTTGGCTCGATTATCCTTCCTTTGATGAAGAAGTGGAAATAATACGAACCACAACCGCTGAAAATAAATTTAAACTGAACAAAATAATTTCGGATGAGGAAATTGGACGTTACCAAGATTTGGTAAGGCGTGTGCCCGTTTCGGAAAATGTAATTGAATATGCGGTTAAAATTGTTAACTCCACCCGTCCCGGAAATAATAAAATAAAATTTATAAATGATTGGGTAAGCTGGGGTGCCGGTCCGCGTGCATCGCAGTACTTGATTCTTGCCGCAAAAACAAAAGCAATTATCGAAGGAAGATTTACACCTAATATCGAGGATGTAAAATCCGCTTTGGTTCCGGTACTGAGGCACAGAATTATCCCGAGCTTTAACGCTGAAGCAGACGGACTTACAAGTCTGGATATTATTGAAAAATTAGTGAAAGAAATTCACACATAAAAAATTGAACGGTAACACAGTGCTCCATTATCTCTCGAAAACAGTGTTTTTTTTATTTTTTTTATTAATATTTTATTCTTGCTCAACCGAAACGCCCAAAACCTCACCGCCCGCAGTAAAGAAAAACTATTTTGACGAATATGGAATTGATACTTCCAAGTTTTCAGTTTCGGCGGGGGAAGTGAAGAAAAATGAAACTCTTGCCGATATTCTTCTTCAATTCGATATACCGTATGCTAAAATTGATGAAATTGCAAAGTTATCCAAACCGGTTTTTGACGTCAGGAAAATCAAATCGGGAAATACGTATCGCGCTTACTTTGCGGAAGATTCCGTAAAAAACTTGAAATATTTTATTTACGATAAAGACAAAATCAATTACGTTACATACGATTTGGATGATAGTGTCACGGTTTCCGAAGGAAAGAAAAAAGTTACCATAAAGATTGATAAAGCCAGCGGAATAATAAATTCATCCTTGTACGAAACGTTGCACGATGAAGGCCTAAGTCCGTTATTGGCGGTTGAACTTGCTGATGTTTTCGCATGGCAAATTGATTTTTACATTGTGCAACGGGGGGATAAGTTCAAAGTAATTTATGAAAAGAAATACATCGGTGACAGATTTATCGGTACCGGTGAAATTTTAGCTGCCGAATTTGAACACATGGGAAATAAATTTTTAGCTTTCCGGTTCGAACAAAATGGTAAAACAGAATATTTTGACGCTGAAGGAAAAAGTTTACAAAAGCAATTTTTAAAAGCTCCTTTGAAGTACAGACGGATAAGTTCACGTTTTTCGAGAAGGAGATTTCATCCGATTTTAAGAATCTACCGCCCTCATTTGGGAATCGATTATGCTGCCGCAATCGGTACGCCGGTTCAAGCCGTTGGCGACGGTATTGTTGTGGAAGCAAGGTATAAAGGACAAGCCGGAAGGTTCGTTAAAATTAGGCACAACAGTGTTTACACATCAGGATATCTTCACCTATCGAGGTACGGAAAAGGGATTAAGCGGGGAGCAAAAGTAAAACAAGGACAAGTTGTCGGTTACGTGGGAAGTTCGGGTTTATCAACCGGACCACATCTCGATTTCCGTTTTTGGAAGAACGGCAGGCTTGTAAATTACATGACGCAAAAATTTCCGTCTTCACAATCCGTTAAAAAAGAAAACATGTCGGCTTTTCTAAAAGTGAGGGATGAATACATCAAAAAACTTAACGAAATCGGTTACAGTCCGCCCAAAGAAATTACCGTGGGAACACAATAATTAATCCGGCACGTGAACCAGAAAATAGTCTTTTGCCGTTTTCCCGATTTCACTTGCTTGTTCAATCGTCATGTGTAAATCGGTGGAACTTTCGTCTTCGGCACCGGCTTCAATAATTGCCAAATCGGAACCCATTGCCATTTTTACCAGCGTTTCAGTGTAGGCAGTATCGCCGCCGTAACAAATTGATTTTCCGTTGTATGTAAATTTGAAACCCAAGGAAGGAACGGCAACCGGATTTCCGTCATCGTCAATTTCTTTATGATTAACCTTAAACGGTTTAATCTTTACTCTTTTACGTACAAAACTCCGGCTGTTATTTATCGGATGCAAATTGATTTTGTAAGTAAGCTCATGCGAATAAACTTGTAGAAAAGCATTGTATATGCTTTCAATTTCGATGCAGCCTTCCGGATAAAATATATTCAAAGGAGTTTTTTTCTTCATAACTGAAAGGTAAGTAAGCAAAGACCAAACACCACCAACGTGATCGTGGTGACCGTGTGATATGAAAATATCGGAAATGGCTAAAATTTCGGCAGCGGATTTGTCGCGGTTCAAATCACGTAAAATTCCATCGCCCGGATCGATTACAAATGCCGACCTTTCCGTAGTGAGAATTATTCCGGTTGCTATGTTGGGGATGGAACAATATATCTTTATGAAAAAATCGTCCTTTTGCCAAACCAGCGGATATTTCGGTTTATATTTTTTTTTCATTTAATTTTTCTTTCGTTATTTATTTTTAGCTTTGTTGTGCTTGTAATGTTTGCAATTATCGGGATCTTTACATTTACCGAAAACATTGAAAGAATATCCGGCTTCTTCGTATCCGAGTGTTTCACAAATTTCTTCAACTATTTCTTGTATTTTCGGACTGGTAAACTCTTTGATTTCTCCGCAATTAATGCAAATAAGATGATCGTGGTTTTTTCTGTTGAAACTCGACTCGTATCTTGTTTTACCGTCGCCGAAATTTCTCTTGGCAAGTAAATTGCATTGTACAAGCAGCTCAAGTGTACTGTAAACGGTTGCGCGGGAAATATTGGATTTTTTATTTTTCATCTCGATGTAAAGATCGTCCGCACCGAAATGACCTTTATAATCGAGTGCAAAATCCAAAACCTCAAATCGTTCCGAAGTTACCCGGTGTTTATTTTTTTTGAGAAAATCTTTTAATTTCTCGTGAGCTTTTTCTTTATTCACTTTTTCAAGTTATTTTTTTTCTAAAACTAACTACAAAATTAAGAATTGTCAACTATCGCCCTTAATGTCGGCAAGGCAACATTTTACTTTCAAAAAGATTTGTTAAATTTGTAAACAGGATTAAAACAGGAGGAACCAATGAGTAAAAGTTATGAAATTATCAGCAGGGTAGGTATTTCCACAGTCAGTCTCTCCGATGCAATTCAATCGGTTGTGATGGAAGCCAATAAAGAAAAACGGGTTTCCTGGTTCGAAGTGGTTGAACAAAGAGGAAGAATCACTTCCGAAGATAAAGTGGAATATCAAGTTACTGTAAAAATAGGCAGAAGGGTTACGGATTAATTTATAAATAAAAGCGAAAGGGCAAAATTGTGATTGAAGAGAACAAGAAGGCACCACAATTTACATTACCGGACCAAAACGGCAACAAAGTATCATTAAAAGATTTTCTGGGGCAAAAAGTAGTACTTTATTTTTATCCCAAAGACAACACTCCGGGTTGCACTAAAGAGGCTTGCGATTTCCGGGATTCGATAGAAGACTTTAAGAAAATCAAAGCCGTCGTACTTGGTGTTAGTCCCGATTCGGTAGAATCGCACAAAAAATTTGCCGGCAAATACGATTTGCCGTTTCCTTTACTTAGTGATCCAGGTAAAAAAGTGCTGGAAAAATACGGGGTTTGGAAGGAGAAAAGTATGTACGGCAGAAAATACATGGGTGTTGAAAGGACAACGGTAGTAATTGACGAGAAAGGAAAAATTCTGAAAATTTTTCCCCGTGTCAAGGTTAAAGGTCATGTTGACCAAGTAAAAAAAGTGTTGCAAGAAAATGGGTGAGCAAAAGTTATACGTAACAAGGCGTGAAGTTTTCAGTGCTTCACATCGTCTTTACAATAAAAAATGGACGGACGAACGTAATGTTAAAATATTCGGCAAGTGCAGCAACGTTTACGGTCACGGGCACAATTACGTACTTGAGGTTACCGTAGTGGGAACGGTCGATCCCGATACAGGTTATGTGATTGATACCAAAGAGTTGAAAAAAATTATAAGGGAAAATGTTGTTGATAAAATGGATCACAAAAATTTAAATATGGATGTCGATTTTATGAAAGATGTTATTCCCACGGCGGAAAACATTGCAATAAAAATATGGGAACAACTCGAAAACAAAATCACAAACGGAAAACTCTACTCGGTTAAAATTTACGAAACCGAAAACAATTACTTTGAATTTAAAGGATAAACAATGGATTTAAAAAAGGTCGAAAAAAATATAGAATCTATTTTGATTGAAATTGGGGAAGACCCCAAAAGACAAGGACTGCTAAAAACTCCCGAAAGGGTTGCAAAGGCATACGAATTTTTAATGCAAGGATATAACCAGGATATTGATGAAGTGCTAAACGGTGCAATTTTCGATGAGAAATACGATGAAATGGTAATCGTAAAGGATATCGATTTTTACAGTATGTGCGAACATCACATGATTCCCTTTTACGGCAAAGTGCATGTTGCTTATATTCCGAACGGTAAAATTGTAGGGTTGAGCAAAATTCCTCGAATTGTTGATGTGTTCGCCCGCCGTTTGCAGGTTCAAGAAAGAATGACGCAACAGATTGCGGACACATTGCAAAAATACTTAAACCCCCTCGGTGTGGCGGTTGTGGCTGAAGGATATCACATGTGTATGATGATGCGCGGCGTCGAAAAGCAAAACTCATATTCCATAACCAGCGCCGTTCACGGTGATTTCAGGCAAGATACCAGCACGCGGGCGGAGTTTTTGGAATTAATTTCACACAAAAGGATTTAAATGAAAAATAAACCCCGGTCTGTAATTGTAACCGGAGCGTCATCCGGTATAGGAAAAGAAATTGCAAGGGTGTTTGTGCGGAATAAAATTCATGTTGTTGCCTGCTCCCGAAAATGGACTAAACTGAAGTCCGTGATTTCGCACCGTGATGAAAATTACATGTATTACCATCCGTATAAAATTGATGTAGGAAATCTTACCGGAACAAAGAAAGCATTTTCGGAAATTTCCAAAAAATTTACGGTTTACGGTTTGGTAAATAATGCCGGAATTACCGCTTTCAAAACAGCGGTTGATCATACGGAAAAGGAAATTGAGAATATCCTGAAAGTTAATTTATTCGGTGCCATTCATCTAACGAAATTTACACTTCCCGGAATGTTGAAAAGAAACGAAGGAATAATTCTTAACATTTTATCCGTTGCCGCAAAAAATGTTTTCACCAATAGCAGTGTTTATTCGGCATCGAAAGCAGGTTTGCTGGCTTATATGAATGTTGTGCGCGAAGAAGTTAAAGAATCGAATATTAAAATTATTAACATTCTTCCCGGAGCAACAGCCACGCCTATTTGGCCGGATAAAGCATTAAACAATTTCGCCGGTAGAATGATGACCGCTGAAGATGTTGCGGAGTTTGTTTTTACCGTCTTTAATATGAACTCCACCGTGGTACCGGAGGAAATTGTAATCAGACCGGTTCACGGTGATTTGTGATTTTATTGCATTCGTCGAAAAAAGATTTGATTTATTCTTTAATTTTTTTATATTAATTTTATTACGGTAAAATTCGAGTAACAACATTTAAATTTTATACAAAGGAGAACCCATGAAGAAAAATATACTTTCAATATTTTTAATTCTACTTATTTCAACATTAACTTTGCTTGCACAAGAAGATGTGGCAAACAAAGTGGATTATACATTCACTCTAAATTCCGATTGCCTTGACGAGCCCGTTGTTATTGCTTCCGGGTCAGTTATGGAAGGTGAAACATTTACTTTGCCTTCTTTCGGATTTCCCGAATACATTCCGAACTGGCAACAATTATACGATGCTTTGGTCGGAACGACATTCGAACTTGAGTCTGGTGCGATAAACGAGAATGTTCATCTGGATATCCAACTCCAGCAACTGGATTGCGATGGAGCGGGATTTGTAGATCCTACGGGAGAAGGTAATCCGTTTTTTATATTCCTTGGTATAAAAGTAACCGGTGAGCAGAGCGGTGAGACGGCTTTGGAAGATTTTTATTATTTCAACGAAGGAAAACATGCTACAATCTGTTTCCCGATGACGGAAGAATTTCTGGCTTTTCTCGCATCCGTGGGAATTGACCCTAACGATATCAGTTTTGCTTATTTCCTCGGCGGTGAATATTTAACCGAGGGAATGACTTGGGAGGTTGTGGAAGGAAATCCCGGTAAATTGTGCTTGTATTTAAGCCACTTTTCGCAAATTGCCGGAGGCAGTGGTAAACTCGTCGGTTTAACCAACGGCGATGCATCTGTTCCGGAACATTATTTCTTGCAACAAAACTATCCCAATCCTTTCAATCCTTCTACCGTTATAAAATTCGGATTACCGGAAGCAGGAAATGTTAAATTGGATATTTTCAATTTATTGGGCCAAAATGTTGCCGAGCTTGTAAACAGAAAACTGTCCGCCGGAATTCATGAAGTTACCTTCGATGCTTCGAATTTACCTTCCGGAATTTATTTGTATAAAATTACAACCGGCAAATTTTCAGAAACCAAGAAAATGATTTTAATGAAATAAACTGAAAATATATAATATTTAAGTTAAGGGCTCTTTTGAGCCCTTTTTATTTTGTAAGACTACAAACATAAGTCAACCGGTCCTTTTCCAAAATTCAATCACCGCAAAAAATTCTACGGCAATTTACTTTCAAGGTAATTCCCGGGAATACGTTTTCCGGGTTTCAAATAAAACTTGCATTTTGAAATTTATTCTGCTTTTTCGCAAATACCGTAGCCTGATTATTTTCTTCGAAGGGCTAAACATTTTGTTTGCTAAACCGATAATGAAAATGGAAAAGTTTGCCCGTTTCCGGATATGATTTGAAACCATCTTGGAAGTTGGAATGAATATTTACGAATTGAATTATCATAAAATAAAATTCACTCTGGATTTATTGTCCTCACCGGAAGAGAAAATAAGTTATTTATACCAGATAAAAATTGAAATTAACCGTGTTATTCAATGCTTTAACAAAAAGAAATTACTGCCTCTAAGAAAATATGCACTCGATAATGTTTTTTTGGAAGACGGTTGCCCGGAGCTGAATAAATTTATAAAAGAAATTTTGGCTTACTACGATTCACGCCCGAATGAACAAAGATATCCGAATGAAGATATTTTATTAAGGCATGTTAAAAAAGAAATCAAAAAATACGAACGGTTAGGTGAAATAATTGATGCGGAAATAGAATTTTTTGCCAAAAGGAGGGATCAAAAAATAAATATTTCGGTAAATCAACCGAATATAAAAGTAGAAAATAAACAGGGAAAAGTTTCAAATAAAACGGAAATGAAAATCATGGAAGAATTGGAAAACAAGAGGGAAATTAAAGCGGAGCGTCAAACGGCAGCCAAACCGCACACAACAATCCGTGAACTTAAAGAACAACAGAAAAAAATCGTTTGGCAAGGAACCCAATCGGATTTGATTTATTTCTTCGATCAATTATACGATATGGATTTCATGTCCATAAAAAGTTACGATGAAATCTTCGCAATTATTTCGAAATTTTTCGTCGATAAAGATGGGGAACCGTTCAGAACCGACAAAGCGGCGGAAATTAAGTTACAACAACGTAAAAACAGTCTGCCGAAAGGTTATGCCCGTTATATGAAAGTGATTGATAAGTTGAAATCGAAAGGCGGCGGATAAAATGTACGGGGTTACCTCCGGCAAAAGCAACCCCGATTTTAAATCAAAATTTTCTGAATCCTGCTCTTCCTTCCATTCTCATAGGATGACCGGAATTTTTACGGTGTTTTACTTTTCTGAAATGACGGAAATGTTTTATCCATATTTCCCTTTGTGAATCGTTAAGAATTTTATAAACATTTAACCAGAATTTTGTTCTCAACATTTTTAGCTTGCCTTGAAGTTGATTTATTTTCCCAGTTAACGCCAATAATTTGTCACCGTCAACGTTGTTTTCTGCCATCATTTTTCTGATTTTTAATCGTACTTTCTGAATGTCAGCCCGTAAATCGATTGACGCATTTTGCTGTGTGAAAAAGAAATTGTTGAATTTCTTTTGCTGTTCGCCGGTTAATTTTAGAAGCGCAGTTATTCTTTCTTTATTGAAACCTTGATATTTCGGAGGTTTAGGCACAGGTTGCGCCGTAACCGTTATACTTACTAACAAAGCGATAATAATTGCACTTATCAAAAAGATTTTTCCTTTCATCTTTTCCTCCTTTAATGAGTTATGTTTTTGTCGTATTTTTGTTGTTAGACAGTGCAAACCGGACAAGGGTTTAATTTAAACCAATCCGTTGCTCAGGTTGTCAAATACTTTAGTAAGGTTGGAGCTTATGCCGGAAGAAAAAGACGAAATTTTGGTTAAAAGGTTTTTAGAGGGTGATGAACGTGCGTACAATGAAATTGTTATCCGTTACAGAAAAAAGATTTACTGGCATGCAAGAAGAATGCTGGGTAATCATCTTGATGCCGACGATGTAACACAAGAAGTGTTAATCCAAATATATAAAAAGTTAAAAACATTTAAGTTTAACTCATCTTTGTATACTTGGATTTTTAAAATTACATCGAGTAAAAGTTTGAATAAAATAAAAAGAAACAACATCAAAAAATTTTTATCATTGGATAACGGACATACACAATTTTTACGGACAAATGTGGACATTGTAAAAACTTTTGAAGATAAAGAAAAATTAAACAGATTAAATGAAATATTGAAGGATATTTCCGCTAGACAGAAAGAAGTTTTTTTGCTTAAGCAATTTGAAGGACTGAGTTATAAAGAAATTTCAGAAATAACCGGGAAAAGCATCGGAACATTAAAAGCCAATTATCATTTTGCTTTGCAAAAAATATTAGAGAAGATGAAAAATGAAGAATAAAGAAAAAATATTAAAATACCTTGCAGGTCAAATGAGCAAAGCGGAAAAAGATCAGTTCGAAAATGAGATATCCCGCGATGCCGCACTGGAAAAGGAATTAAATTCAGCAAACGGACTGTTGGAACAAATTAATAAATTTTCGGATGTTGAAACGGATGAGGCATATTTTTCTTCGTTAATTCCGGAAATCAGACGACGACTGGAAAAAGATAAAAAGCGGAGAAAAGTTTACCGGTTCTCCGTTGCCTTCACGTCAATTATAATTTTGATACTTGCCTTTGTATACTTTTCCGGTAACCAAAAACATGAAGTGCTGTTGAGCGATTCGGAAATGGAAAAAATAATTGATGAGATTCCGCAAAACTTGGTTTCAACGGTATTATCCGGTACAGTTGATTTAAGGGGAGCGGAAATTCAAATTGATGAATTCGATTTAACCGGAGAATATTTATCGGAATTTTCCGAGAGTGATTTTATTTATCTTTTAAATTCGTTTTCAAATGAAGAATTGAATGAACTTTCCGAATATTTAACGGAAACTAAAACACAGGTGGAAAAATGAAAAAAAATATGTTAATGATTTGTCTTTTGTTAATCGTTCCGGTATTGAATTACGGACAAATAAGGCACAAGCCGCCTCATCGTTTGTGGAAGGGCTGGGCAAAAGTAGAACAGTTGGAAAAACTGAAATTGCTCGAAATTTTGGATTTGGACGAAGAAACTTCAATCCGCTTTTTCGCCCGGAAAAACAAACATCACAAGCAACAAAAAAGATTCATTGAACAAAAGGACAGTTTGATAAACGTGTTAAACGAAATTGTGGAAACCGGAAAAGGCGAAAACAAAAACCGGATTTTGCAAGTGGTTAATGAAATTAACAATATTGATATTAAACTGGCAGAAAATAAAAAGAAATTTATTAATTCATTGACCGGTTTATTAAGTGCGGAACAAATAGCCAAACTGGTTATATTCGATTCGAAATTCAGGCGTGAAATAGCCGATTTTATAATCAAAAAGAGACGCAGAAAACCAGATTAAAAAGTTTTGAATTGTTTTATGGCATAAAGTAATTAATATCCAACCAAAATTAATTTAACTAATCATTGGAACATCTGGGGAAATTCCCTGTTTAAGAAATGATTGAGGCACTAAACTATCAAGTGGCGAAATAAGGTATTGATTTTTTTATCTTGATGAATTATCTTTCTGGTTCGATTATGCGGAAGTGGTGAAATTGGTATACACGCTACTTTGAGGGGGTAGTGCCCGCAAGGGCGTACGGGTTCAAGTCCCGTCTTCCGCACTAGTCATAAATCATTAAACAAAGGGGAAAGTATGAAGAAAGTTGTTTTTCTAATCTTGAGTTTCGTTTTGTTATCGGTAAGTTTTGTTTATGCGCAAAAGACCGAAATGGATCCGGAAGCTGCAAAATTATATAATTCCGGAAACAAAATGTTAAAATCCGGTAACTACGAAGGTGCAATTGAAGATTACAGCAAAGCACTTGAAATTTCCAAAGATTACAGAATTTTTTACCAGCAGGGAATTGCATATAAAAAACTACGTAAATTCGACAAGGCTCTCGAATCTTTCCATGCCTGCCTCGAAGCTAATCCGGATTTCCATATTGTTTACAACAGTTTGGGAACAACTTATTATGCACAAGGCGATTATTTAAAAGCCATTGAATACTTCAAAAAATTTGAAGAATCGGTTAAAAAGAAAAAACTTAAAAACCGCGCGCGAAAATATATCAGTCTGGCATACACCAAGTTGGGTGATAAGGAATTAAAAAATAAAAATTATAAAAAAGGTATTGAATATCTTACTGAAGCGGTAAAGTATTACAATTATGATGCAGCTTATCTCAAGTTGGCCGATGCTTATATTGAAATGGGAGAGTATCAAAAAGCATTGGAAGCTGCAGACAATGCTATCAAATACAGAAGTAAAAAATCCAAAGTACCGAAAGGTGCACCTTATTTTTACAAAGGATTGGCTTACAAGGGTTTGAAAGATAAAGCCAATGCGAAAGAAAATTTTGTTATTGCTGCGAAAGATAAATTATACAGGGATAGAAGCAAACATGAACTTAAATACATGAACTGATTGCTTCATTAAAGTTTTTTAGCTGAACCCTCGTGTTACGAGGGTTTTTTATTTTAAATTTGTAAAAAAAATAATGAAGAGTCTCGCGAATTGACTGAACAAAAAAATCTTGAATTCACGTCAAGTTTCCGGAAATCTTAACTTCTTGTAACTCAATGACTTATCCAATCTGATGTAGAAAATATTTTAACTTATTCATATATTTTTATATATTATAAGAAAATATAAAAATGTTTTCCTTGTGGATAAAATTAATAATATCATTTTCATTAGCGTTCTTTGTTTCTTGGGTTGCATTTAAGAGGGAATTTCTCACAAAAAGCGGTGCCGTAGCCACATTTTTTCTCGCGGTGGTAATTTTTTATTACGGCGGAATAAAGTGGAGTATTCCGGTATTAATGTTTTTTCTTCCGTCAAGTTTTTTGAGCAAACTGAATAATTCGAAAAGAAGCGGTTTTCAAAACATATTTGAAAAAGCGGGCAGCAGGGATTTTTGGCAAGTATCGGCTAACGGTGGTGCCGGCGGAATTTTAGTACTGGTTAATCATTTTATCCCAAGTGAAACATGGTTTTATCTTTATGTTGCCTATTTGTCCATCATGTCGGCAGATACTTGGGCTACGGAACTCGGAACACTTAAAAGCAGGAAAACGTATAACGTGTTAACATTCAGACCGGTTGAGCAAGGCATATCCGGTGGTGTTTCATTGTTTGGAATATTTGCTTCTCTCGCCGGTTCGTCGGTCGTTGTATTAAGCGCTTTGCCATGGTTAACGGGAAATCCCGGAATTATATTTTTATTAATTATTACCGGGTTGTTGGGAAGTTTGATTGACAGTGTTCTCGGCGCAACAGTACAAGTTCAATACAAATGTGGTAATTGTTTTGCGGTAACAGAAAGAAAGAAACATTGCAACATTGAAACAACCAAAATAAAAGGAATAAGCTGGTTCAATAACGATTGGGTTAATTTTTCAGCGGGAATTACAGGAATTTTAATTTTTTATTTAATCGGAAAATTGTTTGCTTAGTGAATAAAAATATTTTTCATACCGGATTGATTTTTTTCATTTCCTTCACTTTACTGCGGGGACAATCCACCGTTGATATTTACAATTCGGCGCTGACCGCTTTCCGGAAAAATGATTACGCCAAAGCCTATGAATTGTTTACTGCTTTCCTTAACAACAATGATGTGGATAAAGATTTGTTCGCATCGGCAAAATATTATACGGCGGAAAGTTTAATTGCCCTGAATGAATATGAAGGTGCTATTCAAGAACTCAATTCTTTGGTTCTCGATCATAATTTTGTCGTAATCCGGCCCAAAGCATTATACCGGTTGGGAAAATTGTTTTTCGATTTGGGGGAATATGAAAATGCCAGAAAAAAATTGGAACAATATCTTTACGAATATCCTTACGGTTCGTTTACCGGTTCGGTTTATTATTTGATTGGTGAAAGTTATGTTAAAGAAAACCGGTACGGTGAAGCAATCGATTTTCTGAAAAATGCGATTGAAATTAAGCGCAAAAATGAATTTGTAGATCATACGATTTTTTCCTTGGCAAATATTTACGAGAAAAAAGGTGAATATGAAAAAGCAGTTGAATATTACGATAAGCTCTTGGCTTTTTACCGGAAAAGCAAGCTGAGACCTTACGCACAATTGAGAATAGGAATATGTTACTACAAACTGGGAGAATACGAAAGCGCAATTTTGGAATTATCCGATCCCTTAATTGACCGTTTGCCGCAAAATTTTAAGAATGAAGCTTTCTTTATGTTGGGACAAACTTACTTTGCGCAAAACGAATTTGAAAAAGCTTCTAAAATTTTTTCCGGTTTACTTGATGGCAATACCGGCAAAAAATTTAAAAACAAAATTGTTTACAGTCTGGCATGGGTTCATTTCAAAAACAATCAATATGATAAAGCATATAAATTATTTGAGAATATTGCCAAACTTAAGAGCGACACACTTGCAGCCAATGCTTTGTTCTGGAGTGCCGAATGTAAAAGACTGAACGGTGATAAACAAGAGGCGGTGGAAATTTATAACCGGTTTCTTGAAAAATATCCGCAACACCGGTTGGCTCCGAAAGCAAAACTTAATTTGGGTTTGGCTAAATTGGACAAAACCGATTTTTCACAATCCGAAAGGGATTTAATTTCCGCGCTCGGATCGTCTGATATTCAAACCAAAGCAAAAGCAAATATTTTATTGGGGAATATCAGTCTGAGAAAAAAAGATTACAATGCCGCGGCAAAATATTTTGGCGATTGTGTTTTCTTAAATCCTCCGGTAAAATTAAAAGACAAAGCATTGCTCGGTTGGGGAACGGCTTTGTACTATTTAAACAAACCGTCCCGGGCAATTCAGGAATTGAAAAAAATTACAATTGGACTAACTTCGGATGAGGAACAAACCAAAAATTTTTACTTGGCCGAATCATATTTCGCATTGGGAAAATATAAAAAGGCAATTGTCTATTACAACAAAATTAAATCCACCAATAAAAAATTGGATGGAGAAACACTTTACGGAAAAGCCTATGCTTATTTCAATGCCAAAGATTACGCCAACGCTGCATATTTGTTCCGTAAATTCTTAAACCGGTTTCCCGGTGATAAAAGAGAGCTCGATGCAAAAACAAGATTGGCGGAAAGTTATTTCGGGGTAAAAGATTTTGACAAAGCTGCACGTTTGTACAAAGAATTAATTTATAAACATAAAAGATTAGCTAACTCCGGTGAATCTTATTACAGATACGGACAGTCGCTGTTTCAAGCCGGTAAATCAAATGAAGCGATTAAGGTTTTTCAAGAACTGCAAAAAAAATTTCCAAACTCGGAATATGGAGACGAAGCACAATACTTAATCGGTTGGGTTCACTTCCAAACTGGAAATTTTCACGAAGCAATACGGTACTACGAGGATTTGCAAACGAAATATCCAAGGTCGAAAATAATACCAGTCGCAATTTATTCGATTGGCGATGCTTATTTTAATTTGGGCGAATACGAAAGGGCAATCAGAAAATATATGGAATTGATTAAGCGTTACCCGGATACAAAATATGTTTTCGATGCAATTAACGGGATAATTTATTGTTATGAAGTAACGGACAGAACTACCGATGCAATTAATTTTATCGATAAAATAATTCAAACCAATTCCCAGCCGCAATTCAACGATAAAATCTTTTTTAAGAAAGGGGAAATTTATTACAGTATTGCGAATTACAAATCGGCAATTGAAAGTTATAATGAATTTATCGCAAAATATCCGCAAAGTAAACTTGTACCAAATGCATATTATTGGATTGGGAAAAGCGCGGCAAACTTAGGCAACTATGATGAAGCACTGATCAACTATCACAAAATCATCAATAACTACATCAATTCCGATATTGCGGTGCAGGCGGTAATTGAAGCGGGAACAATCTATCACAAACGGGAAAATTACGATGGTGAAATTGAATTGTATGAAGCGACATTCGATAAATTGAAAGATAAAGAAGGTGCCGCCGAAATAGCATTTAAGAAAGCGGAAGCATTTATTCAAAAAAACGATATTCCGGCAGCGTATAAATCTTTGTTGGCTGTCATTGAAATTTATCCCGGTACGGTATTTTCCGACGAAGCTAAAATTGAATTGGGAATTATTGAATTGGCACGGAAAGATTATAGTAAAGCGGAAGATTTGTTCAGGGAAGTTGCCGGTTCACGAAAAGACGACATCGGAGCGAAGGCACAATTCTATTACGGCGAAGCTTTATTCCTTCAAAATAAAATTGAAGATGCAGTTGCGGCATTTGTGCGGGTGCGTTCCATCTTTCCGGCTTACGATGAATGGTATTCGCGCTCGTTGTTAAGGTTGGGCGATTGTTATGTAAAATTAAACGATACTAAAAATGCAAAAGAAATGTATTCGGCGGTATTGAAAAAACACCGTTCGGATAAATTGGGCGCAGAGGCAAAATCAAAGTTGAAAAAGTTATGAAAAAGTTAATTCAAATATTTATAATTTTAAGTATTGCGGGAGTTAGCCGTGCCCAGCAATCAGGAGAATCACAAAGTGTGGAATTGCCCGAATTTGTAATTACCGGCGTAAGAAAAATTTCGTTGCCCCCGGCGAGGAAAGCCAAACCCGATCTCGTTTTCTCAAATTTGGAAAATTATTCCGCCGGTGTTGAATATGATGAGAATTTGTTTGACCCGGGAATAACGGTCCCCCGGTTTCTTAATTTAACGGAACACAAACAATCTTCGTCCAACGGATTATTAAAAGGATCGGTAGGAAGCGTAACATTCCCTTCGGGTGAGTTTTTCTACAATAACAATTACGGCGGTGTTTTTGTAGATGCAAATATTTGGGGCAAAAGCGAGAGGGAATTTGTAAAAGATGCCGGTTATAATTCTGCCGGTGCTTCCCTCGGTTTGAATTATTTTATCGATCATAATACGGAAAACTTCGGTGGTTTGGCAATATCCTTTTCAACAAAATATTCAACCGATTCCTACAATCTTTACGGTTCGGCTACAAATTTAACGCGGAAAACCAAAAACGGTTATTTCAATGTTGGTTTATCAAATAACTATTCGCCTGTAAGATACGGATTTTCATTTGCCGGCAAATATTTGGAATTTAACGAAAATAAATTATCCCAAACGATGACGTTAATCGGATCGTACATAAAATTTCCAGCCGGTAAATTAAACTTCTCAGTAAGCGGAAACGTGAAAATCCAAAAACTTGTTAATAATTTAAGCTCAAAGGATACATACAGTTATATTACTTTTGAGCCGGAAGTTAATTATAGAATTTCGCGCAATGCCGAAATTATAGGCGGAATATTTTTCTCACGGGATGATATCAATACTTTCTTTTCACCCAAAGTGCGGCTTAGAACCAAAATCTCCGGTAAACTTTCCGCTTTTGCCGAGTTTTCACCCGGAACGGAATTTTTGACCATATCCGATTTTATAAATATGAACAGGTACTACAGTCTGTCACAGACCGAAAATATTTTTCTTAAACGGAACAACAGCTTGAAATTTTCTCTCGAGTACGGATTTTTACAATATTTTGAAATTGACGGAACTTTTGAATACAACAGATTCGATAACCTGCCTTATTTCCAGAGAGATGTTAATCCGGGCAATTTTAATATTTATAATTTAAATGGAGTTGATGATTTTTCCGTCGCGGTAAATTCCTATTTCGATTTTTTGGATTACGGCAAATTAACATTAAACTTAAAATATCAAATAATTGAAAAGAATGGAGCGCAAATTCCCTACTACCCGTTATTTAAAAGTACGGCGGTCTATTGGTACGGTTTCGAAAACGGGATTGATGTAACGGCAAGAATGAATTATTCTTCAAAAATTTATGCTGATGTTGGAAATACTGTAACTGTCCCGGATTATTTGACAATCGGATTTTCACTCGGTTATGAATTGTTCGACAGCTTCAAATTAACTTTGGATGCCGATAATTTACTCAACAGAAAAAATTATTTGTTTGAAAATTACCGCGCAAAAACTTTGGATATTGCTGCGGGTTTTGAATATAGATGGTAAAGTTTTAATTTGGTTCATAATTTCAGAGGACTAAAAATGAACAAACAAAATCTAATCCTGAAAATGGCTGAAAACCTTGGTGTTTCCCGTACACAAAAAGATTTGGCTTTTAAGATTTTTATCGACAAAGTTACAAGTTTGCTAAATTACGGTGAAGCAATCAAGATTCCCGAAATAGGTGTTTTTCAATTGAAAAAAGAACCTGCGGTTGCAGGTAAATCCGGCCAAGGTGCAAGCAGCAGAATAATTTTCTCACCAACTTACTCCGCATCCACGGATGAGAAATTATCACTGTTTTTAACTATAGACGTTGAAGAACACAGCCGCGTTAGCCGGGAATACACCGATAAAATTTTCAGTCTGGGCATCGGCAAACCTTTAATTCCCGTTAGCAATACTTCAAAAGGGAATGTGGCAACCGATGAACTTTACATCCAGAGATCGATTCAAGAAAGAATAAACGACTTGCTCGCCCGTTCGGAAAAGCTTGAAAGTTTCGATTTGTGGGATGATTATTTGAGTGAAAAAACCGTGAAAAACGCTCCCACATTTGAGCCGAATTTAAGTGATAAAATTACAGCCGGCTTACCGGATGAAGTTGAAAATTTTATTCAAAAAAAAAACTTTGAACCTGAACAAAACGGGCAAGTAACCGGCGAAAACGAACAAGCGGAACCTGTAGTAGAAAGGGAAGAAGACGATATTATATTCGAGCCGGAAAATTTATCCACGGAAACCGGAACGGACAATTCTGGCAAATTGGAAAATCCGGTTGAAAAATTGATTGATGATGAACCGGAAAATACAAACAATGAAATTGATGAACCAAATGAAGAAACATCTTCCGGTGATATAAAATCGGAAGAAGAAAATTTACAAACGGATTCCGGTACCGGAGAAGCTACCGATGAAGATAATTCCAAGACAAATAACGATGCGGAGAAATTAAATGATGAAGAAACGGTTCAGCCGATATTTGATCCAACGGTACGTTGGACGCATGAACAAAAGCGCGACAACTCATTCTGGTATATTCTTGGTGTTTTCATTTTAGTTACGTTAGCCGGAATCTACTATTTCATTCTTGAACCTTCCGGAAGCACAAACGTATCAATTCCGGGTGATATTTCCGGTAATGGAGAAAGACAATCGCCCGTAATATCACAAGAAGAAAAGAATACAGCAGAGCATTCAACAGCCAATATTCCGGAGCAGGCTAACACTCAAAAGGTAACAAAGGAATCCGTTACCGGTGAATCACCCCAAGGAGCGGAAACAAATCCGCAAAAGAATGAAGCCGGTAATGTTAATAAAAAACCGGTTGCAAATCAGTTATCAGTAGCAACCGGACAAAAAAATCTTGCAGGAAACGGGAACAATTCCGCTTTTGGCAAGGAAAAAGAGGTAGAAGATTTAATTTTTTACAACGGTAAATTTTATTCCGTACAAATTTCCTCTTGGAAAAACAAAAGCTCTGCATTGAAAGCAGCGGAAAAAATCAAAAGAAGAGGTTACCAAACGGAAGTTGTATCAGCAGATTTGGGTTCAAGGGGAACGTGGCACAGGGTAAGAATTGCAAAAGTCAAAAACATTAAAGAAGCAAGAAGAATTAAAAATTTATTCGTAAGATAGCAAAGGAAGGTAATTTATGAGCATACTGGAAATTTTCATGAAAGGCGGCTGGATAATGCTGCTTATTCTTATCGCTTCGATTATTGCCGTGGCAATAATTATAGACAGATACAGGGTAATCAGAAAATCGAAAATGAACGTACCGGCATTCCTTGTAAAAATCAGAGGAATGGTAAAGCGGAAAGACATTTCGGGTGCAATCAGTTATTGTATTGAAGAAAATTCCGCTGCGGCAAACATTGTTAAACAAGGATTAAAGAAATATCATCTCGGAAGGGAAAGAGTTAAAGAAGCAATTGAAAATGCAGGCAAACAGGAAATAAGCAAGTTGGAGAAAGGGCTTTCCGTTTTGGCTACAATTTCCGGGGTTGCGCCGTTACTCGGTTTTCTCGGTACGGTAACGGGAATGATTGCAGCATTTATGAAAATAGAAGATTTGCAAGGAGCCGCAAATCCGAATGACTTGGCCGGTGGAATTTGGGAAGCGTTGCTCACAACTGCTTTCGGACTTGCAGTGGGAATTTTGGCATATACTTTCTACAACTTTTTGGTTTCATCAATTAAAAAATTGGTATTGCAAATGGAAGTGGTGTCAAACGATGTGGTGGATATTTTGGACGAAGTTACTTCGGGGCACGAACGCACCGAAGAAGATGATATCGAAATAGAATTATAGGTGGAAATATGAAATTTGAAATGTCTCAAAAACCCCTTACTATTTTCAGTTTTTCTTCGTTAACGGATATTGTTTTGCTGTTGCTTATCTTTTTCCTGCTCACTTCGCAATTTGTGGTTCAAACGGGAGTTAAAGTGAAACTACCTGCGGCAAAAAACATGGAACAATCGGTTCCTACAAAGTTGGTTGTTTCGATTACGGAAGAGGGAAAGGTTTTTCTCGGTTCGAAAGCGGTTGATGTGGCTGCACTTCCGGCAGAACTCGATGGTTTAAAACAACAAAACGATGAAAACAATTTAATTATCAGAGCCGATAAATCCGTGCAAATTGATTTGGTAATTAAAGTAATTGATGCTGCACGGAGTGTTGGAATAGATAAATTTACAATTGAAACGGAAAAAGAAACTTTTTAATCATGGATAGAAAAGATTCAATAAAATCTTATCTGTATTCAATCGGATTGCATTTGCTGTTGGCGTTTGTGTTTTTGTTTTTAAGTTTTACACCCGATGTGAAAGAGGATGAATACGTTACAATCGGTTTCGGAACAATAGGCAAACTAAGTTCGCCGGGACCTTTGGGAAGTGCGAAGAAAAGTGAGACCAAAATTACGAAACCGGAAAAACAAAAAAAGAAAAAGAAAACCGAAATCAAAAAAGTTAATGTTCCTAAAACAAAAAACACCGATGTAAAAAACAAAGTTGTTGTTGCCGCAAAAGAGAAAAAGAAAACGGAAAACGAATCGAAGAAAAACAATTCTTTGGTTAAAGACGAAACCAAAAAAGCCAAAGGGAAAGAGATAAGCGGCGAAGGTGAAGGCAACTTCGGATTCGAAATCGATTTTGGTGGAAAAGGGAAACGGAAAATTTACAGCTATAAACTTCCCGAATATCCGCCGGGTGTTTCGAAGGAGATTGATGTTAAATTGAAATTCAGTATTTTACCGGACGGAACCGTGGGACGAATTATTCCGCTTATTAAAGCCGATACCCGTTTGGAGATGGCGGCTATTAATTCTTTACGAAAATGGAGGTTCGAACCCCTTCCCGAAAATCAAAATCAAGCCGTTCAAACCGCCGTTATTGTGTTTCCTTTCCGCTTGAGGTGAAAATATCGGAATAATAAAATTTATAGAAAAAGAATTCACCCGCAGTTAAAAGCATTAATGAAAGCGTATCCAAATTCAATTCTTTGCCGAACCCTTCCGGCGGGAAAACCGCTTTGCTGATCATTGTTGAAATTGACCAACCGACGGCGAACAAAATTATAATTAGAATTGCATTCGATAACGCCGAGGTAGGAGATTCCGTTTTCCATTTTTTATATACGATAAAAAACAGAAAAATAAAGTGAATTAGAAAAATAAAAGCAGCGAGCATTACGAATTTTGTTGAATCTTTGAATTTATAAATTTTAAGCCTATTAATGCACCAATCGTTCCGAAAATAGGATTTATTATCAAATTGTTTACCACAACGGAGAAGGAGTATAACAGCGAAAATCCGGTTGTTTTAATTGAATTGACAACGTTTTCGGTTAATTGTATTACCTGTGTTTTCACCGTTTCTTCCACGGGAAATTTATCGATGAATTCATATAAATCGTTTACAACATACACAAGGTCATTCGATTTTGTGATGAACGTGATTAAAATCTCGAAAAAACTTCCGAACAGTGCGGCAAACACGCCGGTCATTAATCCGGTTACAACAGCTTTTTGTGTGCTGATTGGTGAAATGATTTTGTTCGATTTTTGATATAGTACTAATGCAAAAATTCCGGCCAACGGCATTATAATCAAACAAGAAAAACTTTTAACCACGGGTACAACTTGCAACACACCGGCACCGAAACCGGCAACAAGAGCGGGAAGATGTTTTTTCAATTTTTATCCTTTTTGTTTTTTTCTTCCAATAAATCCATAATTCCTTCGTGAATATATAAAAATCCGGCTGAACCTAAAAGTAAGCCTGTTACTAGTGCAACGGTTTTGGAGTAAGAGTAAATTCCCAAAGAATATAAAAGCACATCACCGGCAAGCGGTACTGATGCAAAAATTAATAGTTTAATATTTAATTTATTCTGCAATTTCAAAAATAGCAATCCGGCAGATGACAACAATGCGCCCAAATAAATTCCCGTGCACCTTGCGCATACCAAAGTTTTATGTCCGTTTATCGAAATTAGTTTAGCGGGTTGTTGGTGGCAAACGGTTGAATACGTCTTTTCCAAAAACGGAAGCAAGTAAAACAAACCGTTGATTTCCGGAATAAAAAAACGGATAAAGATTCCGCCGACCCACAAAAGAACCAAAAAGAATAGTACAAGTTTTATTTTCATTTCCCGGCTTGATTTTCGTACGATGTGTAAACGATAATTTCCGTTTCCGTGAGAACATAAATTTTATTGTTCCGTGGTACAGCCTCAACAATGTTAGCATTATCGGATAAACCTAATTGTTCCTTCGAAATATGCAAGGAACTATTTTCGCGCAAATTGAAAACCGTAATTTGCGATTCGTTATTAACGGAGAGAGAATTGCCGGACATGCCGATGTTTGTTGCATTAAAGCCGATTTTAATTTTAAACAAACCGTTTCCGTAATAATCGTAAACCAAAATTAAGCCGTCGTCCAATACATAAATTTTGCCGTCTGCCGAAATTGCCAATTTTTCCGGTTGGGTTACTGAAAAATCTCCGGCATCTATTCCTCCTATTTCCTGAAGAAAATTTCCGTTCAAATCGTACTTCAATATTCTGGCGTTATCCGAATCCAAAATGAAAAGATCACCTTGGCCGGAAACCACACAACTTACAGGGTAAGCAAAACCCAAATCACTTTCTTCGTTCGGTTGATTTTTGAACCCGGACAGAAAATTCAAATCTTTATCGAAAATTTGGATACGGTTATTGTTTTTGTCGGCTACGTAAACGTTGAGGGTGTTTGCATAGATGTCGGCCGGTTCGTCGAACTGGGCATCTTCCCAGCCGTATCCACCGATGAATTTAAACAGAGTTCCGAGAGTATCGAATTTGAAAATTTCATTCGAATATGAATCCGCCACGTAAACGTAACCGTTATCGGTAATCGAAAATGCCGATGCATTTTCAAACTTGCCAAAACTGACTGTTTTTGTAAACGGAAATTGAGCGTTTAACCGTAAACCGGAAAGCATAACTAAAATAATTAACAGATTCTTCATAACCTAAATTTATTGATTAAGTTTTAGATTGGAAAGGGAAATCACTGTAATATTTATAAAATTGAAATAACAAAAATTATAAGTTAAGTTTGCATTAACGTTTGGGAAGATATGGAATGAATGAAAAAGACAGGGCAAAAAAAATATTTACACTTCTTAAAAAAGAATATCCGGATGTAAAACCGGCTTTGAATTTTAATTCGCCTTTCGAACTACTTGTTGCAACAATTCTCAGTGCACAATGTACTGATGAACGTGTAAACATAGTAACGAAGGATTTATTTAAAAAGTATAAGACACCGAAGGATTACGTAAATGCAAAACAGGAAGAATTGGAAAAAGACATTTACTCAACCGGTTTTTACCGTCAGAAGGCGAAGAGCATAAAAAAATGTTGCCAGGCATTAATTGAAAAGCATAACGGTAAAGTGCCGGCTGATTTCGATGCATTAACGAAACTTCCCGGTGTAGGCAGGAAAACAGCTTCCGTTGTAGCCGGAAATGCATTTGGAATTCCGGCCATAGCCGTCGATACTCATGTAATCCGGCTTTCCAACTTGCTTGGCTTTGTGAAAACAAAAGATCCCGTAAAAATAGAAAAGAAATTAAAGGAATTATTGCCGGAAAAAGATTGGGTAAAAGCTTCACATTTGCTTGCAAGCCACGGAAGAAAAATTTGCATTGCACGCAGACCTAAATGTGCGGAGTGCATCATTGCCAATTACTGCCCGGCTTTTCTTAAACAATAAAATTTTTAAGGAGTAAAAATGAAGGACCGGAATTATTGTTTGAATTTGTTAAAGGAATACACAAAAAGTGAGAATTTGTTAAAACATGCTTATGCCGTTGAAGCTTGCGTAAGATTTTATGCAAAAAAATATAATGAAGACGAAGAATATTGGGGAAACGTTGCTTTGCTTCACGATTTTGATTACGAAATGTATCCCTCACTTGAAGATCATCCGTTCAAAGGAGCGGAAATATTGCGTGAGAAAGGCTTTGATGAAGAATTTATTCAAACCATTCTTTCGCATGCCAATCACACAGGTGTTCCTAGAGACACGTTGTTAAAAAAAGTATTATTCGCTTGTGATGAAATTTCCGGGTTTATTACAGCCGTTACACTCGTCAGACCTTCAAAATCTTTGGATGAAGTCTCCGTAAAATCGGTAAAAAAGAAAATGAAAGATAAAGGCTTTTCCCGGGCTGTTAGCCGGGAAGATATTAAACAAGGTGCCGAAGAGCTGGGAATCCCGCTCGAGGAACATATTCAGAATTGTATCGAAGCTATGAAATCGGTTAAAGGCACTTTGGGACTCTAGTATCGCTAAAGTGCGAACATTTATATTCGATAATAATTTTGAAAAACTGTATTTTGTAAAATCATTATTAATTACGGTTAAGTTTTTTGACTTGACAAAGAGGTTATAAGTTCCCTATTTTAAGGGCACAAAATAAAAAAGGGAAGGTAATTATAGATAATTCTGTTACTGTTTACTAAATTCTAATTTTCCGGTTAACGGTTGTAGTTTAACAAAGTTAATATTCAATTGTAATGAAAAACAGATTATCTATATTACTTATTTCCCTAATTTTTTATTCGGCGGTATTTGCCGGCGATATAAAAATTATTTCGTCCACACCATCCGCACTGGTTTTCACTTACACACTCGAAAGCTACGATACTGCAACCGTTTTGCTTGACGGGCAAAAATTTGTTAGTGTTAAAGCAACCGGATTGATTAACGATTTCAACTCGAAATACAACGAATTAATAAAAATTATAAACGTTGGAGTCCCTCAAGAAACGGGAAATACAATACGGATTTTAAATTCAAAATATTTAACAATTAAAGGTAATCTTATTTCCAAATCCGGTTGGGATAGCCGGGGGGTGGAAAACAACACCGGTGCTGTTAATAGTGGACAAAATAAA
>JALSTB010000164.1 GCA_026983955.1 Melioribacteraceae bacterium
TGTCGGCAAACCCATATAACTCAATCTGGAACCGTCTGTACCGCCTCTTATTGCCGATTGAATCGGTTTTATACCAAGCCGGCGCAAGGCTTCCAAAGCAAATTCTTCCACTTGCGGGTGCTTATCAAGTATATTTTTCATATTTCTGTATTGTTCAATCACCTTAAATTCCGAAGAAGAACCCGGGAATGCCTCAACCGTTTTATCGGTTAATTCTTTAAGAAAATCTTCATATTCTTTTAACTTATCGTCGATAAAATCACGAATGATAAATTTAAGAGTTGTTTTTTCCTCGTTGCCGTTAACGGAAACGGGATGAACATATCCTTCGCGTCCCTCGGTGGTTTCGGGCGATAGCCGGTCTTTAGGCAACAACTCGAGAAAATGCCCGGCCATTTTTATCGAGTTAATCATTTTGCCTTTCGCATAACCGGGATGCACGTTTCGACCGATAAAATCAATATTAACGGCATCTGCGCTGAAAGTTTCGGTTTCAACTTCGCCTCTTGTTCCGCCGTCGATTGTGTAAGCGTATTTTGCACCGAACTTTTCAACGTCGAAATGCTCAGTGCCTCTTCCCACTTCTTCATCGGGTGTAAAACATACTTTAATAGTTCCGTGTTTTACTTCCGGGTGGGTTACCAAATAATTCATTGCGTCCATTATTTCGGCAATTCCTGCTTTGTCATCGGCGCCCAACAATGTTGTTCCGTCGGTTGTAATTATATCGAATCCGATCATATCTTTCAACTCGGGATTGCTTGCGGCTTCTATAACTTTTCCGTTTTCCAGCACAATATCGCCGCCTTGATAATTTTTATGAATTTTCGGTTTAACATCTTTACCGCTAACCGCCGGTGAAGTATCGACGTGCGCAATAAAGCCGATTACCGGTACGTCCTTGCCGGTATTCGATGGAAGCGTTGCCATCACATATCCCCATTCATCCATGTGTGCATCTTCCAAACCGATTTCTTTCAATTCCTTTACCAATTCTTTTGATAATTCCAATTGCTTGGGATCGCTGGGAAAAGTTTCCGATTCTTCATTCGATTGTGTGTCGTATTTAACATATTTCAAGAACCGGTCAACACAAGTGAACTTATAATTTTCGTCGAACATTTTTACCTCAAAGTTTTGGATATTTATTTATTTTGTAATCAATAATATTGAAATTGAGTTTCAATATCAAATTCACTTTCAAACATACAAAGATAAGAGACAAAATTTTATTTTTAATTAATGCGGATTGTATATGAACACAGTAGAATTAATCAAAAAGAAACGTGATGGGAAAACATTAACGAACGAAGAAATTTCATTCCTTGTTGAAAATTACACGAAGAAAAAAATTCCCGATTATCAATTTTCGGCATTTCTAATGGCCGCTTTTTTGAAAGGTTTGAACAAACGTGAAACTTCGGCGCTGACCAACTCAATGCTATACAGCGGGAAAGTTCTGGATTTATCGGAAATTCCCGGCACCAAAGTCGATAAACATTCCACCGGTGGCGTGGGCGACAAAACATCGTTAATTATAGCGCCTGTTGTTGCAGCTGCCGGCATTAACGTTCCCATGATTTCCGGAAGGGGTTTGGGGCATACCGGCGGAACATTGGACAAACTGGAATCCATACCCGGTTTTAACGTTAACCTCAATTTGAAAAAGTACAAACAAAATCTTAAAAAAACGCAAGCAGTGTTAATCGGGCAAACGAGAGATATTGCTCCGGCCGATAAATTAATTTACTCACTGCGCGATGTTACCGCAACCGTTGAATCCATTCCCTTTATTACGGCGAGCATAATGAGCAAAAAACTCGCAGAAGGGATCGACGGTTTGGTTTTGGATGTTAAAACCGGAAGCGGAGCTTTTATGAAGAAAAAATCCGGTGCCGTTGCCCTTGCACAATCATTAATCGGCACGGCAAAAAATTTCAACAAAAAGGTTATGGCGTTCATAACCGATATGAATCAACCGCTTGGCAATTACATTGGTAACTGGTTTGAAGTTTACGAAAGCATTAAAGTTCTGCATGGAGAGAAAACCGGAGGTCTATGGGAGTTGTCTATGAATCTTTCCGGAGCCATGCTGATGCTTGGGAAAAAAGTAAAATCCTTGAAAGAAGGAGTTGAACTTTCCGTTGAAATGATCAAATCGGGCAAAGCGTTCGATAAATTTTTGGAAATTGTGGAAGCCCAAAATGGAAATACTTTTTATATTAAAAATCCGGAAAAATATCCTTCAAGTAAATTTTCACAAAAAATTCAATTTACACAAAACGGCTATGTGGAAAAAATCGATACATACAAAATTGGAATTGCCGCTCTGGAACTTGGCGCCGGAAGAAAAACAAAAGAAGACAAAATAGATCCGAAGGCGGGAATTATTTTCAAAGCGAAATTAGGAAACAGGGTAAAAAAGAATGATATTATCGCAGAGGTTTTTTCGGATAATGAAGCCGGTATCGAACGGGCGGCCGGATTGATTTCCGGAGCAGTTTCGGTTTCGAAAACAAAACCGCCCATACCGAAATTAATTAAAAATGTAATTGATTAATATTTAATAAAAATAAATCCGGAGGTTGAAATGATTTTTATAGTGGCAATCCTTATCGCCGTAATAGCTTTCGCGGCTTTTCTTAATTTAAAAAAGACGCACCGGAAACAGGAAATGGCCTTTACCGGTTTGGTTGCTTTTGGTGCACTTGTAGTTGCCGTTGCCCAAATATTTACGGTTGTTCCGGCGGGAATGGTTGGTGTTGTCGATTTCTTCGGAAACGTTAGCGATAATACATTGAAATCGGGTGTTAATCTGGTTAACCCGCTGGCAAAAGTTGTAAAATTTAATATTAAAACTCAAGAAATTAAAGAAGAAATGAATGTACCTTCAAAAGAAGGTTTGCCCATTCAGTTGGAAATCAGTCTGCTCTATAAATTAAATCCGGATAAAGCGAATGAAATATATAAAACGGTAGGACCGAATTACACACAAATAATTTTAATTCCCCAATTCCGTTCGGTTGTTCGGGGGGTTACCGCAAAATATGAAGCGAAAGCCTTGTACACGGCATCGAGGGAAAAACTTGCAACCGAAATAACACAAGAGCTTGACAGTTTGGTAGGTCCGAGAGGAATAGTTATCGAACGTGCGCCGATGCGGCAAATAATACTTCCTCCCAAATTGACCCAATCAATCACGGAAAAACTTCAAGCCGAACAAGAAAGCCAAAGAATGACTTTCGTACTTAAAAAAGAAAAGCAAGAAGCGGAAAGAAAAAGAATCGAAGCGGAAGGTATTCGCGATTTCCAAAGAATTGTTTCCGAAGGTATAAATACCAATTTACTAAAATGGAAAGGAATTGAAGCCACGGAAAAACTGGCAAATTCCCCCAACACAAAAGTGGTTGTAATAGGTTCCGGCAAAGACGGATTGCCTATTATACTCGGAAATAATTAATTAAAAGTGAGGTGAAAAGTTAAAATGGCTATGCCGACTAAAATAGAATTAAAAGACAACAAAACCCTTACAATAGTTTGGGATAACGGCAAAACTTATAACTACCCGTTAAAATTTTTAAGGGATGAATCGCCCGATGCGGGAAATAAAGGCGAAACCATTTTGTGGAAACATTATCCACCGCCGCCGCAAGGACCCGACAAACCGGGCAAATATGAAATTGCAAACATTGAAGTTGTTGGAAACTACGCTATCCAAATCCGTTGGAAAGACGGGTACGACCACGGAATTTATTCATGGGATTTGTTGCTCAAATGGGGTGAACTTCTGGAAAATGAATCTGGAACAAAATAAATCTTACTTTTCACTTACTAATTCTTCTTTAATTCAAAAGGGGAAGCCGGTTAAAGCGGCTTCCCCGTAAATACTTGATCTACACAACTTTTTTGAGTATTAAAATGAATAACAAAATCAAACAATTGTATAAACTTGCAGTCCGGTATTCATTATTCATATTAATCAGTGCTTTGCTTCTCTTTTTTCTTGCAAGGGAATTCGAAACCGCGTACGACATTACATTTAACCAAGGTGAAGTTGTATTTACCGTTTCGGAATTATTGAACAATGTAAATAACGCTCACCTTAGTCTGCAATATTTCAGAGACTATCACAAATCCGCCGATTGGAAAGATTTTAACCAAAAAATCAAATCAGCTTTAACCGAAGTGGATTTAATACTAAACGGGTGGGAAACCGATGGAAAAAAAATTCAACCTGTCCGGTATAACAAAACCCGGAACAGCTTGAATAATGCCAAACTGCATATTAAAAACATAATCGAAAAAACCAGAAAATTTAAATTGAACTATAACCGGGAATTGCTTAAACAAAAATGGAACGATATACATCTCGAACTGAGTGGAATTACATCGGAATTGAACAATGCAAAGAGATACATTTACAATCATTTTAACATTTCAAGACAAAATTTTTATAATTATAAAATTTTATCTATTCTGTTTTCCAGTATTATGTTGCTCTCACTGGGCTTCGTACTTGTTGCAAAAGACCGGCAAAAAGCAAAGGATTTGAAAAAACTTAACTCCATCAACACACAACTTCAGGAAAAAATCAACGAACTTACAACAACGGAAAACCAACTGCGCAACGAGAGCCTTATTAACAAAACAATTCTGGAAACCAGTCTGAACGGGTTTCTTTTGATGGATACCGAGCAAAATATACTTGATGCAAATCCCGCTTATTGCGAATTGACCGGTTATTCCAAAGAGGAGCTGCTACAAAAAAATGTCAAGGAATTGGATGTTGCGTTGAGCCCATCCGAAACCGGAGAACTAATTAAAAAAATCATCAAAAACCGCAAAGCACAATTCGAAACCAAACACAAATGTAAAAACGGCTCGGTGGTCGATTTGGATGTAAGTGTTTCATTAATGTACCTTGACGACAAAATTTACGTTGCAACATTTGTACAAGACATTACCGAAAAGAATAAAGCTATCGGGAAATTAAAACAAGAAGAAGAGCGATACAGAATTATTCTAAATAACATAGACGAAATCGTTTACCAAGTCGAATGTACCGAACCGAGAAACTTATTTAACGGTAAAACCATTTTCGTAAGTCCAAAAACCGAACGGATTTTGGGAATACACCCCGGAAAATTTTACAACGATCCGGAATTGTGGTATAGAAATATCCACCCCGATGATTACGAAAAATTAAAAACGGATACTCAAAAAATTTTCGATAGCAAAGGCTCGGGGGAAAGAAACTATCGGATTAAAAATCCAAAAACCAATGAATACAGATGGATTGAAGACCGCATCACCGTTTTGCTGGATGAACAAAATAACTTTTTGGGATTTGTAGGTGTTGCCCGCGATATAACTGAATGGGTGAAAGCAAAACAGGCACTGGAAGAAAAAGAACTCAGATACCGGACCCTATTTAATTTGGCTCCAAACGGTATTATGCTGGTTGACAAAAACGGTACCATAATTGACGCTAACAAAGTTTTGTGTGAAATTTTCGGATATAACCGTAACGAATTAATTGGAAATAACGTACGTATTTTCGCGCATGATGAAAACAAAGACAAGGTGGAAAAAAATATTAAAAAGATTTTGAACGGTGAAACATTACGGCACAATTTAAAAAGCAGAAAAAAAGACGGAAATGAAATTTTCATCCGGCTTAATGAAACAAAAATTACGTTACCTAATTTGGAAGAAGGCATTTTAAGTATTTCCGAAGATATTACCGATGTAATTAATATGCAGGATGCTCTTAAAAAAAGCGAAGAGAAATATAAAAACCTAATTGAAATTTCCCCCGTGGGAATTACCATTTTAAAAAACGGGAAAATAGTTTATGCCAATCCGGCACTTGCCAAAACCCTCGGCTTCGATTCTCCCGCAGAGCTAACGGGAAAATCAATGATCGATTTTGTTCATCCGGCATATCTTAAATTCGCAGAAAGAAGGTTGAAAAGTTTAATGAACAAAACACAAGACAAAGTATCGCTTGCAGAAGAAAAATTTATTAAAACCAACGGTGAAGTTATTGATGTGCTTGTTATCGGACAGACTACAGAATTCGAAGGCGAGGATGCTGTTCAAGGTTACATTTACGACATTACGAAACAAAAAGCACTTACAACCGAACTCGAAAAAAGCCGTTCAATGCTTAAAGAAGCGCAACACATTGCCCGCCTCGGAAACTGGCAGTGGGATTTGCAAACCAATGAACTTAGCTGGTCGGATGAAATATATAACATCTTCGAAATTCAGCCGACAGAAGTAAAGGCAACATTCGAAGCATTCAAACGTATGGTGCACAAAGATGACTTGTCCGCAGTACAAGCCGAGATCGACAAGTCCATCTCATCAAAAAAACCATTCGATATAATTCACAGAATAAAATTGAGAAACGGTAAAATCAAATTCGTACAAGCGCGTGGAAGAACCTACTACACGGGGAAAGACGAACCCGTAAAAGTAATAGGAACATTGCAAGATATAACGGAATTGAAAAACACGGAACTGGCACTTCAAGAAAGTGAAAAAAGATTGTCGAGCATAATGAAGGCGGCACCAATAGGTCTCGGATTAATTAAAAACCGCAAGCTGGTTTATGTTAACGATTTTCTCTCCAATTTTCTTGGATATGAAAAAAGTGAAATGGAAGGCGAAGCATCGAAGAAATTCTATGCCGACGAAGGTGAATATCATAAAATCGGGGAACTATATAAAATCGCGAAAGAAAGAGGGGTTGCTTACGGTGAAGCAAAAATAAAACACAAATCGGGTAAACTGTTCGATACCATAATCAGTCTCTGCCCCTTGGAAGAAGATGAAATTTCAGGAAATTCCATCTTTGCTGTTCTGGATATTACGGAACGGAAACAAATTGAAAACAGATTACAACTCGAAAAAGCCCGCTATCACGGTTTGTTCGAACATGCGCCCATTTCAATTTGGGAAGAAGATTTTTCCGAAGGGAAATTATACATCGACAAACTAAAACGAACGGGGATAACGGATTTCAATAAATATTTTGCGGATAATCCTGATGAATTGACAGAATTAATTAAAAAAGTTAAAGTTGTAGATATTAATATGGAAACCGTCAGAATGCTAAAAGCCGGAAGCAAACGGGAAGTTCTTGGCGGATTAGACAAAGTTCTAATACCGGAATCAATCGATGCATTTAAAAAAGAAATTATCACCCTTGCCGAAGGCGGACAGAAATTATCGCAGGAAAGCAAGCATAAAAATTTCGCAGGTGAAATCCGTGATATTTACGTTTCGTTTACAATCGCACCGGGCTTCGAAGACAACTGGGGAAAAATATTCGTTACGGTTCTGGATATTACGGAAAAGAAAAAATCGGAAGAACAAATCCAATACCAGGCAACACTTCTCGATTCCGCACAAGATGCAATTATCGCCAGTAACGACAAGGAACTTCCGGTGGACCTGAACACTACAATTTCGTATTGGAACAGGGGAGCGGAAAGATTGTACGGTTGGAAAAAGGAAGAAGTTCTCGGAAAGAAAATCCGTGATGTGATAAAATCCGAACCGCTAAGTGCATCCGTGCAACAAATGAGAAAAGAATTGATTGAAAAGGGAAAGTGGTCGGGAGAAGTTATCCAATATAACCGGCAAGGTGAAAAAGTTATTGTTATGCTCTCAGTCAATACCGTTTACGAAAATGGCAAACCCACCGGAACATTCGGAGTAAATCATAATATCACCGAATTGAAAGAAGCATACAATAAACTTGAAGAAAGTCAGAAACAACTCCAGGCACTTGCCGAATATTTGGAAAAAATCCGGGAGGAAGAAAGAACCTATATTGCAAGGGAAATCCACGACGATTTGGGTCAAACCCTTACAGCATTAAAAATCGACCTTTCATGGTTGAAACGGAACGCCGCTCAAGGAAAGTATCCGCAAGTAAGTAAAATAAACGGCATGATAAACCTTGTGGATAATACCATTAAAACGGTACAGAGAATATCATCGCAATTGCGCCCCGGAATTTTGGATGACCTCGGTTTAGTTGCCACACTTGAATGGGCAACAATGGAATTTGAAGAACGGACAAACATTGCTTGCAATCTTAATATTCAACCTAAAAATTTTGACATTGCCGAAAATACATCAATTGCACTGTTTAGAATTTATCAAGAAATTCTAACAAATATTTCACGCCACGCAAATGCAAAAAATGTTAATATTAATATTGAGAAAAAGAACAATTTCATTTCTTTATATGTCCGCGACGATGGTAAAGGCATTGAACAAAATGAAATCAACAGTCCTAAATCATTGGGCTTAATCGGAATTAAAGAAAGGGTTCGCGGACTTGGGGGAACGGTTGAAATTGAAGGTATAAAGAACAAAGGTACTACTATCAAAATAATTCTACCGTTAAACGGAACAAGTGAAAAATGAAACTATTAATTGCAGACGATCATTCGATTGTACGCAAAGGATTAAAGATGATAATTTCGGAAATTCCCGGGGTCGAATCAATCGATGAAGCCTCTAACGGTTTTGAAGTCTTTGAAAAACTGGAACGGAATAAATTCGATTTGTTGCTTCTCGATCTGTCAATGCCCGGTAAAAGCGGTCTCGACGTATTAAAAGAGGTTAAAAATATTTATCCCGATTTAAAAGTTTTGGTCTTGAGCATTCACCCGGAAAATCAATATGCCAAACGGGTATTACGTGCGGGTGCAAGCGGTTTCATTCCAAAACATGCAGACCCCGAAGAATTAAAAAGTGCAATTTTAAAAGTTATCCGGGGCAAAAAATATATTTCGAATCACTTTGCGGAATTACTTGCCGACGAAATAAGTAAACCCGAAACCGGGGAAAGACATCAAACTTTATCCGACCGGGAATTCCAAGTTTTCAAACTACTGGCAAAAGGCTACACCAATAAGGAAATATCCGGGATGCTGTTTTTAAGCGATAAGACAGTTAGCACTTACAAGAGCAGAATCTTTGAAAAATTGAATATCAATAACAATGCCGAGCTGATAAAATACGCTATTAAACACAACCTTCTCGAAGAATAATCACCGGGACTGTAAGAATATTCCTACAAAAAAATCAGTCAATTATTTAACAACCAAAAAGCCCTTTGTTGTATATTGTTTTTAGTCAAATAAAAATAATATAACATGAAAATTTTAATTGTTGATGATTCGGAATTGCTGAGGGAAAGATTGATAGAACATTTGGCGAAATTGCCGGATGCACAGGCATTTATTGAAGCCGAAAATATTCTTGAAGCAAATAAATTAATCGGCGAACTTAATCCCGATGTAATTATTACGGATATTCGCATGCCCGGCGGCAGCGGCATCGACCTTGTAAAAAAAATAAGAGCCACAGACAAATCCACATTAATAATCGTGCTTACCAACTATCCGTATGTGCAATACCGGGATGCAGCTTTGGAAGCAGGAGCAAATTACTTTTTCGACAAAACAAATGAATTCGAAAAAGTTTATTCAACACTGTACGAAATAAGCAACTCTTAAACAGAAAAATGATTTTGAGTAAATCAAATAAAAAAATCGACAATATCATTAAAGGTTTTCTTCCCGCCTATAAGGAAATTAATAATCCCTTAATAATTACAGACGAGACAGGCAAAATAATTTTTTACAATAACAGCGCTCTGAAAATTTTAGGCAATGAACTCGAAATAGGTGAAAAAATACACTCTTGCCTGCAAACCGGCGGTAAAAATCAAATGGAAGAATATTTCGCCAAAGCTTCCGGAACCGGCGAAAGCATAACATTTGTCTATAAACTTAAGAACAAAACAGCCGGCAAGGTTAAAATTATACTCAATCCCGTAAAAGAAGGGAATAAACAACCTATCGGTTATGTGTTTTTAATAAAGCCGTTAAACTTTGAAACCAAAGCCGGTCAATTTTCCGGTGCGGTTTTACATGCCTTAACAAACGTATCCGAATTGGTCATCATTACCGATATAAATAAAAAGTTGATCTTTGCTAATAAATCAGCCGAATCGAAGCTGGGATATACTCAAGAAGAATTGCTTAATAAAAATCTGAAAGAATTAACCGGTAACAAACTTTTCGATGAATTGAACCGCGCGGAAGATTTCACCGGCGGAGATAAGATTTGGGAAGGCGAATCGTTTTTAATTACAAAATCGGGTCGGACTTTCCCGGCAAAAATATCAATATCTAATATTTTTAATTCAAATAATCCGGCAAACAACTTATTGCTACTGACCGCCACGGATATTTCATTACAAAAAGAGACCGAACGGAAATTATATGAAAGCGAAAGAAAATTCAGAAGTCTTTTTGAGAATGCAACACTCGGAATGTACAGATCGGATAGAAACGGCAACATTATCATTGCAAATCCGCAATTGTTACACATCCTCGGCTACGACTCGATAGAAGACCTTAATGCAGGCGGCGGATATGTTGACCCGACTGTAAAAGAAAAATTAAGGGAAATTCTGGAAACCGAAGGGACAATATACGGCTTCGAAACCGCTTGGCAAAGACCGGACGGTAAAATCATTTACATAAGGGAAAGCTTGAAAGCCTTTTGGGATGAAAACGGATTGCTTAGTTATTATGAAGGCACCGTTGAAGATATTACGGATAAAATTATTGCTGAAGTTGAGGTACAAAAACATGCAAAAATTTTATCGGCATTAAAGTCTATCTCGGAAATACTGCTCCGGCCGATTAATTGGTCGTCACAGCTGAATGAAGTATGTTCCGTTTTGGGTAAAACCCTTAAAATTGATAGAGTTAGAATTTTTCAACATTTAAAGAATGATGATGAAAGAGGAAAATTTATATTCATTAAAAAAGCGGAATGGAACCGGAATAAAAATATCAATGAGATCAAAGAATCAGTCGATTTCAAACAAATAGGACTTCAGAACTGGGTTGAAAAATTAATGCGGAACGAAATCGTTAGAAAAGATATTGACTCGGCAAATGCAGCGGAAAAAAGCTTTTTGATTAAAAATAATATTGCTTCAATTTTAATAGTTCCAATTTTCGTTAACAATGAATTTTGGGGCGGTATAGGAATGCACGACTTTTCTAACGTACGGGAGTGGACAAACAGTGAAGTTGAAGCCCTACTTACCGCCGCCGAATCAATCAGTGCATCCATACAAAGATTGAATTACGAAGAAAGACTGATCGAAGCCCTTAACGAATCGGAAAAATCGGTAAGATTAAAATCGGAATTCCTTGCTCAAATCTCCCATGAAATCAGAACACCGATTAACAATATTTTAAATTTTATAAGTTTAATCAAATTGCAGCTCGGAAGTAATCTTGACGAAGATCTTCAAACCAGCTTTAAAATAATTCAACGTTCTAGCGACAGGTTAATTAGAACAATCGATTTGATTCTGAACATGTCCGAATTACAAACGGGAAGTTACAAACCTAATAAAGTTATGTTCGATATTTTCTCCGAAATTCTGGAAAAAATTTACCTCGAGAACAAATACAAAGCAAAAGAACTTAATATAGAATTCAAACTTGTTAAAGAAACCGACGAAACTTTCATTTACGCCGATAAATATTCGGTTGAACAAATTTTTATCAATCTTCTGGATAATGCATTTAAATTCACCAAGGAAGGAAAAATCGAAATTAATATTCAAAGGCAGAACGAACAGCTGATCGTTAAGGTTATCGATACGGGCATTGGCATATCGGAAGAATTTTTACCGGATTTATTCCACCCGTTCAGACAAGAAGAACAAGGTTACACCAGAAGTTTCGAAGGAAGCGGACTGGGACTTTCGTTAGTTAAAGAATACTGCGATTTGAACAATGCCGTAATATCCGTCGAAAGCCGCAAGGGTGGCGGAACTGTTTTCGAAATTAAATTCTCTTCTGCAAAAACTTAATTTGGTTCAAACAAATTTCAGTTGGGCACATTTCTTTTCCCAATCAGCAAATAATTTGATATCTTTATCCACACATTGCAAAACTCTTACAACTGTAAAGTGAAATTCGAAAAACATATAGATCTGAAGTCGGCCGTACTCCAGCCTTTCCGGTTACCGGGGATTGACGAATCCATTAAGTTTTATATAAAGCGGGAAGACAAATTCCATCCGGCAATATCAGGCAACAAATGGCGAAAGCTAAAATACAATCTGCTTGAGGCAAAAGAGCAAAACAAAAAAACTTTGCTCACTTTCGGCGGGGCTTATTCGAATCACATTTACGCAACGGCTTCGGCCGGAAAAATTTTCGGGTTCGAAACAATCGGTATTATTCGAGGTGAAGAACATTTGCCCCTTAATCCCACATTGACTTTCGCAAAAGAAAACGGAATGAAGTTGGTTTACGTCAGCAGAAGCGAGTACAGACGCAGATACGATGAAGATTACATTCAAGAAATTTACAATGAATTCGGCAACGTTTATTTAATTCCGGAAGGAGGCACCAACTTGCTTGCCCTTAAAGGCGCTGCCGAAATTGTAAATGATATTGATACCGGGTTCAACTACATTTGTTCGGCTTGCGGTACAGGCGGTACACTTGCAGGAATTATTGCCGGTTTAAACGGTAAAAATTATGCCATCGGCTTTCCTGTGCTGAAAGGCGGCGCTTTTCTGAAAGAAAATATTTCACAATTGTTAAGGGATTTCACCGGTAAGGAGTATTTTAATTGGCATTTGGAAACGAATTACCATACTGGCGGATATGCCAAAATAAACCGGGAGCTAATCGAATTTATATTTGAATTTGAAAACTTGAACGGAGTAAAGCTCGACCCCGTTTATACCGGCAAAATGATGTATGGAATTTACGACTTGGCACTAAACAACCGGTTTGAAAAAGGCTCCACCGTTATTGCCGTTCATACCGGCGGACTTCAAGGAATAGAAGGAATGAAACCCAAAATCGAAAAATTAATGAACAACTGACTTGTTGGGTGTGCACCGAAATTTGTACTGACTTTTCAATTTTTACTTAATATCTTTGTACTTCCGTGAAAATAAAAACTTTAACTAACATGATAATAACAATGAAACACAATTTTCATAATTTGATAAAAATATTTTTCGGGGTGCTTTTCCTTTCCGGTTACGTATTATGTCAAGAAAAGGAGCCGCCGAGGCTGAGTCCGAAAGCCTTCGTCGGACAAACCGTGGGTTACACCGACGTCACAATCACTTACGGAACACCGGGAGTAAAAGGAAGAAAAATTTGGGGCGGACTTGTTCCCTACAATAAAGTTTGGCGGACAGGTGCAAACGAGGCAACCACAATCGAATTCAGTACGGATGTAAAAGTTAACGGTTATTTTGTACCCAAAGGAAAATACGCTTTGTTCACAATTCCCAATCCGGATGAATGGACAATTATATTCAATAAAGTTCCCGACCAATGGGGAGCTTTCAAATATAATCCCAAAGAAGATCTTCTCCGTTTCAAAGTTAAGCCGGTCAAGCATCCGTTCAGGGAACGTTTGATGTTCAGCATCGATTATAAAACCCCTTATTCCGCCGATATTAATATCGATTGGGAATACTTGAGAGTTTCTTTTACTGTCGATACTACACCGTCTAAAAATTAAAGTACAAACTATGAAGAAATTCGAAATTCCGGAGCAATATACAAGCTCGATTATTTCACTGATAAAGCAAAAGAGAAAAACGGAAGATCCTAAAAAGCGGGATTATTCGCCAACCGAATTAGACTTCGGACCGGTTTCGTTTTTTATTGCGCGCCACTTCGGATTTTGCTACGGAGTGGAAAATGCAATTGAAATCGCTTATAAAATCATCAATGAGAATCCGGGTAAAAGAATTTTTCTGCTCAGCGAAATGATTCACAATCCACTTGTAAATCAAGACTTGATGGAACATGGTATTGAATTTATTATGGATACGCAAGGCAATATGTTCATCGACTGGGATGAAATCGAAAGTGACGATATTGTAATTATTCCCGCATTCGGCACCAGCATCGAAACAGAAGAAAAACTAAAGAGCAAGGGAATCGATACAAGAAAATACAATACAACTTGCCCCTTCGTTGAAAAAGTATGGAACCGTGCCGAAGCTTTGGGGAACAAAGGATATACAATTATTATCCACGGTAAACATAAACACGAAGAAACAAGAGCAACATTTTCCCACAGCAACAAAGCCGCTCCATCGGTGATTGTTCGTGATATGGAAGAAGCAAAAAAATTGCGTTCCATAATTACCGGTGAAACCGAACCGGCAAAATTTTATGAAATTTTTCAAAACAAATATTCCGAAGGCTTTAACGTAAACACCGATTTGGAACGTATCGGAATAGTAAATCAAACAACCATGCTTGCTTCCGAAACACAAGAAATAGCGGATTTATTCAAAGAAACAATGATTGAAAAATTCGGTGAAGAAAACATAAAATTCCATTTTGCCGATACACGGGATACGCTTTGTTACGCCACAAACGACAACCAGCAAGCAACATACGGATTATTGGATACAGATGCCGATATTGCAATTGTAGTCGGCGGTTACAAAAGTTCGAACACTTCACACATTGTGGAATTGCTCGAACAAAAATTTGATACTTACTTCATTAACGACGAAACGAAAATCTTTTCACGAAACGAAGTTTATCATTTCGATATTCATTCTAAAACGGAAAAACATTCGCTTGACTTCATTCCTTCAAAAGAAAAGGTAAAAATTATACTGACAAGCGGAGCCTCTTGTCCCGATTCCGTTGTTGATAATGTCCTTAGAAAGATCCTGGGATTCTTTCCTTCGGCAAAAGAAATGGATGCGGTTTACAAATCAATACATAATTCCCTTTGATTTTATTGCACGCGTCTATACTTTCCGACAGCTTTCTTAATGAATTGAAATTAACACAAAATTTGATTACTATTGTTTTAACCCGTCATTTAATTTTTACGGAAAATGATATCAAACAAAATTCAGTCGTTTGTCCTGCTGATTTCACTAATGATTTTTTATTCCGGTTGCACCACAACAATTACCAAAATCGAAAAAAACATACTGCAAGACGGAAAATACGACGGGGAATTTCCGTACGCCGATGCCACAGGCACTTTTGAAGAAATTCTAAATTCGGTTAAACTTATTAATTCAATGGCATTTTTCGAAGCCTATGTGTTCGACAGAGCACAAAATATACGTTTCGATAAAAAAGACTTCGAGAAAATTAAAAAACGTGCCGTTGAAGTTGAACATTTTCACGATACATTTTCGGGAACCGGTACGGTAATCTACTCAGATAACGAACATGCATTATTGCTTACTTGTGCTCATTTGTTGAACTTCCCGGATACAACCGTCACTTATTTTGTTAATGATGACGGGACATTTTCCGGATATGTTGAAAGCATAATAATAAAAGTGAAACAAACCAACTTTTTACCCGAACTGAGCGACGGAATAGTTGTAAATATTTTAGCAAAAGACGACGACCTTGACCTTGCTTTGGTAGGGAATACTTTTTCACCGCCGAATCTTATGAAGTTGCACACATTAAATTTTCCCATCGGGAATCCCGCCGAATTGAATTGGGGTTCGTTGGTTTATCTTTTCGGTTACCCGTTGAACAATAAATTGATTACAAGAGGAATTGTAAGCAAACCGCTTAAGAAAAAAACCGATTACTTTTTGCTTGATGCGGTTATCAATCGCGGTTTCAGCGGAGGTCCCGTTTTTGCAATCAGAGACGGCGTGCCCAATTTTGAATTTGTGGGAATTATCAGATCCACCTTTGCCGAAAAGCGTTTTCTGCTTAAACCGTCCGATCAAGAATCATATACACCCAATATTCCGTACGAAGGCAAGATTTATGTAAAACGGGATTACAAATTTAAATACGGTGTTTCCAAAGTTATTCCGGTTAATGTTATTGCCGAATTTATTAAATCCAACAAAGATGTACTAATCCGCAAAGGTTTTTTCACCCGGGAATTTTTCAGAAAAAAAACGGACCCGCCGCAGAAAAAAGGTGAACTGTTTAATTATATCATAAACTTTAACAAACAACAGGTGAAATAAAGTGGGAAAAACAATTGCTTTTATTTTGCTTCCGCTAATTTTAATTACCACATCATGTGTAAAAAAAGTGGAAGAAGAACCGCCACGTAAAGCCGGATTCGGGTTGGTTGTTCACGGCGGCGCAGGATATATAAACCCCGGTACATTTTCACCCCAAAAAAAGAAACTTTACATCAATAAACTGAAGGAAGCGATTGCCAAAGGTTCCGGCGTGCTTGCCAACGGCGGAACGGCACTGGATGCGGTTGAAACGGTAATAAATATTCTGGAAGACTCTCCCCTCTTCAATGCCGGCAAAGGAGCGGTGTTTACCGCCGAAGGAACAAACGAATTGGACGCTTCTATAATGGACGGAAAAACACTAAACGCCGGCGCCGTTGCCGGAGTAAAACATATTAAAAATCCAATCAGTTTAGCCCGGCTTGTAATGGAAAAATCACCGCATGTTATGCTTTCCGGTGAAGGCGCCGAAGCATTCGCCAAAGAACAGGGAATCGAACTGGTCGATAACAAATATTTTTTCACCGAAGAACGCTGGAATTATTATCAAAAAGTAAAGAAAGAAAAAATGAAAAATGAAACGGCCGGAATTAATTTGAATTCCGGACAAAAATTCGGCACCGTTGGCTGTGTGGCACTCGATAAAAACGGGAACCTTGCAGCCGGCACTTCAACGGGCGGAATGACATTCAAAAGGTTCGGAAGAATTGGCGACTCTCCGGTTATTGGTGCCGGAACTTATGCAAACAACAACACTTGCGCCATTTCATGCACAGGTCACGGCGAATTCTTTATCCGCAATGTGGTTGCTTACGATATTTCCGCTTTAATGGAATACAAAGGTCTTTCGCTCAACAAAGCCGCTGGTAAAGTTGTTTTGGATAAACTCGTAAAAGCCGGTGGAGACGGTGGAATAATCGGAATTGACAAATACGGTAACATCGCAATGCCGTTTAACACAAAAAGTATGTTCAGGGGATTTTCGCTGAACGGACAAGAACCTGTGATAAAAATTTTTAAGGGAGGATAAAGTTTGAAATTATAATATTTTAATAATAAAATTATTTACTTAATGTTATTAGTTCCGCATTGTAATCGAACTTAAAATATTTTCACTCGTCAAATCTTGCCTCTTGCTTCTTTCTTTTTTATTTTGAGTTTAATTAAAATATTTAAGGATGACACCGGTTTGCATAACATAAAAAAACCCGCAAACATTTATACGGCTTTGTTTCTTACAACCGGAATAGTAATCGAACTTCTCTTTTTGAGTTTTGTTATTTTCCAGAATTCCGAACCGGGTATTGTTTTGTACATGTCCGTTTATGCTTCCGTTTTTATCTTATTTTTGTTTGCTTACTTTTTAATAAAAAACAAAAAAATCGAGTTTAAGAACAAACTGTTATTAAAAGCCGGAAAAACGTTTAACACCGGTGCGGTGCCCCTCGTCATTATTGCATTTGCCATGTTGTACAGGGTTACTTTAATTCCAACCGTTCCCTCAACTTCCGATGACGTTTACAGATACATTTGGGAAGGAAAGATACTGGCGCACGGATTCAATCCGTTTGAAACCGCTCCGGACGACCCGGAACTTAATTTTTTGCATTCCGGACAGCTGCCGGAAAAAGTAACTTTCCCGCACATGACGTCCATATACCCCACTGTGGCTCAAGCGGTTTTTCTGTTCAACTATTTCGTTGCAGGTGAATCGGATTGGGGAATGAAACTTGTTTATTTGCTGTGTGAATTTTTCACATTAATTTTTCTGGTGAAAATTTTCCAATTACGTAATCAAAATCCTTCTTACGTAATTCTTTACGCTTGGCTTCCGTTGCCCATTATGGAATATTTTATCAATTCCCACATCGATGCAGTTGGTATAATGTTTTTCGTTGTGTTCTTATTCTTAATTCTTTCGGGAAAATATATTCAAGCCGCTTTCTTTTTCAGCTTATCCGTTATAACAAAATTAATTCCCGTAATAACTTCACCTCTGTTAATCAAAAAATTGGGCATAAAAAAGGCATCGGTATTTGCCGTAATTTTTATCGTCATTTCGCTTATCCTAATCTATCCGCTTATTCCCGAAAGCCGCCCGCTTAATCAATCGCTTTTTACCTATCTTCAAAAATGGAGTTTTAACGGTTCGGTATATTCCTTTTTAAACGGGATTTTGGGAGACGGAATTTTATCAAGACAAATTACCGCTTTTCTGTTTGTTGTTACTGTGTTGATTATATCGGTCAAATTTTCCGATTTTCTCAAAGCTGTTTATTCGGTGTTTATTGCATTTGTTGTATTTGCCGCAACTTTGTACCCGTGGTATTTGGGTTATCTTGCCGCCATCAATCCGTTCTTCGGATTTTATTCGGTTTTATCCCTATTTTTCACAATCAATTTAACCAACTTGTCACCGCTGGCGGAAGTATGGACGGAATATACTTGGGTTTACATTGTGGAATACGTTCCGTTTTATTTTCTGCTTGCAATAGAATTACTGTTTTTGCTTAACAACAAATCTAAAGCGAATGAAAAATAAAAAAGCCGGCAGCCCCGATACATTTCTTATAATATTTTCGCTCATCGTTTTGGTTGCCGTTTTTACATGGATTATTCCCTCCGGCGAATTTGAAAAAAACATTGTTAACGGTAAAGAAGTGATTGTGCCCGGTTCCTATCATAAAGTTGAAAGTAATCCGCAAGGTGTTTTCGACGTTCTAACCGCGCCGGTAAAAGGAATCGTAAAAGCCGCATTAATTATCGGTTTCGTTTTAATTGTGGGCGGAGCGTTTTCCGTCTTTCAAAAAACCGGGGCAATTACCGCCGGAATATCGGCAGTTGTAAAAGCGCACGAAAAGCACAGAACGGTCAGAATATTTCTGATTCCGATTTTTATGACTTTGTTTTCATTGGGCGGAGCAATTTTCGGAATGAGCGAAGAAGTAATTCCATTTATTCTGATATTTGTTCCCATGGCGTTGATGCTCGGCTACGATTCAATTACCGGAGTTGCAATTCCTTTCGTTGGCGCCGGAGTGGGATTTGCCGGAGCTTTTTTGAATCCGTTTACGGTCGGTATTGCACAAGGAATTGCCGGTCTGCCTCTTTTTTCCGGTTTACCTTACAGAATACTGATTTGGTTTACGGTAACTGCCGTGGCAATATTCTTCGTTATGCGGTACGCTGCTAAAATTAAGGCAAAGCCGGAATTAAGTCCGGTTTACCACGCCGATAAAGAAAAACATTCGGTTTTGGACAGAAATAAAATCGACAGTTTTGAAAGTCTGGACTTATCCCACAAATTAGTGTTGCTTACGTTTTTGGCGGGACTGTTAATTTTGGTAATTGGCGTTTTGAAATACGGTTGGTACATTGAAGAGATAAGCGGGTTGTTTTTAGCCATGGGTGTTGCGGTTGGTGTTTTGGGAAAACTGAAAACCAATGAGATTACCGGAGCATTTGTAAGCGGAGCGAAAGATTTGGTTGCAACCGCTTTGATAATTGGTTTGGCAAGAGCAATTTTGGTAATTGCCGAAGACGGAAAAATTATCGGAACGGTTTTGTTTTACTTATCGGAACCGGTGAAAGATTTTCATCCGGTAATTTCGGCACAGGTTATGTTTGTTGTTCAAACGGCAATAAACTTTTTCGTTCCGTCCGGAAGCGGACAAGCCGCACTTACAATGCCTGTTATGGCGCCACTTAGCGATTTGGTCGGTGTTTCGAGACAGACTGCCGTGCTGGCTTTTCAACTTGGCGACGGTTTTACGAATTTGATTATTCCCACTTCCGCTGTAACAATGGGAATTTTAACTCTTGCTAAAATCCCATGGCCCGTTTGGGCAAAGTGGATTTTACCACTACAAATTATTTTGTTTTTACTCGGTTTGCTTATGTTAATTCCACCCTTTTTTATAGGTTGGTAAATTATCAACCGGAAAAAACAGATTTAACAAACTCGAATTCATCACCGGTTAACGGTTTATCGGCAGCACTTAAATTTATTTTTACTTGTTTTAAGTTCCGGAAACCCGGGATTACCGAACCGACAACGGAATAATGTAATAAATATTGCAAAGCGACACGGGCTAAATCTTCCGCAGTGTTACCGAATTTTTCTTTCAGTTTATTTAATCTGGGTTCCAGCCATGCCAAATACTCCGGTTTAAATTTTTCGGAACGTGAACGGTGGTCTCCGTTTTCAAACTTCGGCGGATTTTCTTTTTTATATTTATCGAGCAATAAACCTTGTGCAAGCGGACTGAACGCCACGAAGGACATTTGTTCTTCTTCCAATAACTTCCTTACCGGTGTGCCTTCTGCAATGTAGTGATCGTCAATAGCATTTGCCGAACTTTGAAGAACATCGGGTTTAACTTTGGGCACTAACTTAACGAAATCTTCGTTTGAATAAGCCGATTGACCGATGAGCCGGATTTTTCCTTCTTCTTTTAGTCTGTACATTACTTCAACGGCGTCGTCAAGATATTCATCGTTTTCACCGAAGTATCCGTGATGGAAATAATAAAGATCTATGTAATCACGGTTCAAGTTTTTAAGAGATTGCTCGCATTGATGCCGAATATGCAAAGGATCATAGGCATGTGCCGCCGTTCCCTTAAACCAGCCGACTTTCGTAGCGATAATAAAATTATTGGTTCTGTTGCCTAAAATTCTTGCCAACATCCGCTCCGCCCTGCCGTTTCCGTAAACATCGGCATTATCGAAATGATTTACCCCTTGATCAATTGCATAATTAATCGCTTCGGCTACTTCGTTTTCGTCAACGTCAGCCCAACCAATCGAAACGCCGTTTTGCCAATTCAATCCGCCCATCGTCCAGCAACCCAAACCGATTTCGGAAACTTCTATATCGCTTTTCCCCAATTTTCTGTATTTCATTTTTTCCCTCTTAATTTTTCGTTTTTCAATACCGATAATAAATTAACGATTTTTTTAGACATACTTTTAAAAGAATTATTATTTTAAATTAAATTATTATACTTGCTTACCGATTATTTAATCATTTAATTTGGTGTAATAATTTTACAAATTATTGTTAAACAAAAATAAAATTTTACGATAATAGAAGTAAACTAAAACAGGTTTTGAAAAATGAGCGACGCGGTACAAAACAAACCCAAACTTTTAATCGTTGAAGACGATTACGAAAATCAAAAATTTTTACAAATATTTTTAAAAAGAAAATTCGATTTGGAAATTTGCGATTCCGCCGAAACTTTTTACGAAAAACTTGATCAACATAAATTCGACATTATTTTGATGGATATTTCACTTCGCGGGAAAAAGGATGGTTTGCAACTCACCCGTGAAATCCGCGAAATGGAAGAATATAAAAATCTGCCTGTAGTAGGGCTATCCGCACATGCTTTTCAACGTGATAAAGACAATGCGTACAAAGCCGGAGTGGATGTATTTTTAACCAAACCGGTTCAAAACGATGTGTTGATGGATACATTGGTAAGAACTTTGGAAGAAAAATCCGGCATTAAAGCATAATTTAACCTCACAAATCGCATTATTTCACGTAATGCCGCTTTTTGGTATTATCATTTCCTTTTCATTTTAGCTAATTTAAAACCGTTAAAAAATAATTTTCGGTTGAATTATGAAACATCGTGTTGTGGAAAAACAAAACAATTCCAAAATGTGTTTTGTCTGCGGTATCAATAACAAATTCGGTTTGAAAGCCTCTTTTTACGAAATGGATAACGGTGAACTGGTTGCCATTTTTATTCCGGATGAATATCACCAAAGTTATCCGGGAAGATTGCACGGCGGAATTGCATCGACTATTCTGGACGAAACAATAGGAAGGGCAATGCTGATAAAAGATAAAAACATTTGGGGCGTTACGCTGGATTTGAACTTAAAATTCAGAAAACCCATTCCGTTGAATCAAGAGCTAAAAGTAGTGGCAAGGATAACAAACGAAACTTCCCGCATGTTCGAAGGAACGGGGGAAATCATTCTGGAAGACGGCAAAGTGGCTGTTACGGCATACGGTAAATATTTGAAATTACCAATCGACAAAATCACCGACATGGAATTTACCGATGAGGAATGGTTTAAGATTGAAAACGAAAACGATCCGGAGGATATTGAATATTAAAATATATTAATTTTAATTGTTCTTGCGGAACGACAAAAAAATTCATTACCGGAAATTTTTAATTTAATTAACTCAAGTTCACCGCTGAATTTTATAAACCGTTAAAACGGTTGTTATTTTTTAGTTTTGCTTATTAACCCACGACTTAAGTAGTGGGTTGACAATACCAGAAACCTTAATTTTACACCATTTCAACGGTATTTAATTAAATGGTCAACTTGGGTTAATTAAACTAACCTTGCATTCATAAATTACAACTCAATTCCTTTCGCTACCGGTTAAAAAATATCATTAAATGATATGACATTAATATGAAATTTTCTTATTTATGCACACTGATTTTTCCTTCTGTTCTTTCATTTATTACTAACCACAAACAACACGGAGGTTTGATTGACTGCAAAAAACTATCCCACCGCAGAAGATTTCTTCAAAAAAAACGAAACATTAAACAAGGCAAAAACAATATTAAAAAAAGAATTTTTCGGGATTGACGAAATAATCGACCGGCTCGTCAATTCAATATCGGCATGGTACCTTTTCCCCCATTTACAAATGCGGCCCAGGATTATAAACTTATGGGGATTAACCGGTGTGGGCAAAACTTCCCTTCTACGCCGGTTGATTGAACTTATCGGGAAAAGCAACGATTGTTTGTTGTTCGAGATGGGCGAACCGAGAGGCGGCGGCATTTTGTCATTTTACGATCAAATCACCAGCATACAACTGGGTGCCGTCAACCGTCCCGTTATTTACATTTTCGATGAATTTCAATTTGCAAAAACAATCGATCATGACGGACATGAAATAACACATAACAGCAGCCGCATTATTTGGGAAATTTTAGGCAACGGCTTCTTCTATCTGTGGGATTATAAAAAACTTGAGATTATTGAAGATTTATATATGAAATTCAAAGTTGCAATTTCCAAAGGTGTTAAAGCCGATAAAGGCTTAATTGTTAAAGGTGAGAACATCTATCAAAGGGTTTTTTCGGAAGATATTATCTATTCCGACAAAAAGGGTTCACCTAAATATTTTTACCCCGAGGAATATCTGAGCGATTTATTCAATCTGGTTAAAGATAAATTTAAAAACTCACTTGATTTACACAATTTACTTTTGACTTTTAACGAAACGGAAACATTGGACTATTTGAAAAAAGTTTTGCGCGAACATAATCCGCAAATTAAAGTCGATTGCACCAACGCACTTATTTTCATTGTTGGAAATTTGGATGAAGCATATCTGATTAACGATAATTTTAATCCCGATGTTTCTGCAGACGAGTTTTATAAATTTTCAAAAAAAATAAATATTTTAACAATTAAAGATGCATTACTTAAAAGATTCCGAAGTGAACAAATTGCAAGATTGGGAAACACGCATCTGATTTATCCTTCACTTAACACCGGCGCTTATAAAAACATTATTAATGCCGAGCTTGACAAAATTGCCGCCAAGTATTCCGTAAATTTCGGAATTAAATTAACCTTCGATGAATCATTGCGCGACTTGATTTACCGCGAGGGAGTTATTCCAACACTCGGGGCACGGCAAGTTTTTTCAACTATAGAAAATATTATTACTTCTAACATACCATCGATTTATTACGAACAAAAATTAAACAGATTACACGTGGATAAGTTTAATTTATCGACTGATAAAAATTTTCTTATTGTGGATTTTATAGAAGATAACAGAACTGTTCATACGTTAAAAATAAAACTGCACCTTTCCGTTGAAAATTTACGCAAAGCGGAAAACAACGACAGAACCGCCGTGGTATCCGTACACGAAAGCGGGCATGCGATTACAAGTGCGTTGCTTCTGAACAAAATTCCACAAAAAATACTTGCGTTTGCAGCCGTACCCGACACGGAAGGGATGACCGTATTTGAATGGGACGACGAGCTCATCCCGCGCAATTCCGTAGTAAAAAGATTGGCCGTTTACCTTGCGGGTTACGCCGCCGAAAAAATTGTTTTCGGAGAAGATTTTGTTACAACCGGTTCGGGTAGCGATTTGCTCAAAGCAACAAGATTCGCATCACAAATGTTCAAAAGATACGGCTTGGGCTCAATCCAAGCTTATTTTGAAAACGAACATACAGGGGAAACTCTCACCCTTTTCGATAACGATTACAGATTAAATTCTGAAATACGGAAATTACTTGGCGACGCCATGCAGCTTGCGGAAAAAACTTTATCCGAAAACAAATCTCTTCTTTTGCACACTGCCGATTCATTAAGAAAAAACGGATTCGTAAAAAAAGAAAATTTTATCCGGTTGCTGAACGAATACTCCGCATACACTTTTGATGAAAATTTACTTTATAAAAAATCCGCCACGGGTTATTATTCATCTATGCTCGATGAACAGCTGAGCTCCGAAAAATTAAAATTGGCAAATTAAATATTCTTTAATGTTATATTTTTAATAATTTAAAAAATGGGAAGAAATCAACATGGCACTAAAATTTATTCACATTTCCGATTCACATTTGGGATTCAGCGATTTGGACATAACCGGAAACGACGGTAGAAACATACGCGAGGAAGATGTTTACAAAGCTTTTTCCGGTGCAGTTGATATAATAATTAAGGAAAATCCGGATTTTGTCCTTCACACAGGCGATATATTTCATCGCTCTTCTCCAACCAACCGTGCGATTGTAATTGCCGCACGGGAAATTCAACGCATAGCAAATGCAGGAATCCCTTTTTACATGATAGCGGGAAATCACGATTACCCCAAATCCGTTTTCACTTCACCTATTCACGAAATTTACCGCATTAACGATTCGGTTAATATCGCATATTCCGAAAAACTTGAAATATTTGAAGAGGATAATTTTATACTTCATCTTCTTCCGCATGTTAACGACGAGGAAAAATTTTTGCAAGAAGTGGAGAAAATTAAAATTACAGACAAAACCAAACCAAACATTCTGGCAATGCACATTGCGGTTTCGAGTTACGCTATGAACGAATACGGCGAAAGGGTTTTCCCGGTTGAGAAAACACCAATGCTCAAAAAATTCGATTACGTTGCACTTGGCCATTGGCACAAATTCAATCATCTCAAAAAATACGGAAATGTTTATTATGCGGGCTCAACCGAAAGAACATCGGAATCACAAACCGGCTACGATAAGGGAATTGTGAAAGTAACTGTATCCGGAAAAACAACCGTGGAATTTATTCCGCTTAAACTAAGAAGATACGAGAAAATTGTAGTTGACAATTGTAAGGGAAAATCGTTCAATGAAATTATATCTGAAATAAAAAAACAATTGAACAAAGACAAAATTGAAGGCGGAATTTTCCGCATAAAACTGAATGATTTGCCAATCGAAAAAGCAAGCGAATTTTCTCGCGCGGTTTTTGAAGATTTGCTTGAAGATGCTCTTCATTTCAATGTGGAGAAAAATATTTACGGCGTTCAACAAACAATTGAAATTGACAGCGAAAGCTTCGATCTAAAAAATTTTATACTCGATGAATTGGCTGCCGAGTTTAAAGGCAAAGATTTTCTAAAAGTGAAAAATTTGACTGAAAAACTTTGGTACGAAATTGAAGAGGAGGAAGCCTATGCAGATCAATAAACTTGAACTGAAAAATTTCAAACAATACAAAGAAACGGTTCTGGAATTCCCCTCCGGCTTAACAGGCTTCGTCGGGAAAAACGGCTCGGGAAAATCAACAATTTTCGAGGCGATTGCGAACGCTTTATACGGTAAATTCGAGACAAATAAAGATTTGGTGAAAAACGACAAGGTCTCGCCGAAGGAAAACATGAGCGTTGTTTTACATTTCGAAGATAAAGGTGATGAATACAAAATTGTGCGTGATTACCGGGGCAAAAATTTAAACGCAAAAGCCGATTTGTTCAAAAACGGAAATCACCTTGTAACCGGTGCGGAAGAAGTGAACCGTGAATTGAGAAAAATTTTAAAAATCGATTATTCAAATTTCAAAAATTCTTTCTTCGCCCGGCAAAAAGAAGTTACTTCATTACTCGAGCTGGGAACAACCGAACGGCAACGTGCATTACGCAAAATGCTCGGACTCGAAAAAATGGACAAATTGGAAACCAAAATAAAAGAAGAAATTAAAGAGCAAACTACCGAGATAAAAGCGAAAAAAGATGAACTTCTCCCCGAGAGCGAAGTTAACAAAATGAAAAAGCAAGAAAACAAAATGACGAAAGAGCTTTCGGCAAAGAAAAAGGAATTGCAAAAAATCAATGCGTCCGTTAACAAAGCAAAGAAAGATTACTCCGCAATCAAATCGGTTTTAAGCGAACTCGAGCAACAGAAAACAAAGCACGATTCACTGTCAAACGATTTGGAAATAGTAAAAACCAATACCGGCAATACTTCGGAAAATATTGAAAAGGCCGAAAACGAGTTGAAGGAATTACGGAATGCGGTGAAAAAATACAAATCTCTTTTGCCCAAAAAAGAAAAATATGAAAAGCTTGAAAAGGAAATTGAGCTGTTACAAAAAGAAGAGCTTAAACTTAAAGATAAAATCAATAACGAAAAGAGAATTGAAAAGAACAATGAACAAATAGAAAATGAAAAACATAATATTTCCGGTTGGCAAACAAACTTAAAATCTTTTGAGGGACTTGAAGAATCGTTGGAAGAAATCAAGACCAAAAGAAAAAAGCTGAAAGCGGACATTAACGGACTTAAAAAGCATTTAACAACGGCAAATAAATTGACCGGAACATTGCAAAACAATCTCAATGAAAAAAGTGATCATCTGAAGGAAATCAAAAAGCTCGGTAAAAATTCCAATTGCCCCACGTGCGAAAGGCCTTTGAAAGATCACTACGATTTTTTGGTTAAAAAATACACTAAAGAAATTTCGGAACTGAAAGAAAAACTGATTGATGCCAAGTCAGAAGAAAAAAAATTGAAAGAATTAATTGACAAACATGAAAACGGCCTCGAAAAATTAAATTCGGAAGAATTAAAAACCGGGAAAAAACGCGAACGCAAGCAATCTTTGCTGGAAAAGATTGATGAAAGCAAAAAAAGAATAAAAGAATACCGGAAACAAAACAGGGCATTGCAAGCTGAAATAAAAAAACTCGGAATAATAAAATTCAACAAAGATGAACTTGTTAAAAAGAAAAACTTGAAGAAACAACTTGAACCGGATTACAAATTATGTATATCCCTTTCGAAAAAGAAAGACGAAGTACCGTTAAAAATGGAGGAAATAACGAAGCTCAAAAACCGATTGAAATCATTACAAACGGAGGAGAAAAAATTAAAAGAGAAAATAACCGGACTCAATTTCGATGAGAAGAAATATATTGTAACCAAAAAAGAAAGGGAAAAGAAAGAAAGTATTTTAAATGAATGGAAAGAAAAACTTTCGGAAAAGAAGGAAGAGATTGCAGAAATCAACAGCGCTTTGGCCCAAATTCAAACCAAATTGAGCGCCAATGAAAAACTGAAGAAGAAAATCGAAAAATTGGAAAAAGAAGTTGAGTTGTTCAATAAACTTGCTACAACGGTGAAGATGATTAAAGAAAAAATCACCTCCAAAGAATTGCCGAAGATTTCCGCCGGAGCATCGGAACTGTTTACAAAAATAACCCGCGGAAGGTATTTCAATCTAAAGATTGACGAAGGCTTTAATTTTAAGGTTACGAGGGATGATAAAGAAGTTGAATTAACGACGCTTTCCGGCGGCGAAAAAGACCTTGCCGCTTTGTGTTTGAGAATTGCCATAAGCAAAAGAATCTCAAATCTTGCCGGAAGAAGCAACATGGGTTTCCTTGCACTCGATGAAGTTTTCGGCAGTCAGGATGAAGACCGGCGCGAGGAATTGTTGAATGCCCTTCATGTTATTTCGGAACATTTCCGCCAGATTTTTGTAGTTTCTCACAACCGGGATGTTCAAGATGAATTTCCCACGACAATTATTGTTTCCAAAAAAGGTGATTTCAGTCGCGCGGAACTTGTGATGAATTAATGACAGTGTAGAATGTCCGCCTGCAAAAAGCAGGCGGGCATTTATTGTTCAAAAAACATTCATTCGTAACCGTTCCGGAAACTGATGTTATTGAAATTCACTGTTTTTACTTTTCAAAGCAAAGGCAAACCGGTTTAATTGTAGTTTTTCAAAACGCCATTGGCAAGCGAAATTACACGTTCCCTCAGTTCTTCCGGTTCAAGAACAATTATCCCCTCGCCACGGCTTACAATCCAGCTAGCAATTTCATTTAATGAATTGACGATGGTTTCGAAAATAATTGTTCCGTCTTTCTTCTCCGTTATTTTTTGTACTTCCATCAATTGGCGGGGTTTCAGCCTGCTTGCCCAAGGTTCTTTAATTTCGAGGACAACTTTGAATCTATCGTCGCCAAGCCAGCTGCGGAAAGATGTTTCGAAAATCTCACGGAGTAATTTTTTGGAAGGTTTGCGGAAAGTTTTGCCCGTTAAATTTACATCGAGAATTCTATCGAGCAAAAACTGTTTCAAGGTACCGTTGTCCCTTGCCAAAAGCCGCCACGCTTTTTCGCTCTGGAATATCATGTACGGTTCCAACAAATAAGATTTTTTCTCGGGTGGATCGGCTTTTTTGTAAACAATTTCCGTTTTCAAACCTTTTTCAACCGACTGATGAAGAATTGTAACGATTGGCATTGCGCGGTGTTTCAACTTTTTTACAAGCAGCGCCGTAGCTTTGTCGATACTGTGTTCGTTAACCGTTACGGTGAAATAATTTTCAAGTAGTTCCACTGTTTGTTCGGTTGTTAAATTTTTTTCAAGAACAATTCCGTTTTTTCCTTTGGAGTGAACCGGAATGCCCATCGAACGTAAAGCTTGCATATCCCTTTTTATTGTTAATGCTTCACAACCGAACCGCCCGGCAAGGTCTTCTACTTTAACTACTCCGTCTTTCGAAATAATAATTCCGAGCAGTTCTATCTGTCTTCTAATCTTTGCCCGTATGCCTTTCAAGTTTCCTCCTGAATTTTTCGTAAAAATAATTATATGATTTTAAAAATACCTATTTAAGTCAACATCTTTTAATTACTTATTTTCAATTCCGGATTGTCATTAGAATATAATAATTAAATATCTTTAAATGATATGACTATTTAACATAATTTATCTAATTTATTGTCGTTCCGTTTTTGCGGGAACAAACATTCCGGAAAAAGCAATATTCCCAAATCCTAAATTACCGCTATTCCGGTCGGAATATTTTTTTACCAACTTTTCAAGGGGGAAAGATGGAAATCTCAAATATTAACTTACAACATGCCGGCGCGCTTTCAATCTTACAATTCAAAACGGATGAAACGGGCGAGTTTCAGTACATAGCTTTGAACGAGGCTTTAAAAAATAAATATCTGAAAATCACCGAGGTTAATAAAGCCGGCTCGGTTAATGAAATTATTCTGGAAAACACCTCGGATAAATTCATATTCATGATGGACGGTGACGTTTTGGAAGGAGCGAAACAAAACCGTGTGGTAAATTCTTCGGTTCTCGTTGCCCCGCACTCCAAAATTATTTTACCGGTTTCCTGTGTTGAGCAAGGAAGATGGTCGTTTAAATCGGAGCACTTCGGCACCGCCGAGTACATTGCTCCAACGGAATTGAGGGCTAAAAAAGCTAAACGGGTAAGGGATTCGTTACGATCCACAAGGGAATTCGCTTCCAACCAATCGGAAGTTTGGGATGATGTGAGGTTTTTTTCCAATAAATTCAGTGTTAACTCACCAACACAAAACCTTTCGGATATTTTCCAGAAGAAATCACATAACATCGATGAATTTGTAAAACAATTCAAAATTAATCCGGACTCAAACGGAATTGCAATTTTCTTGAGGAATGATCTGCACTCAATCGATATTTTCCACAGTGGGAATATCTACCGGACTTATTTTAAAAAAATATTGAAAGGTGCGGCTCTGGATGTTCTTAATTTGAAAAACGAAGATGAGGCGCCGGACAAAGCAGAAGCATACTACAAAACCGTTACATTGTTGGACGAATTGGCTGAAACCGGCTATTCGGTTCATAACGGAGTTGGTGTGGGTACTGAAAAAAGATACGATTCGGATGATTATGCCGCTTTTGAATTGTGGTTTACCAAATATTTAATTCACCTCACGGTTCTAAATTCACGGAAAAAAACCGGATAACATTTATATAGCTTGCAAAACCATTGCTCATTTCTCCCTTCCATTAGGTTGCCGGCGGATTACAAAGGAAAACCACCTCTCCTTTACACGCCGGTTTCCTATTTGATTGAAAATGTTAAATATTAAAAATTCCGTATAACTTGCATCTCTCTTATATTTTCCGGTTGTTTTTCTGAAAAATTAAGTTTGTTTCAAAAATAAAATTTTTATAATTTAAATTAATTCCAATTTACAAATTCCGTTTTCCCCAATTACTAATAGGGAAAAAATGATAATGAGAAATATAATTTTTCCGGGTATTTTAATTTTTACTTTGGTTTCCTGTTCCGCCCTTGAACCCGGAGAGTATATTTACAATTTGTGGGCGAGTGTTAACAAAATAGAAGTTACGCACAACAGAAACGGAAGGCTTTACCTTGATGTATATTTGACAATCCCCACTCCTTGCCACCAGTATCACCGCCGCGATATGAAAATTTCCGGGGACACGGTTTACGTCAGATATTACACAAAAATTAAAAAGGAAACCGTATGCATTCAAGTTCTGTCAGATAAAAAAATAACAGATTCGATTGAACTTGAACGGAGGAAAAATTATCTATTCAAGTTTTGGCAACTAGGCGGTTCGTATTTGGATACGCTGATTTACATCAATTAAAAAATATTTGTTGCTTTTTCCGTTTCCCCTTTTTTCTTTCCGTTGAAAATTTTCCGCTTTTCTTTTTTCCTTTTTTGGGTTTCCCGGCAATTTCCAAAACCAAACGGCGTTTTTTATAACTCGCTTTGTTGAATGCTTTAAGCATCAAATCCGCAAATTCCGCTCCGGCTTCAAAAAAAGTGAAGTTCTTTTGAATTTCGATTTCACCGACCGGAATGTTTCTTATTCCCGTCAAGTCATTTATCAATCCGATAAGGCGCACAGGTTTTAAGTCCTCCCTTTTCCCGATGTTCAGAAAAAACCTCGTGAAAGAATTTGTTTCGCCATTGCCTGCAAACCGCTTTCTGGCATCTTCCGGCTCAATTAAATCGGGTAGGTTTTTATAGTAATTCAAAAACCTGTTGAATTCAACCGAGACGAACCGTTTAATCAGTTCTTCCCTGCTCATCCAATCGAGTTTTTCATAAATTTCCGGCAAAAATTCTTCAACCTCTTCGTTCTTAACTTTCACGTTTTCAACTTTATTAACAAGATTAAAAAGCTGTGTCTTGCAAATTTCTTTTCCCGCAGGCACTTTCTTTTTGGTAAACTTTTTATTCAGAGTTTTTTCGAGCTGTTTAAGTTTCCCTTTTTCTTTTAAGTTGGCAATCACAATGGAAATACCCGATTTACCTGCGCGCCCGGTTCTTCCGCTTCGGTGTGTGTAAACTTCCAAATCTTCCGGAAGGTTGAAATTAATAATGTGGGAAAGATTGTTAACGTCCAGACCGCGTGCAGCAACATCTGTGGCAACCAGTATTTTAAGATGACGGTTTCGGAATTTGTTCATTACAATATCCCTCTGAAACTGTGAAAGGTCGCCGTGCAAAGCTTCGGCGTCGTAACCGTCGTTTAACAGTTTATCTGAAATTTCCTGTGTTTCCCTTCGCGTTCTGCAAAATACTATTCCGTAGATACCGGGATAAAAATCCATTATTCTTTTTAACGCAATGTATCTATCGCGCGAATGCACGAAATAGACATGATGTTCCACATTTTCGGCGCCGGTATTTTTCTTTCCGGCGGTAATGTTCAACGGTTTACGCATATACTTTTTAGCAACATGCATAAGATGTTCCGGCATGGTTGCCGAAAACAGTAATGTTTGCCTGTCGCCAGTAATGCCGCTTAATATTGCGTCAAGTTCTTCCTTGAATCCCATATTCAAAATTTCATCGGCTTCATCCAAAACAACAGTTTTAACTGCGGAAACATCAATCGCTTTTCTGTTAATCAGATCATTTAATCTGCCCGGTGTAGCGGAAATTATTTGACTGCCGTTTTTAATGCTCCGGATTTGCTTTTCCATACTGGAACCACCGTACACCGCAGTAACTTTTACGTTTGGTAAATATTTGGCATAAGTGGAAACATCCTTTGAAATTTGCACACACAATTCCCTAGTTGGACTTATAATTAATACTTGAACTTTTTTATTACGTAAATTCAAGTTTTGAATAAGGGGTAAGCCGTAAGCTGCAGTTTTGCCTGTTCCCGTTTGTGCCAAAGCCACAATATCAACATTTTTGTTCAGCAATGCCGGAATTACTTTTTTCTGAATGGGTGTCGGTTCCTCAAACCCCAAATCTTTTACCGCTTTTCTCAATTCGTTACGGATTTCCAATTCATTAAATTTGCTCATATTTCTTCCTTATTTGAATAAAACCTTTAATCGAGGCTTGTATCCAATTATTTTCTAATTAAATATTAACGTGATTTCTTATTATTGGTTAGATAACTCGGAGTGGGAAAAACTAACAACAATACTGAAATAACAAAAAGCAATATACCTAAAAACAATTTAAAATTTTCAGTAAAAATAGTGGAATGAAATAATGAAAATCCGGCGGACGGAATA
>JALSTB010000165.1 GCA_026983955.1 Melioribacteraceae bacterium
AACGCACTCCGCACAGTTAATTTTTACGGAGCCGAAAGGATGGTTCGCATAAATCAATTACCGAAAGGACTTGATGATTTGAACTATATTGTTCCTCATAATGTTCATGTAATCTTGCTCCCAAAAACAGAATCTTCCGAACAAATAAAAGCGGTTGAAGAAAAGGTAAATGAACTCAAAAAATTACATAAAATAAAAAATGAAATATATTTTATGCCGATTATAGAAAGTGCACTTGGCTTAATGAAAGCATTTGAAATTGCAACTGCATCAAAAAATAATTGTGCTTTGGCAATAGGCTTGGAAGATTACACGGCAGATATCGGAACGCAAAGAACCAAAGAAGAAAAGGAAAGTTTTATGGCACGCAGTACAATTGTTGCAGCTGCCAAAGCCGCCGGAATTCAGCCTATAGATACTGTCTTTTCCGATGTGAACGATATGGAAGGGTTAAGAAAAAGTACCGAAGAAGTAAAACTATTGGGATTCGAAGGGAAAGGTTGTATTCATCCCAGACAAATAAAAATTGTACACGAAGCATTTGCTCCAACTGAACAAGAAATTGAAAAAGCTAAGAAAATTGTTACGGCATTTAAAGAAGCTAAAGCAAAAGGACTTGGCGTTGTTTCAATAGGAAGTAAAATGATTGACGCACCGGTTGTTAAGCGGGCGGAAAGAACCATTGAATTGGCAATACAAAATAATTTACTATCTAAAAATTGGATGCGAAACAATTAAAATCATTTTTATATTTAAGAAATTTAATCATTAGGCAATTCAACTATGAAACTTGTAAAAAACGCAGCCGGAAGATTAGTTCCGACAACAGTTAACGGGAAAAAAGAAATACCCTTCAAAGGTGTTAATAAATACAAACCGAAAGGAACTAAAGCCGCACCGCATATTTCCTCGTGCATTGATTATCCCGAAGACGGCAATAAACTGGTAAAAAACTTAAAAGAAGCATTAAAGAAAGCCGGATTGAAAGACGGCATGACAATATCAACGCATCATCATTTACGTAACGGAGATGTTGTTACAAACCACTTGTTCGATATAATAAAATCGATGGGAATAAAAGGAATACGCTGGTTTCCAAGTGCTTCGTTTCCAGTTCATAAACATTTAATAAAATATCTTGAAGACGGAACAATTCACCACATAGAAGGAAGTATGAACGGACCGCTCGGACGTTATACATCCGAAGGTAAAATGAAAGGCACCGGTGTGTTGCGTTCACACGGAGGACGCTGGCAAGCTATTCAAGACGGTGAAGTTAAAATTGATATTGCCGTTATCGCTGCACCAACGGCAGATCCGTTTGGAAATGCTACAGGAGATAGAGGTCCTTCTGCTTGCGGCTTGCTCGGTTTTGCTTTGGCAGATTCTCAATATGCGGAAAAAGTTATTGTTGTAACCGATAACTTAGTTCCCTTCCCTTGCGTTCCTTGGCAAATACAAGGCAATAATGTTGATTATGTTGTGGAAGTTGATTCTCTCGGGGATTCTTCCAAAATTGTTTCGGGGACCACACAAGTTACTAAAAGTC
>JALSTB010000166.1 GCA_026983955.1 Melioribacteraceae bacterium
AATTTCAAGTTAATAACAGTTTTAACATGTTAATGCTATGTTCAAAAAGCGTAAAGTTTTCGTTTTCACTGCTAGAATCAACATTTTTTGAATTATAATACCGCAATAATTACCAGAAATATTCAGATTGATGTTTTGCTGTTGAATTAGCGGGTATCGGAATTATTTGCATTTACAAATCTGTTCAACATAATATTTTCAATAAGTCCGGCTATTTTCCCGGGATTCATTTTTAATTTTAAGTATGAGTGGTTCGATTTTTTGCTTTCCACCCAAACATTTCCGCCTTTATTCCCTGGTTGGCAGTACCCGTTTTCAATTTTATCCCAAAATTTTCCCACGCCGCCTCTCACTGCATACAAAACAGCAGCTTGGTCGTATGACGGATTGTTAATAATTTTTCCATTATAATATTTTTTCATCCAAGGAGCGTGGGTACTGAAATAAAGAAAACCGACATATAGCGGTGTTTTGGGATAAGTAGTATTAAGAATCTCTCCGGTTTTGATTTTTTCGCCGATTTCAGCTCCTACAAAAGTTATTGGCACGGTAATGTTACGGATTACAAATTTTGTAACTCCGGGCATTCCGCCGTCAAAATTCCATTCCCATTTACCTTTGGGAAAGCGTCCGCCCATAATTACAAATTCTTTTACTTTCTTCGTAATGAGTTCTTTACCGTTTAATTTTGAAATTGAATCCGGTTTTGAGCGTATCAGATTTTCAATGTTTTTCAACGGACCGATGGTAACAATAGTAACGGAAGAATCTTTGCTACGGGATAATATTTTTCTGTATAAGGTTGTTGCATCCTCGGCGGTTTTATTGTTCAATTCATGATAAAAATTATCTGCAATTGCTTTTCCGTATGTCCACTCTTGATGTTTAATGCCGTCTTTTCTTGTACCAACCGGAATATCAGGATGTTTGTAAAATCTGTTCACAGCATCAATTCCCGCAACCGCAAATTCTTCATTCGACCAATTCATAACCGCCAATAAATCACATTCTCCTTTATCCATAAAATTGTGAAGCATTACCAATGCTCCCAAATCATCCGCGTCTCCACCAAAATCCGTATCCAAAATTATTTTGGGTTTTTCCCGGGCAAATGTAGTTGAAAGAATGAGTCCAAAAAAAATGAGTAAATATTTTTTCATTCAGATTAATTAAAAATTTGATTTTTAATTTTATTTATTAACCCGACTTACTGCAGGATTTTGAATTTCAAACAAAAACCTTTTATATCTTTTCAAGCGGGGCTTTCCGTTATCGGTAACTTCAAGGATAATCTGTATTTTACCTTTGGCATTTACCGGTATGTTAAACTCAACAGAAGGCGAATGGGGGTTTTCGAATATTATTTGTCTGCCGGTTGAATCCGCTTGATAATAATGCCACCATTTATAGTTCAATTTATTTCCGTCGGGATCGGCGGCTTGAGCTTTAAGAGTAATTTTATCGCCGGGAGAAACAATTTTTTTGTATCCTTCAATTTGTGTAATTAACGGCGGATGATTTGCATTATCGAAAGGCTGAACACACCAATCCATTCTTGCGGCAAAATCGTTTTGTATTGCATCAATCCATCTGGTAAACGGTTTTTTGATATCGCCGTTTTCTTCTGCATCCATATAAAAATTATTAGCCACTTTTTCGAATCTGCCACCCCAACCGCCAAGTGTATAATCTTTGTATGCTTCCAAACCGTTGTCAATCAAATTGAAGAAAGACGGCGAATCGCCTTCGCTCACATATTTTTGAGGATAGAAAGCGCCTAAGGGTCCGTGGTTTGTTTTAACATTTTCCGTTAGCCATTGTTCGCTCATTAATTCCGGGAAAGGGTTGTTGTTTTGCGGTCGGTAACCGAACGTAGTGTACCAACATGCTGATTTTATTATCATTGCATCGTGAAAATTTGAAATAATCCAATATCCGGCATAGTCTTGAAAATCCACCGAGTAAATTTTTATTTTTCTCACAGCTCGCAAATATGTATTATGCGGATAATTGTTTTTTAATTTCCACAAAGCTTGTGCAATAGTATTGGCTCCGCCCCAACAAGCTACATGCACATCGCGTTCGTCATTTTCCAGCAAAGTTTTTAAAATCAATTCGGAACCCTGAGTGTCTTTATAAGGTGGTATTCTCGTCAGAAATTCCGGATCTTCATTACCCCGGACAACTTTAGATTTTAAATATTCAACTGACGGATAATTTTTCGAATGCAGCAATAAATTCGGTCTTACTTTACCGTATAAATCAATTACATCGAAAATCCATCCGGTTCCGTGTCCTCTTTTTTGCCATTTGGAATTTGTTGCAATTATACCTTCCACATCAAAATCATTTGTGTACATAAGGAATCTCACAAAACTGCTTTTATCATCAATTTCACCGTCGGTGGATATAATTACCCTAGGTCTTACGGTTTGGGAAGGTTGTGCATAAATGATTCCATACAAAAAAAATAAAACGGCAATAGAAACAAAGGTTTTCATTCCGTCTCCGGCTTTTAAGTTAGAATTGAATTTTTTAATTGCTGCGGTATTTTAGAGAATCATACTTCCGTGGTTCCGGACAGATAAAATTTTTACGTTTTGATTTCCGAACACTTCGGAAATTAACTTTACGTATTCCTCCGTTTTGCGAAAAGGAAGAAAAACGAGAATTGTACCGGCAAAGCCTCCACCGTGAACCCGGCAAGCTCCGTCACCGGTTTCTTCCAAATAATTTTCGGTAAGCGCTAAAGCCAAACTCAAAGGTTGTTCGTTGATGTTAACATTTGAATACACATTTTGAAGATACTTAAACGATGAATTTCCCGAGCTGTTAACCAAAGAAAAAAATTTCTTCAGGTTGTTTTCTTTTAAGGCGGAAAGTTCTTTTTCCACACGTTGGTTTTCGGTTAAAAAATGAATTGCACGCAGCACAGCCCGGTCACCGGTTTTTTCACGTAACCGTTTGATGCCGGATAAAATTAATTCCATCGACAATTCGCGGCAAACATTCTTTCCGAAATATTTTGCCACCGCTTTCATTTCTTCCGGTATGGATGAATACTCGTCTGTTAAATCCGCATGACTTCCGCCGGTATTGACAATAATTACATTATATCCGTTATTGGCAAAATCAAAATTAACTTTTTCAAAAACCGGCCTTGCGGGATTCTCAAAATCTATTGCTATAATTCCTCCGAGTGCGCAAGCCATCTGATCCATAAGTCCGCACGGTTTACCGAAAAATTCGTTTTCCGCAAATTGACTTATGCGTGCGATTTCTACACCGTTAATCCTTCCGCCGTTGAATAATTCGTTCAAGATATTTGCAATTAAAACTTCAACCGAAGCCGATGAACTTAAACCCGAACCCGGCAATACATCGCTTTTGATGACGGCTTCAAATCCGCCAATGTTATAATTAAGCTCATTAAACTTGAATGCAATTCCGCGTATTAAAGCGTTCGTCGTACCGGTTTCTTCGGCTTGTTTTTCCAAATTGTTCAAATCCACTTCGAAAGAATTTTCATAACCTTCCGAATAAACTGTGATTCTTTTTTCATCAACGGGAGAAACAGCGGCAATGGTATCCAAATTTATACTTGCCGCAATCACCTTGCCGTTATTATGGTCTGTATGATTCCCGCCTATTTCAATTCTGCCGGGTGAGCTGAAAAAACGGAGTTTCTTTTTGCCGAATCCCGATATAAACTCTTCCACCAAAGCGGCGTATCTTTGCTTTTGATAATCTAAAATCTTTTTGTTATTTCCGTATATTTCTTCAAAATTGATTGTTGGAAAATCCAAAGTTTTAACCTTTAAGTTTTATTTTATATAAATTCCGTAACTTGCAACAAATTTCTCTTGCGGTTGAAGTATGTTTAATCCTTCTTTGTTATTGAACGCATTGATATTCGACGTAACCGGTTCAACGGCAATCGATTTTCTGCCGGGCGGAGTGTAAACATGCAAATAATTATATTTTCCTTTTCCGGTTTCTTGACACAAAATAATTTTCGTATCCGCCGCTTCGTCGTATAGAACCGTTTCGTGCTTACCGTTGTTTGTTTTTAACAGAAAACAATCGTCAAATTCCTTTTTCCCTATTTGTTTCAACAAGGAAAACTCGTCGTACTTGATTTTTTTACCGGTCGGAATCATCGAATCATCCGTGATTATTTTTTTATCCGAATCGAATTTTAAAAATAAATTATCAATCTTTTTTCTGAATGAAAGGAAAGGATGCCAACCGTCTCCGAAAGGCATTGGCGTTCCGCCCTTATTTCGTGCAACCGTTTTACAAATAAATCCTCTATCCTTGATAAGCGTGAAAGTTAAAACAAGTTCAAACGGGAAAGGATATCCCTCGTTCATTCCTTTATAATTATAAATTAAATTAACTTCTGCAAAATGTTTGCCCTCAAGTTTGCTGAGCACTCTAAACCGTTTGTTATAAACCAATCCGTGTGCGGCGTTGCCTTCAGCCGTATAATTCAGTTGCAGTTGATATTCCTTTCCTTCAAAAATATAAACACCGTCCTTAATTCTATTTGGAAACGGAAATAGTTTCGCACCGTTATAAATACCGAATCCTTCAAATTCTTTTTTGCTGTTGTTGCCCGCTAATACGGAATATAGCTTGTTATTTTTTAATAAAACCAATCCGTTAACGTTGCCGCCAAACTGCGGAAGAACGGAAACATATTCGCCCGTTTCCGTATTAACTATTTTTATTTTCTCAAGTCCGTTTTTATTTTCTTCGGTTATCTTAAACATAAATCACAATCCCAAGTAATGAACATCCGGTAAACTTTTCAATTTTCCGGCGGCTTGTTCGGCTGTAATATCCCTTTGTGCTTCGGCTAGCATTTCGTAACCAACCATAAACTTTTTTACTGTTGCAGAGCGAAGCAAAGGCGGATAAAAATGTGCGTGCAGTTGCCAATAAGCATAATCGTTTCCGTCCGTAGGGGCTCCGTGCCAACCGAAAGTATATGGAAAGGAGGTCTCGAATAAATTATCATACCGTACCAATATTTGTTTCAGTATTTCAGCCAAACTTTCTTTTTCCGGTTTGTCAAGTCCGGTTAAGCGAACAACGTGACGTTTGGGAATCAACAATGTTTCGTAAGGCCACACAGCCCAAAACGGTACAAGCACAACCCAATCGCTGTTTTCAACAACTATACGTTCCTTTAACTGCAATTCTTTTTTCAAATAATCCAACAAAAGAATACTGTTTCCCGATTTATAATAATCAAACTGATTTTGATCTTCTTTTTTGATTTCGTTCGGAATAAAAGAACCTGCCCAAACTTGCCCGTGCGGATGAGGATTTGAGGCGCCCATCATTTCGCCTTTGTTTTCGAATATTTGAACCCACGGATATTTTGCTCCAAGTTCATCTAGTTGTTCTATCCAAACGTCAACGACTTTTTTTATTTCCCCGGGCGGCATCTCCGCAAGAGTAAGATTATGTTTGGGAGAAAAACAAATAACCCGGCACTCGCCCGAAACCGTTTGGCTCCGGAGTAAATTATTCGTCTGCAATTCTTCAACGGGCTCCGGCAGCAATGCACTGAAATCATTGACGAAAACATAAGTCGATTCGTAACCGGGATTTACTTCGCCGTTCGCCCTTCTGTTGCCCGGACACAAATAACACTCCGGATCGTAAACAGGTTTGTTTTTTTGTGCGGATTTTTCTTCTTTGCCAAGCCACGGTCTCTTTGTCCTTTGCGGAGAAACCAATACCCATTCGTTCGTCAGTAAATTCAGTCTGCGGTGTGGTTTTTCAAAAATCATATAAGTTTATTTAATATTAAATTTTTTAGTCAGATTCCTTTTTGCCCAATTCATTACGTTTGCCGGCGGCCGTTTATTATTAAGTTCGTTCACCATAAAGCGCATATACGGATCGATATGACTGAAAAAATATTTATATCCTTCGCACAAATAGTTCAAACCGTCTTCACCGTCGGGCGTTTTAATAAACCTGTGCTTGGGGCATTCGCCGTTGCAAATAAATTTATATTCGCATTGCTCACAATATGCGGGTAATTTTATTTTTTTATCCATCCCGAATTTAATTTGCTGCGAAGAAGTTGCAATTTTTTCCAATCCGTCCGTAACAATGTTTCCCAGTTTATTTTCCGGATAAACATAATGATCGCATGAATACAAATCGCCGTTATGTTCAAGAGCCATAGCGTTTCCACAAATTTCATTAAACACGCACAGGCTTGCTTTCATACCGTACCACACTTCCAAAGCCACATCGAAAATTTGCACAAAAACTTTTCCCACATCTTTCAGCACCCATTCGTCAAATATTTCGGTCAGGAATTTTCCGTATTGCAACGGTTCAACCGACCAATCCGTTACCTGTGCATCACCTTCATATTCCGGCGATACCAAACTTAAGGAAGTTCTTCCGTCCGGTTTCGCTTGCCTTTCCACAATAGGAATAAATTGCATAAAACCGCTTCCAACTTCTTTCAAAAAAGAATAAACTTCCTTGGCTTTGTAAGAATTATCTTTCTGCACACAAGTAAGCGTATTAAATTCAACGTTATGTTTTTTCAGCAGTTCAATTGCACGCATTACATCTTTGAAAGAAGGCTGTCCGCCTTTATAGATGCGGTATTTATTATGAATTTCTTCGGGACCGTCGATTGACAAACCTATTAAAAAATTATTTTCCGCAAAAAATTCACACCATTCGTCATTAAGCAAAACCCCGTTTGTTTGAAATGAATTTGAAATTTTTTTTCCGCCGGAATATTTTTTTTCAATCTCAATTACTGTACGAAAGTAATCAACACCCAATAAAGCCGGCTCTCCGCCTTGCCAGGTAAAATTCACTTCACCGGTTTTTTGAGAAGCTATGTATTGTTTTATATAACTCTCCAAAACTTCATCGTTCATTGCCCATTCCGTTTTATCCGGGTACAATTTTTCTTTTTCGAGATAAAAACAATATTCACAATCCAAATTGCAAATTGAGCCGGTGGGCTTTGTCATTATGTGGAAGGCTTTTCCGTTAATCATTTCGAATTCAAAATACTAAAAATAATTTAATTTAACTTTGTATTACTATTTACAATAGGAATAATTTTATACTTGAAAAAATATTCTTTTGGCGGCAGCATGTATTGCGGGTGCGGTTTTGCTCCCCACGAATTATCCCCGCCAACTCCCATTTGTTTCAAATCGATATTAACCGAAACAAAATCACGTTTTTTTAATTGATAAGTGTGCATCGAGCCCCGTTTATTTTGGGTTAAGTCGAAATTAGTATAGAACAGAGCGGAAA
>JALSTB010000167.1 GCA_026983955.1 Melioribacteraceae bacterium
ATAATCAAAATTATAAAAGGCACTGGGGATAAAAAAGTTAGGTGAATAAAAAAAGCGGCGTTAGCAACTCCTTGCGGAAATTACCAACGCCACCGAGGACCCATGAGATAAAGAAAATTTGTTACAATTACATTATCGTCAACGTGTTAAATTAGTTTAGCGTAATCTTCTATTTATTAATACGCCACAGTCATTGTAAAAGTTCCGGTGTAATCACCTTGTTCCTGATCAGCTCTTATCGCAATTGTACCACCCAACCAAAGATAAAGATTTCCAATCCCACTGTTGTTAACCAGAGCTATTTGATCGCCGCTGTTTACATTGTTTGCACTTATATAAGTTGAATTTCCACCCGTTTCGTCCACATCGGCAGTGAATTGGAGAACATCATTATTTCCGCCGTTTGCGGAAACCCAAGCATTATTTGTTAAGGTAACATTACTGAATGTAACCGTTACGTTTTTACCGGGGTGACCGGTAACAAGAAATCTGATTCCATTGTCGGGCGTTATAGTTTGATTTACTGCACTACCCGTTAAAATTATTTCACCGAAATCCAAATCCCCGTCCAAATTTTGGATTGACAATCCTTTTTTAAGTTGCGCTTTCACTTCGGCAGTTGCTGAAGCGCTCGATTGCGCGAATAAATTTGCACCGAAAAACAGCATTAAGCTGACAGCAATAAAGAATATTTTTGTTTGTTTCATTTTACTCCTCTTGTTTATTCCTTTTGGCAGCCGAAGAATGGCAAAGTGTGTGCCAGATCACATTCCGGAGGAAAAAATGCCGAATTCTTATCAAAATCTTAGTTTATTGAAGATTTTTACTTGAGATGATTGAAAAGCGAGTATTTAAGTTTTATCAAAATTTGTCAATAATTTCATCTTGTATCATTTTAATGCAATGCGAGAACAGTATTGGTATTGCTATTTATAAAATATTCTTTTATTTTCTCTGAACCAATTAATGCACTATAGATTTGTATGAATAAGCTTACCATACCGTTTATTTTATTAAATATTTTTGTTATTGCGTGTTCGGCTTCAAAAAAAATTGAGGTTGAATCTAAAAACCCCGGCGAAAAATCATTGGACAGCATAGCAATAGAAATTTTTAACTCCAAAGGATTTCAATATAAAAACATCAATCAAAATTATATTTTGGTTACCAATAAAAAGCAAAAAAAGAATTCACCTGTTCCAACATTGAAATTTTTTATTTATAACGTTGCAAACGAAACAGTAATTTTTGAAGACACAATTTTTAACGGGAATGTATTTTGGAAGGATGATAAAACAGTTGAAGTAATAGTATATCCTGAAATGGTAATGAAACAACCTTCCGGATTTTCCATTGGTTATTTGCTTAATGTGGAAACATTGGAAAAATCATCCCGGATAAAAAATTAACCTGCTTTTTTAACTTTAATAAATTGTAAATTAATAATCGGAGACTAAATGTCCAAACGAATTTTATTAGTAATATTTTCCTTTCTGTTTTTCGGGACATTATTTTATACTGTAACCCTCAACACGGAGAGACACATTTCCAATAAGAATTTATATTCGAAATTAGATAAACAGAAAAGACCTACACCTTATACCGAATTTTCGGAAGGTAAAAGACCGGTTGAAAACAAAATAAAATCCGATGAGCCGGATAAATTTGCCGAATATTTCAGGCGGATCAAAACCAGAGAAGGACAAAGCAAACCCGGTTATCCACGAGGTTACAAACTCAAAGAACTGAAAAAAGCAAAAGAACAATTGCGAAAAATAGCTAAAACAAATAACAAAATTACCGATGCGTTGCCTTGGGTTGAACGTGGTCCCGGTAACGTAGGCGGAAGAACCAGGGGTTTGGTTGTAGATCCTGACGACCCGAGTTTTCAAACTTGGTATGCCGGTTCCGTTGGCGGCGGAATTTGGAAGACCACCGACGGCGGTGCCACTTGGGTTAATAAAACGCCTGACCTGCCGAATTTGGCCACAACGGTTATTGTAATGGCAAAATCCAATCATGATGTTATGTATGCAGGCACCGGTGAAGGTTTCTTCAATTTGGATGCAGTGGAAGGCGACGGAATTTTCAAATCGACCGACCGTGGTGAAACATGGACGCAATTAGCCAGTACGGTTAACAATTCGGATTTCAACATTATAAACAGAATTGTAGTTGATCCTGACGATGAAAATACCGTTGTTGCCGCAACAAACAACGGTATTTACAAAACAACAGATGGCGGCAGTTCATGGACAAAAGTTTACGCCAGCGGTAGAATTCAAGACTTGGTGGAAAATCCTTCAAACTTTAATACGCTTTATGCAACCAGAAACAGTGTTGGTGTTCTTAAATCAACCGACGGAGGCGATACTTGGTTTAATTCTTCAAACGGAATTTCCGGCGTAAACCGTCTTGAAATAGATATTGCACCAACCGATACCAACAGACTCTACATTTCCGCCGAAGGCAACCCTTCTAAATTATTTATGTCCACCGATGCCGGTGCAAATTGGATATTGGTTGAAGATGCATCGACTAATAATTATGATTGGTTGGGCGGACAAGGTTGGTACGATAATACAATTGCAGTTCATCCATATAATGAAAATATTGTGTTTTACGGCGGTATTGATTTGTGGAAAGCCGAAATTGTGTTTGATTCAGTCAAAGGAATTCAATCCGTTGAAGAAAACGGAACCGAAGCGTTTATGGCTTACAAACCTTCCAGCTTACCGTTTTTAGATGGCGGACTTGGCACCGGTGAAGATTTTTGGAAGGAACCAACAGCAACAGAAAACGATTTTGTTTCCGTAGAGATTAGATTCGGTCCCGGTAAATCTCAAAAAGCCCACCGGTTTATCAATAATACTTATGTTTACAAAGATTATGTTGACGTACCTTTTGAAGTTTGGGACGTAACGAACAATATTCAATTAATGGTTTCATTTCACGATATTCAAAAAAATACCGATTACAATTTATTATCTTCAAGGGGTGATGAAATATTTGTCAATGCCGTACCCTACGATTCCACCGCACCCGATGCAAATATTGCTCAGGATATGGGTTTGAAGTATAAAAACATTTACGTTGTTACCCCGCGCAATGCTCAAGGCGTTACTTGGGATCCAGACAATTTACCCGAATCGAATTTGAGAATTAACGCCGGCTTCGTTCCGGTTTATCAAAGGAATTCGGTTGCCATTACCGACGGATACGGTCAATATGGAGTTAATGCACCGGTTCATGTCGATCATCATAACATAGTTGTAATTCCAACCGACGATGCCACACAAAGTATTGCCATTCTGAACGGCAATGACGGTGGTGTTGCTTTTTCTTCCGACGGTGGACAAACATGGGTGGAAACCGACGGCAACGGTTATAATACCTCACAATTCTACGGTGCCGATAAAAAACCCGGCGCAAATGAATATTGGGGTGGAACACAAGATAACGGTACTTGGCAATCACCAACCGGCAGCGATGCAAATGCATCAAGCGCTTATTATCACCGTATTGGTGGTGACGGATTCGAAGTGGCATGGCATTACGGCGACCCTGATAAATTAATCGGCGGATCACAATACAACAGATTTTGGAGAACTACGAATAATTGGGCAAATTATGAAGCTGCAAGCAACGGTTTTAACGGTTGGGGCAATTCCGCGCTTTCACCATTTATTTCGAAAATTGCCAGTTCCAAAAGTGATCCGGACCTTTTATTTACGGTTACCCGCGAAGGCGTTTACCGTTCGGATAATTTTGCTTCCTCATGGACATTAACCCCAATTAATCAATACTGGGATAACGGAGATTATTTCTCCCAAGCACAAGTAACAATTTCCATTGCCGATCCGCAAGTGGTTTGGGCTGGTGTTGCAATGACAAGCAGCAGAAAATTGCATGTTTCTAAAGACGGCGGACTTTCGTTCACACCCGTAAACAATTATGATAACGTTGGTGGAATTTCCGGTTTGGATACTCATCCAACCGATCCGGCAACCGCTTATGCAATTTTTTCCTATGCAGGTTATCCTAAAATTATAAGGACAACCGATTACGGAAATACTTGGGAAGATATTACAGGATTCGAATCCGGTGCGCCGAGCACAAGGGGTTTCCCCGATGTTGCAGTCTATTGCGTTTTGGTTATGCCTTACAATACCGATATAATTTGGGCGGGTACCGATATTGGTATTGTCGAATCAATCGATAACGGTCAATCATGGCATCTTGCAAATAACGGCTTTCCGAATGTAGCCGTTTGGGAAATGAAAATAGTTGACGATCAAGTGGTTGTTGCCACACACGGAAGAGGTATTTGGAGCGTTACACTTCCTGAACTTTCAAATTATACTCCTCCGGAAGTTACACTCTCGCCCAGAATAAACGGCCAAGTTGTTCAAGCCGTCAGCGGAATCACAATTAATGCTTCACTTCGTTCCGTTTACGATTCCACTTTGGTAATGGTTGACGGAGTTTCCTCTTATAAGATTCTCTCCAGTACCGTCAAAGACACCACGGTTACGGTTTCATTGAATAAAAACGGTGAGGTTACCGTATATTTGGCCTCGTACAAAGACGGACGAGAATATAAATCCGCCTCACAAAGCATAATAGTTGCATCACTTTTGGAAGCGCGTCATGGTTACGTTAACGATTTTTCCAAAAATACCGATGAATTTTTAAGTGACGGATTTACGTTTACAACTCCGGCTGGATTCAGTTCACCCGCTGCGCATTCACCTCATCCGTACGATAACAATAGCGAATACGTTTTGTTCCTGCGCGTTCCCATTATTGTGGCATCTTCCGATGCAACTTTTGAATATGAGGATATCGCAATTGTTGAACCCGGTGAAAGCGGCTCCAGTTACGGGGATACAGACTTTTGGGATTACGTTGTTGTTGAAGCATCCGACGGCGGGGACTGGATACCGTTGGGCGATGGCTACGATTCCCGTTTAGACAGCAAATGGAAAAACGCATACGACAATGGTACCGATGGCGACTCGACAATGTACAGAAAACATACAATCAACTTGCTTAGTTATTTTAATATCGGTGCAACAATTATAATCCGTTTCCGGTTGTTCGCCGATCAGTTTGTTACCGGATGGGGCTGGGCAATCGATAATGTGAAAATTCAACCACAATTTGTTGTGGGCGTGAAAGATAACGAAAAAGTGCCTGCAGAATTTTCGCTTGAACAGAATTATCCGAACCCGTTTAATCCGTCGACGACAATTAGATTTTCCGTTCCGCAAAAATCAAATGTGACTCTGAAAATTTATAACAGTCTCGGTGAGCTTGTAACTACATTGGTAAATGCAGAAAAATCCCCCGGCATTTATTCGGTGAATTGGGACGCTGCAAATGTGGCCAGCGGAATTTATTATTACCGGTTGGAAGCCGGAGATTTCAAAATGACAAAGAAAATGATTTTAATGAAGTAGATCGGACTTCATAATCTTAAACAAATTTCAAACAAGTATGCGGCGGAGGAAAATTTCTCTGCCGCACACTTTATAATCCGCAATTTCATTGAAGTTAAAACCTCTCGGTTTGATTCGCTCTAAGCAAATGGTCCGGAAAAAATTAATCTAAATTGAAATTTACGGTTAAACGGTAAGCAATAAATTGTACGAAATTAATTCGATGATTTCACACAAATTAAGCATAAATTTTGATTCTTTTTGTAAAAGTTTTTCTTCATAAATTCTTTAAAAGAAGTTAAGTTTACAATTCAAGTAATTATTCTTAATTAAGAAAAAAACAAACTTTTATCATAACCGGTTAATTATCTAAACATTTATTCCGGAAAAAAGAAAGGAAGGATTATGGACAAATCTATCGCCCGCCAAATTGCCGAATTTGCAGTAAACCTAAAATATGAAGATTTACCTGAAAATGTAGTTCACGAAGTAAAACGGTTTTTATACGATTCGATCGGCTGTGCTTACGGTGCATACAATACAAAAGATGTAAACATAATCCGCGAAATCTATAAAGCAATGGGTGGAAAGGAAGAAGCCACACTGATAGGTTTCGGAGACAAAATGCCCGCTGTTAATGCAACTTTGGTCAATTCCCTGGCAATAAGAGCGCTTGACTTTAATGATATTTACTGGAAAGAAGACCCTTCGCATCCATCGGATTTAATTCCTGCGGCACTTGCCACCGGTGAACTTGTCGGCGCTTCAATGAAAGATGTTATAGTGGCAATAGTTCTGGCATACGAATTTGAACAACGGTTGTGCGAGTTTGCCGTTCCCGGTATCCGTGAAAGGAAATGGCATCATGCAACTTTAACCCAATTCGTTTCACCGGTTGTTGCGGGAAAATTACTCGGATTGACCGTGGACCAAATGGTGAATGCAATAGGAATCAACGGCTCGCATAACCACACAATCGGTTGCCCTACTGCCGGCAAACTGACAATGATGAAAAATACGGTTGACCCGATGGCTGTTCAATCCGGTGTGTTTGCCGCACTCATGGCTCAAAAAGGTTACACAGGCACGGAAAAAGTATTTGAAGGTAAGGAAGGTTTTATGGATACGTTTTTAGGTTGGAATGCTAAAGAAGAAAAACCCGAACCGATAGAGATGAAAGGAAGACAAAGTTTGGGTAGATGGACTTGGGATGTCGATAAACTTACCGGCAATCTCGGTGAAAATTTCAAAATTTTGGAGTGCGGCATGAAAGCATTTCCAACCGAGGCATTAACACATACTCACATTACGGCAACCCTGAAGGTAGTAACCAAAAACAATATCGATTATAAAGACATAGAAGAAATAAAAATCACAACAATTGCGCGGGCGGTCGATATTTTGTTCGATCCGCATAAATACAGACCCGAATCGAGGGAAACCGCCGATCATTCGCTTCCCTACTGCATCGCAGCTGCAGTGGTCGATAAAAAAATTACAACTGAAACATTTTCCGAAGAAAAACTTAAAGACCCGAGAATTTGGGAAGTGATCGATAAAATTAAAGGTGAAGCTTCGGAAGAATTTGAAAAAATGTTCCCCGAAAAACAACCTTCGCGGGCAACCATCAAAACGAAAGACGGAAAAGTTTATTCCGAATATCTTGAATATCCCAAAGGAGATCCTCGCGAACCGATGACAATGGAAGACCTGGATAATAAATTCAAAGCTTTATCTTCAAATCTGTTCGGAGAGGACAAACAAAAAGAAATTAAAGACGTTATATTTAATTGTGAAAATTTGAATGCAAAAGATTTTATGAACGCGCTCATAATTTCCAAATAAAATTAAT
>JALSTB010000168.1 GCA_026983955.1 Melioribacteraceae bacterium
TATCCGTCAAGCGGATTGCGGGATCTGAGCAGAATGGTAATGGTCTTTCCGTCCTTGTCCGTAATTTTCGTAAGTCCGGGTACTTTCGTACTCGAGAATGAATCGTAGAAATACGTGCCCGCATCATTTGGGATTACCCTGTGCACTCCGCTTTCGGTTGTTAATTTTGTCCGCAAACCGGTTCGCAAGTTGATTTTATAATAATGCCGTTCAACAGGACTCTTTTCGGTAGATTCGATAAAAATTTCGGTATCCGTTTTGTCGAAGCCGGCAAATTCCAGTACTTCCCAGTTACCTTTGGTAATTTGCTTAATCAAATTTCCGTCCGTATCGTAAAGATACAGATGGTTCCAGCCGTCCCTTTTGGAGAACCAAAGAAATTTATCAGGTTCCTTCGGAAGAAAAATCAGTTGGTGTTCCGGTTCAACATATTTATCGTTTTTCTCTTCAAACAGAACTTTGACCGGTTCGCCGGTGGCAACATCATATTTTTTCAATTGCATGTGGTTTTGGTCGCGGTTAAGATGAGCAACGTAAATATACTTTTCGCCCGGATCCCAAGTAACGCATGTCAAATATTGGTCGGCCGGTTTGCCGGTTTTAAGCCAAACGGTATTGCCGGTTGCAATGTTATAAATCCCGATTGTAACATGATGGCTTTTCTGTCCGGCCATCGGATATTTAATTGCCGAGAGTTTAGCCGGTACCGGTTCGAAATCTACAATGGGGAAGTCGGTTACCATCGTTTCGTCTTTTCTGTAAAATGCAATGTAATTGTTTTTGGGTGACCAGAAAATTCCTTTGGTTATACCGAATTCGTTACGGTGAACGGTTTGCCCGTTTATTATATGCGGATTTTCATCGAATGTGATTTGTTTGGTTTTGTTAGTATCGAGCGAAACATAAAGATTATTATCCACTGTGTACGCCATAAAACGTTTGTTGGGCGCAAGATTGATATTACTTGCATCCGGTTCGACTCTGTTCACAATTGAAGCCGAATCTTTATTAATGAAGTAATAAATTAAGTTTTTATTATTTATGAAGTAAATTATGTCTTTGTCAAACCAAGAATAACGGGGGAAGTAAGAAAGCGTACGCAAGCCGTTTGATGTCAATTTTCCGTTGATTTTGTTTAAAGGAATGATGTTCTGCATTTGGGAAGAATGAACCGAAGCGACGACCAAATTCGTTACGGTGTCTTCAGTTTTTACAAAACTGTAACTATCTGATCCGGGCAGCCATTTGAACTGCTTGATTCTTTCCGGTGCAAGTGTAGAGTAGGAGTTTACAACTACATCTTCGATTGTGAAATTTTTTTTCTGTGCTGTAAGAATATTTACGATGGCGAATAAAAGAATAATTGTCTTTTTCATTTTCATTCACTAATTGTTTTTAAAAATCCGGTTTAATATATAAAAATGTCCGTTTAGTTTTCCGGAATTTTTTGATAATGAAAGTAAAACGGTTATGTGTACAACAAGCTATAATAACTTGTAATGCTGCACCAAGTTCAACATGACAA
>JALSTB010000169.1 GCA_026983955.1 Melioribacteraceae bacterium
GAACTTTTTCCACTTTCATTAAAAACAATTTCACTTCACAAATTCCGCCCCACTTTTTGTATTTGTAGGTCACATGGTAATCTTTAACAATTTTGCCCTCAACGCCTGCTTCTTCAAAAGCTTCTTTGGCAGCCGATTCTTCCGGTGTTAAGCCGGGTTCGATAATTCCTTTCGGGAAAATCCATCTCTTCCCTTTTCTGGTTCGAACTAACAAAATCCGGATTTCCCCGTTTTCACTCTTATACGGAACTACACCCGATTGTTTGTACCAATATGAAGGCTTTTCCGGTTTCATAAATTCTAACGAAAGTTTAACATTAAATTTATTATTTTCACATAACAATTTATTAATGATTAATGAGAATTCTAAGGTGAAAAAATTATATTTGTTCAGGCATGCAAAATCGAGTTGGGATAATCCGGACTTGGACGATTTTGACAGGCCGTTGAACAAAAGAGGTAAACGCGATGCGCCTTTCATGGGAGAATTGCTGCTTGAAAAGGGAATTAAACCCGATGTTTTAATATCAAGTCCTGCAAAACGCGCTTATGCAACCGCAAAAGTAATCGCCAAAAAATTAGGATACCCCAGAAGGGAAATCCAGAAAGATAAAAAGTTATATTTGGCTTCCGCCGGAGAACTGCTTAGAATTATAAACGAATTGCCCGATGAATATTCGAGTGTAATGCTCTTCGGCCATAATCCGGGTCTTACACAAATTTGCAATCTTCTGAGCAATGCCAATATTATGAATATTCCCACAAGCGGAATTGCCGAGATTGATTTTGAAGTGGACTCATGGAAAAATGTTATACCCGAATCCGGTAAATTAATTTCTTTTGAGTATCCTAAAAAATACCGTTAACACCCGAACTGCTTGAGGTGATGGTCCAAATGCAGATATATTAATCTTCCCCATTGCTTTTTGTTTAGCTTTCCGAAAGCCGCATGTTCGGCAAAAGGGAAAGCTTCATCTTTATCTGAAAATTCTTCGATTTTTTCTTTTAATAATTTAATGTCGTTTTGCAAATTCACGGGCTTGCTGCCCTTTCCCAATAGTTGGTCAATTTCGGGAAAAGTTTGAACTTTACCCTTCGGTACGGGCGGACCAAGTAAAACAAAATATTTCAGTAACGGTTTTAAAATTATTTTCCACGGAGGAATAATTATTTCACCAAGTGCCAACCGTATTTGATCCCGCAGATGGCAAACCATTTGGTTGACCGTCATTTTGCCCCAACGCCTTTGGGAATTTTCATCGAGCTTTTCAAGACGGTTGTAAATTTCTTGCTTTACATCCGGATTTAAAATGTTTTTCATAATCTTGCCTTGCTACAAAAATCCAATTAATTCATAACAAAAGCAAGATGGAAAATCATTTCAAAAGCGTCATTCTTTTGGCTTTGGTGAATTTATCTCCAACTTGCAAACGGTAGATGTATGTTCCGCTGAACAGTTCACGTCCGTTTACCTCCACTTCGTGCATTCCTTCCGTCTGGTATTCGTCTACCACTACCATC
>JALSTB010000170.1 GCA_026983955.1 Melioribacteraceae bacterium
CTTCATTAGAAAGATTAATCATAATGATACCAATTTCACCTCTGTAATCGGCATCTATTGTACCGGGGGTGTTAACCAGAGTTATGCCGTGTTTGATTGCCAAACCGCTACGAGGACGAATTTGAGCTTCGTATCCTTCGGGAAGTGCAATAAACAAACCGGTTGGAATAATTTTGCGTTCCATAGGTTTTAGAAAGATAGATTCTTCCAAGTTGGCACGCAAATCCATTCCGGCTGATTGTTCCGTAGCATAATGTGGTAGGGCGTGTTTTGATTTATTGATGATTTCTACTTTCATTATTTTTAAAGTTTATATCGATTAATACTTTGACAAATATACGCGAAAAATTTAGCACAAACTTATTCCACCGTTACCGATTTTGCCAAGTTTCGCGGTTGATCAACTTCGCAACCCCTTAAAACAGCTATATGGTAGGACAGCAGTTGAAGGGGAATTGTTGTCAACAAAGGAGTCAATGCTTCCAATGTTTCGGGTATTTCGATGACGTGGTCTGCCAAGTCCTTAACTTGTTGGTCGCCTTCGGTAACAATACCGATTATTTTACCTTTACGCGATTTTATTTCCTGAATATTACTGACAATTTTTTCATATTGACCTTTTTTGGTGGCAATAACAACGACCGGCATATTTTCGTCAATCAAGGCAATAGGACCGTGTTTCATTTCCGCCGCAGGATAACCTTCGGCGTGAATGTATGAAATTTCTTTTAGTTTTAAAGCCCCTTCCAAGGCAACGGGAAAATTAAATCCACGTCCGAGATACAAAAAATTGCTCACATCTTTGTAATGATTTGCTACTTGTTGAATATACAAATCGCTTTCCAAAGTTTTTTCAATTTTTAAGGGAATATTTTCCAATTCATTCAAGTACATATTATACGCCGAAAGAGAAAGATTTCCTTTTTTCTTTGCCAAATTCAAAGCAATCATTGCCAATACGCTTACTTGCGTAGTAAATGCCTTGGTCGAAGCAACGCCAATTTCCGGACCTGCGTGTGTGTAAGCACCGGCATCGGATTCTCTTGCGATAGACGAACCGACAACATTACAAACGGCAAAGATAAACGCACCTTTGTCTTTTGCTAATTTTATCGCCGCCAAAGTATCTGCTGTTTCGCCTGATTGTGAAATAGGAATAACAATATCGTTTTCATTTATAATCGGATTGCGGTAACGAAATTCCGAACTGTATTCCACTTCAACGGGGATACGAGCCAGTTCCTCCAACAAATATTCGCCTATCAAGCCTGCGTGCCACGAAGTCCCTGCGGCAACAATGATGATGCGTTTTGCTTGTAGGAATTTTTCGATATGCTCATCAATTCCCGCCATTTTTATCAAATTGTTGTTTACCAGCAATCTACCTCGTGTAGTATCTTTAATAACTTGCGGTTGTTCATAAATTTCTTTAAGCATAAAATGGTCATAACCGCCTTTTTCAATTTGGTCTAAACTCATTTGGAGTTCTTGCACATACGGATTGACAATGCTGT
>JALSTB010000171.1 GCA_026983955.1 Melioribacteraceae bacterium
GATCAACCACTCTCGGAAAAAGAAAAAACACTATACAGAAATTATATTGCCAGAAGGGGCAAAAAGGAGCCTCTTCAATATATTTTGGGTAAAGTCGATTTTTTCGGTTTGAAATTAAAAGTAAACAATTCCGTATTAATTCCCCGCCCGGAAACGGAATTTCTGGTTGAATACATTTTAAATGATTTAAATAGTAAAGAAGAAATTTCTGTACTGGATATTGGTTCCGGCTCGGGGAACATTTCCATTGCATTGGCCAAAAGCCTGCCTCATGCGGAAATTACCGGAATGGATATTTCCAATGCTGCAATTGAAATTGCCAAACAAAATGCCAAGATTAATAATGTAACTGAAAATATTAATTTTATTCAAGCCGATATTTTTTTGGAATTACCAAACGGAATTAAAAAAAAATACGATGTTATTGTATCGAACCCACCTTACGTAAGCGTTGAAGAATTTGAAACTCTACAATCTGAAATAAAGGATTATGAACCAAGTATTGCCGTTACCGATTACGAAGACGGACTGAAATTTTATAAAAGAATAATTGAATTATCCGGCGGCCTTTTAAATTCCGGCGGTAAAATATATTTTGAATTGGCTGAGGGACAAAGCGGCAAAGTTCATGAAATTCTTCAAAAATATAACTTTAAAAATATTAAAATTAAAAAAGATTACAGTGGAATCGACAGAATTATAAGCGGAGTATTGGGATGAGAGCTCTTGTACAACGCGTTTCCGAAGGTGGGGTGGTTATAGAATCCCAAAACTATAGCGCCGGAATCGGAAATGGAATGGTAATTTTACTCGGTGTGAAGGAAGGCGACACCGAAGCGGATGTGAACTTCGTAGCGGATAAATGTGCAAATCTTCGCATCTTCGAAGATGAAAATGGTAAGATGAATTTGTCGGTAAAGCAAATTAACGGTGAAGTTCTTGTTATTTCCCAGTTTACTCTTTACGGTGATACAAGAAAGGGGAACAGACCGAGTTTTAATCTTGCTGCCAAACCGGATTTGGCGGAGAATTTGTATGAAAAATTTATTCAGCGGATGAAACAACAATTAGGCGCAACTAAAGTAAAATCCGGTCTTTTCGGCGAAATGATGTCTGTTAAAATAATTAACGACGGTCCGGTTACTGTTCTGGTTGAATCCAAAGAAAATAATTGAATCTTACCGGAATCATTATTATTATATTTATGTAAATTCTAATAATTCTAACTTTATTTTGCATTCTACAATTTTAATATTTATAGACGGGGTTGGCATTGGTGAGCCGGATTCCAAAATCAACCCGTTTTTTAAGTACGGTTTTAAAGTGTTCTCCCGTTTTTTCGATCAACCGCCTTCTCTCATTAATCAACGGTTGCAAGCGGATTCGGCTTTTTTATTTCCTGCCGACGCATGTTTGGGTGTGGAAGGATTACCGCAAAGCGGAACCGGGCAAACCTCTATTTTTTGCGGTATCAATGCACCGGAAAAAATTGGGAAGCATTTCGGACCTTATCCTTATTCCACACTAATTCCGGTTATTGAAAAGAAAAACATTTTTAAGGAATTCTTGAACATTAACAAGAAAGTTGCCTTCGCAAATGCTTATCCGAGTATATTCTTCGATTATGTGAATTCCGGCAGAAGGCGCTTGAGTGTGACAACATTAAGCTGCATACTTACCGGCGTCCGGTTAAGAACTTCTACCGATTTACGTAAAGGAAATGCACTGAGCAACGAAATCGATAATAAATACTGGGTTACACGGTTAAATTATAAACTGCCGGTAATTAAACCTGAAACCGCTGCCAAAAGATTGTTCCGCTTGTCCGGAAAACATCACTTAACGGTGTTCGAATATTTTATCACAGACCATCTCGGGCACGGCCGGCATAAACCGGAAATGAGTGAACGCCTCCATTTGTTGGATGATTTTATTTTTTACATCTTAAAAAATATCGGGGATAAAACTTTAATCATTTGCTCCGACCATGGTAATCTTGAAGATCTTTCGGTGAAAACCCATACGAGGAATCCTGCTTTAACAATTACAGCCGGTAAATATGCCGGAGAATTGGCAAAGAAAATTAAATCTATTAAAGATATAAAAAAGGCAATATTGGGTTTATACAAGTGATTCGTTATCCGTTTATTCCTTTTACAATCGGATTTGTAGTTGGAATTATTCTGGGTAAACTGTACATTCTTGAAGACTTGGTATACTTGTATTTGGCTGCAATCTCTATTTTAATATTTATATTTATACAATTATATTTTATAATATTTAAAAACATAAGAAAAATCAACATTCCGGTTTTCATCTTTACAATAATTTTTGGAGCGCTTTATTTTGTTTTATTCAATACGCAAAAACCGGAATACCCGTTTCACAAAGCACGTCTGAAAAATGTAATAGTTTACGGAAAAATCAAATCGATTGATTTGATTAAAAATGATAGAATCGAATTTATACTGGCTGTTGATTCTGTTAAAACACCCGGCTCACTCTACAAAACCGGATTTAATGCATTATGTAAAATTTCGGATGAATCTTTTCAAAACATAAATGTTTTTTACCACAAGCTTGGAACCGGAAATTATTTGCAACTACGCGGTTTACTTGCCAAACCCAAAAATGTAAGGAATCCCGGTGATTTCGATTATGCAAAATACCTTTATTCAAAAAACTTATCTGCTCTTTTATATGTTAAAGGTCTGAGCAATGTTGGAATAATTGACACACAAACCGGAGCAGTTAAAAATTTAATTTTTACGATTAGAAAAACAATCGACGGCATACTGAAAAAATACCATACTGCCGAAACATATGCCTTACTGAGAAGTTTACTCTTGGCCGATCGCGGTGAATTGGATTTTGAATTAAAAAGTAAATATGTAAATGCCGGGGTTGTACATGTTTTGGCGGTTTCCGGGTTGCATGTAGGCTTTATTGTTTTAATATTCATGCTTCTTTTTAATCGATTCAATTTATACTTAAAATATATTTTCACTATTACCGGTGTTGTTTTTTTTCTGATTATCACGGGGGCTCAACCGCCGGTTTTCCGTGCATCGGTTATGGCAATAATTATTATCATTGCTTTACTTACAAACCGCTCCACAAATGCTTATAACTCGCTTGCCATTGCCGCATTTCTGATTTTAATTTTAAATCCCGAAGAACTGTTTAACCCCGGATTTCAGCTCTCTTTCTCTGCCGTTTTATCAATTGTTTATTTTTATCCTGAAATGAGAAAGGCAATTTACCTCAAATTTAAAAGGGATAATTTGGTTAGAAAATTTCTTCTGTTTGCAGCTGTATCACTTTCGGCACAAATCGGAACATTGCCTTTTACATTACTTTATTTCCATAAACTTTCACTCATATCAGTAATAATAAATGTGTTTATAATTCCCGCAATCGGTTTTGTGTTGGGATTGGGCATTGTAGTTATATTAATCGGATTTGTAAGTGAATGGTTGGCTCTGGCTTATGCTTCTGCAAATTGTTGGTTGGTTAATTTGATGAATGGAATTATAAAATCGGTTGGAAGCTCAAGTTATGCTTATTTGGATATTCATAATTTTTCGCTTTACGATACGCTGCTATTTTATCTGCTTTTGTTCTCCGTGTTAATTTCATTAACGTATTTTCGAAACAGAAAAGCTAGAGTCATTTTGTTCATACTGGCAATATTGAACTTTGCCGTTTTTTCTACCTTTGACAACAACAGTTTATTGCCGGAACATAAATTCAATATTATGATATTTGATGCGGGTGAAGGGCAATCCGTTTTGTTTAACTGCGACCAATATTCGTTACTTGCAAATGCCGGAAAACGGGATGAATTTTTTGATTTTGGGAAAAGAGTATTACAACCTTTTTTTGCTGGAAACGGAATAGAGCAAATCAATTTGGGTTTGCTGACCGGTGTAAGAAATGAATTGTACGGCGGTTTCTTTACTCTGGTAAAAAAGAAGCATATTGTCCGGTTGTTAAAACCTCAGCCCGACACACTTGACGAAGAAGAAAATATTTTGGAAGAGTTTTTTTCTTACCACCATGTTAAAGTGGAATATTTTAGCGACAAGGTTTATTCTGCCGGTAAAATAAAATTATATCCTCTTGTTTATCCGAAACCGGATTTTTTACACACCAAGAAAAATGGTATATTTATTATTTCTTGTGGAAATATTTCCGTTTTATTGATTGATTTGATCGCACCGCAAAATATTTATTTGCCGGAAAAACTCTTGGATAAGTTAAACATTAAAATAGTAATATTGAGATTAAAAAGTAAAATATTAAAGAAAGTCCGGGATTTTCTTATGGATATACATCCTGAATTTTTGATTCTCGATTTTAAAGACAGATTTTTACCCGGAGAAGAATCCCGTGATTTTAATTTTCCCGGGAATAAAATAATGGTTGAAGACGTACGCCGGAACGGAGCGGTGTTATTAAGCGGTGACGGAAATAATATTGAGCAAATTGATTGGCGAACAAGATACTAATTCGAATGATTAAACACACTGATTTTTCACTAAAAAATTTCAATACTTTTGGCATAGATGCCAAAACGTCTTTGTTTATTGAATTTAATTCGGAAGCGGAACTTGAAAAGATATTAAATGAAGAAATTGATGTTAATAATAAACGGTTCTTAATTTTGGGAGAGGGTAGCAATGTTCTTTTCAGTGAAGATTTTCATGGCACAGTTTTAAGAAACTCTATCGAAGGAATTCAAATCATTTATGAAGATGAACGGAAAGCGGTAGTCAAATCGGGTGCCGGAACACATTGGGATGATTTGGTTGAATTTTGCGTACGGAAAAATTTGTGGGGCATCGAAAACCTTTCGCTGATTCCCGGAACGGTTGGCGCCGCTCCAATTCAAAATATTGGTGCGTACGGAGCAGAATTGAAAGATGTGCTTGTGTCCGTAAGGGGATTTAAAATCGGGGAAAATAAATTTATTGAAATGCCAAAAGAAACTCTCGAACTTTCTTACCGCAACAGCATTTTTAAAACGAAATTGAAAAACAAATTTATCATTACTTATGTTACAATTGAATTGGATAAATCCGGAAAACCGAATCTTTCTTATACCGGTTTGGCAAAATATTTTAACGGAAAGAATATAAAAGAAATTGGCATTGAGGAAGTACGTAATGCGGTTATTGAAATAAGACGAAGCAAGTTACCCGATCCGGAAATATTGGGAAGCGCGGGAAGTTTCTTCAAAAATCCGGTTGTAAATACCGGAACATTTAATAAATTAAAATTAAAATATCCGGATATTGTTGCATATAAAGTAGATGAAGACCATTGGAAAATACCGGCCGGCTGGCTTATCGATAATGCCGGACTGAGAGGATTCAGAACCGGAAACACCGGCACATACGAAAAACAAGCGTTGGTAATTGTGAATTATGGAAATGCTAGCGGTAAAGAAATTTTGGATTTGGCTAAGTTTATTCAAACCAAGGTTAAAGAAAAATATCAAATAGAACTTGAACCAGAAGTAAATATTATTTAATCAGAATTTGCGGAGTGTCGTATGTCTGAAAATCAAAACAATATTGGAGATGAAGCGGTAAAAAAAACTTTCGGTGAGGTGATTGAAGATGCTTTTAAAGAACTGAAAGAAACTTTTATCGCCTTTATCAAAGCGCCCAAAGCCCTTTGGGGCATAAATGTTCCGTACATAATCGAAGGGCTTGTATATTTCGGTATTTTAACTATTCTGGGAAAATATTCTTCCGAAAATCTGGCACTGAAAGACACACAAGCCAGTTTAATATACAGCGGTGTTACGGGAGGAATTACCTTTGCAATGTTGCTGCTTGGCGGTTATTCCGATAAACTCGGTGTCCGTACCTCTTTGGCACTGGCGTTTCTTGCAATGCTGGTCGGGAGAGTGATGGTTGCACTTTCTGGTACATTACATTTGGCTAACGGTCTTTGGTCGCCAATGTTTTTTATGATGACCGCCGGCTTACTTATTATGGTTTTGGGCTACGGTTTGTATCAACCTGCTGCGTACGCCGGGGTTAAACGTTACACCAATAAACAAACGGCGGCAATGGGCTACGCCGTGATTTACGGATTTATGAATCTCGGTGCCTTCTTCTCCGGATTCATTTCTTCTTTCACACGTCAAAGCTTCGAGGATGTTTTCCCACCCAACGGATTAACCGCTGTATTTTGGGTTTACGTAATTTTAACTGCTTTGTCACTTCTCATCACAGTTGTTATTCTAACAAGAAAAACGGATCAAGATGCTGTTGAAAAAATTGCGCGCGAAAATATTGAACTCAGTGGCGAAGAAACCGAAGAAAAAGAAGAGATCAAAGAGGAATTCGAAAAACCGAAAATTAATAATGGAATGCTGATTACCTATTCCATTCTCGCTGTTGTGTTCTTTTTACTTTCCGGCTTCGGATTCGAAAATGACATAAACATTATTTATCAATTTAAAATATTTAATTTTACTGCAACTCTCGATTTGGCTTTTATTCTGTTTGTACTGATGGTTGTTCTTGCTATAACGGATTACTTAAAAAGAAGACCGTATCATCCGTTCCGCGATCTTCGGTTTACGTTTTTCATTTTTATTCTGATACCCGTTCAAACTTTGTTTGCCCATAATTGGCTTACGTTACCGTATTATCTCGATAGAGCTTTTGCCGGCTCCGTTGTAAGCGAGTATTTTGAAATATTTACAAACATCAATCCGATTTTAATTTTCTTCTTAACCCCTATTGTTGCGGGATTAACCGCAAGGGCAAATGTTTATAAGATGATGATTTACGGTACGTTTGTAATGGCGTTTCCCACTTTCCTTCTTGCTCTCGGTCCGAATATAGTTCTCTTCCTGCTTTATGTATTTATTATGACAGTCGGCGAGGCGATGTGGCAGCCACGGTTTCTGCAATGGATTGCCGAAGTTGCTCCCGAAGGTAAAACCGGTTTATACATGGGAGTAGGTCAATTCCCGTGGTTTTTAACCAAAGTGGTAACAGGTTTTTATTCCGGTTGGTTCTTAACCAAATATTGTCCGGCGAATACACCGCCTTTGCAAATGAATACGGAAGTAATGTGGTTGATTTACGGCTTGATTGCAATTGTCAGTCCGGTTGCCCTTGTACTTGCAAAAAATTGGATGTTAAAAGGATTTAAAACAAAACACGGTGAATAATGAAAAAGGTTAAGCCGGTTATTGCATTGTGGTTGGTTTTCTTGCTAAGTACCTTTTATGCCCAAAAGGAAACTCGGTTTTCACCCAATCCGCACAGGTTTGATAATGCAATTTCCGTATTTAAAAATTGGGATGATAAAAACAGTTTTCCGGCAAATGCCGTTTTGTTCGTCGGAAGCTCCAGTATAAGAATGTGGAAAACTCAAAAATATTTTCCCAGGTTAAAAGTTATTAACCGGGGCTTCGGCGGTTCACACATTTCCGACGTGATTTATTTCTTCGATGATGTTGTGAAAAAATACAAACCTGCCAAAATCGTTTTTTATTGTGGCGATAATGATATAGCTGCAGGTAAAACTCCGGAAAGGGTTTATTCGGATTTCAAACGGTTTGTAAAGATGGTTGAGGATTCCGTAGGCAAAATCGATTTGATTTTTATTCCGATCAAACCGAGCATTAACCGGTGGAAATTTTGGACGGAAATGAATAAAGCCAATATGATGATTAAAGAATTTATCGATATGAAAGAGAACTTATTTTATGCAGATATTGTTAAACCTATGTTGAATCCAAACGGAATACCTCAAAAAGAAATTTTTCTCGAAGACGGTTTACATTTGAATAATAAAGGTTATAAAATATGGACTACGGTCCTGGAAAAATATTTAAGATGAAAAGAACATTTTAACAATTAAATCATCTTAATAAGGGAAAACAGATGAGTAAATTCAAATATGTAATTAAAAGAAGCGGGGCAGTTGTTCCGTTCAAAAAAGAGAGAATAATGAACGCTATTTACCGGGCTGCAGTTGCCGTTGGCGGCAGGGATAAAGGTAAAGCGGAATTCCTTGCCGATGAAGTTGTTAAAGCCATGGAAGAAAAATTTCCCGACGGTTACAAACCGCACATCGAAGAAATTCAAGACTTCGTTGAAAAAACATTAATTGAACACGGACATGCTAAAGTAGCAAAAGAATATATTTTATACCGCGACGAAAGAAATAAACGAAGAAGGGCAGCGGAAAAACTTGCCTCCACACCTTCGGAAAATATACCATGGGCGAAAATTTGGAAAGTGCTCAATTGGGCGGTTGACCATAATTTACACAAGGTTGAGCTGTTGAACGAGAGAATAAAAAATGGCGAATTTCCACACATAGTTCACGAATCGGAAGCCGCTTACGAAGACGATTTGACGATGGCAGCGGAAATGATTATGGAAAGAGCAAAAAATTTGAAAATGGTTTTTGTCAGCGGCCCATCTTCATCGGGTAAAACTACTACAACATTTAAACTGGAACAACGGCTTGAGAAACACGGAATGCGCTTTGTTCCGTTGATAGTCGACAATTATTTCTTCGATCTTGAACTGCATCCGAAAGATGAATTTGGTGATTACGATTTTGAAACACCGCAAGCACTCGATCTGGAACTGATTAACGAGCACCTTAAATTGTTGAGTGAAGGAAAGGAAGTGAAAATTCCTTATTATGATTTTAAAGAAGGTAAAAGATATTTGAACCGTACACCTATGAAATTGGAAAAAGGTGAAATATTACTTATCGATAGTTTGCACGGACTCTATCCGGCGATGAGCAGTGAAATTCCGGACGAACTGAAATTCAAGCTTTATCTGGAACCGCTTCTGCAAATGAGGGGGACCGATGGGAAATATATAAAATGGACGGATATCAGAATGATACGACGGATGTTGAGGGATTCCGTGCACCGTGCATACAAACCGAAACAAACCCTCGAACATTGGCATTACGTAAGAACAAGCGAGCTTAAACATATCATACCCTATGCAAATACGGCTGATTTTATTATCAATAGTTCCATGCCTTACGAGATTGCATTGTACAGACCCAAATTACTTGATGATTTTAAACAATGGGCGGAAGAGTATAAAGATAATCCATTGCGCGAAGATGCGTTCATCAGGGCATCGAGGGTGGCACGAATGCTGGAATCCGTCGTCCCGGTCGAAGACGATTCCGCAGTTCCGCACGATTCGGTTCTGAGGGAATTTATCGGCGGAAGCAGCATCAATTATCATTAAGATGATTTTTTCTCTTTTATTAAATAAGATTTTTTTGCATACTTAACTTTATTAAATTATTAATATATAGTATTTTATACTTTTATAGTTTATTAAAAATTCAAAATAAAATAATAAATAATAAAAAAGTTTTAATTAATTTGTTATTCTATTGAACGCTGAGTTTTAGCGACTTCATGCAATTCAAGTAAAATTACGTACTGAATAATCAAGTGGAAGTATCAAGCCGGGTTGGGCGGGAAACTTGATTCAATTAAATATTTCATCATAGTTTCCGGAGTTATTATGAAAAAGTTTTTATTCCTTCTCTTTGCTTTCGTTTTACCTTTGTCGGCACAAACCAACCAAAACCTCATTAAAGAAAACACCATAAACGTTTATGTGGATTGCAGAGGCTGTGATATAAACTATTTAAAAGAAAAAATTGAGTATGTAAATTTTGTGCGTGACAGAAAAGATGCAGATGTTCATATCCTCTTCTCTTCGCAAAGAACCGGTGGCGGAGGTAAGAAAGTAAGTTTATTTTTTATCGGACTGAATAAATTTCGCAATACCAACGATACTCTCTTTTATACAATGAAAAATGACGATACCAACGATATGGAAAGGGTAAAGATGGAACATGTAATAAAATTGGGTTTGATGAAATATGTTGCTAAAACACCCGTCTCCGAAAATATCGAAATCCGGTTTAAAAAAGCCAAATCAGCCGGAGAAAAAAAAGAAAAAACGGATGAATGGAATTTTTGGGTTTTTAATACAGGTGTTGACGGATTTGTTAACGGTAGCGAAAATACAAACTATTACTACTTTTACGGTGACGTTTCGGCAAGCAGGGTTACCGAAGAATTAAAATTGAATTTACGGGTTTACGGAAATTACAACGAGCAAAATTTTACATATAACGATATAGTAACAAAAAGCATCAAAAGGAATTACGGTTTTTCCGGCGCGGTTATCAAATCGTTAACGGAACACTGGTCGGCGGGTATGTGGGCTCGTATAAGTTCTTCGGCATACAGTAATGTAAGATTGGCATTAAAACTTTCTCCGGGCATTGAATACAATATTTTCCCGTATTCCATGTCGAACAGCAAACAATTGCGAATCGGTTACTATCTTGAAGGATTGCGGAATAAATATTTTGAAGAAACGATTTATTTTAAAACTGAAGAAACTTTACTAAGACATTCGTTAAGAATTTCAGTTGAATTAGTTCAGCCCTGGGGTTCGGTCGATATGAATGTTTCATGGGGAAATTATTTGCACGATTTCTCAAAATATTCCATCGATACGGATTTATCTATGAATTTAAGATTGATAAAAGGTCTTTCTCTTCGTGTGCGCGGGGGCTATTCCAAAATCAACGATCAATTATATTTACCGAAACGGGGGGCAACGAAAGAAGAAGTTTTGTTACAGCAACGTGAATTGGAAACACAATACCGTTTCTGGGGTTCAATTGGGTTTTCATACACATTCGGATCAATTTACAATAATATTGTAAATCCCCGCTTCGGAGACCGGTTTTAACTTTTTAATACGGTTAAGTGATAGATCCGCCGGAATACCGGTTACATATTTTTACTCAATCACAACAGCAGTTCCGCTTGCCGAAACCATTAGCATGCTGGAAGTCTGACCGATTGTCTCGTAGTCCAAATCAACCGCAATTACGGCATTTCCACCTAACGAGCGGCATTCCTCCATCATTTCCTGTACCGCAATCTCTTTCGCTTTTTTCAGTTCACGTTCGTATGCGGCTGAACGGCCCCCAACTATGTCTCGAATACCGGCAAACAAATCTTTAAAAATATTTGCTCCTAAAATTGCTTCTCCGGTAACCAAACCGAGATATTTAACTATTTTTTTACCTTCAACTGTTGGTGTGGTCGTAATTAACATGTTTCATCCCTTTTTTATAAGTAAAATTAAAATTCAAATATTTTTGAGGTAATATTTTTTCCTGATCACAAGTGTATAAAATCATTAATTTTAATTAAATTTAGAACCGGAATAATAATTCATTCTATTCTTATAAATATAATCAAATGCGCTCTACTTTTGCGGAAATTAACCTGTCTAATTTAAAGTATAATTTTCTGAATATCCGAAAAAAAATAGGCAATCGGAAAGTTATGGCTGTTGTAAAGGCGGATGCTTACGGTCATGGAATGATTAAGTGTGTTGAAAAGTTGGAGCAATTGGGAAATAAAAAACCGGATTATTACGGAGTGGCTTTAACCGAAGAAGGAATCGAATTACGGAAAGCAAAAATTACAAATCAACCCGTTGTTACCTTTTCGCCGGTGCAAGCCAGTGAGTTAAATGATTACTTGAAATATAAAATTTATCCCTCGTTTTGCAGCGAAGCGGATTTTGCAAAATTAAAGAAACATAAATCGAACAAAAAATTAAAAATTCATGTAAATATAGATACGGGCATGGGAAGATTGGGTATTCCGTATCAAAGAGCCGTCGAAATTATTGTGAGATTATCTAAAATTAAAAATATTAAAATTGATGGTATTTATACCCACTTTGCCACTTCGGATGAAAAAGACAAAACTTTTGCAAATTTGCAGTTGAAAAGATTTAAAGACATATTAAATGAATTAAAAACCGGAAAGATTGCTTCCGGAATTGTACACGCTGCAAACAGCGGAGCAATATTGGATATGCCACAATCTTATTTCGATATGGTACGCCCCGGTATTTCGCTTTACGGTTATTATCCGTCGCTCGAAACTTCCGGATCCGTAAAATTAAAACCCGTTATGTCGTTGTATTCATCCGTTTCCACGGTGAAGCAAATTTCGAAAGGGGACTCGGTGAGTTACGGGAGAAGATTTATTGCCAAACATAAAACGAATGTTGTAACGTTGCCGGTTGGTTATGCCGATGGAATATCGCGTAACTTAACAAACAAAATGAAAGTGATTATTAGCAATAAAGTTTATCCTCAAATCGGGACGGTTACGATGGATCGAATTTGCGTGGATACCGGAAACGATAAAATTAAAACGGGTTCAAAAGCCGTGTTGTTGGGCAAAAGTAAAAACCATAAAATTGATGCTTGGGATTGGTCAATGTTGATCAATACAATCCCTTACGAAATAACTTGCAACATTAGTAAAAGAGTTCCGAGAGTTTACACAGGCTTATGAAAGAAATTACAAAAAAATATTTGGAACAATGTTTTAACAATGCTGTGAACGGATTGCATCTTAAAGCCGGGCAAGTGGAAATTATAACAAAGTTACGTGAATTGTTGTTTGATTCCGGTTCCGTTGCTGGTGTAATCGAAAGAATGAAAAAGAACACTGAGCTTTCCACATTTGCAATTAAATTAAATGAAGCCTACAATTTTATTGAAACCAACGAAATCGATTTCAGTTCGGTTTCGTATCATTTTAACGAGCATACCGAAAACATATCGAAAACCCTTAATAAATTGATTGAACAGTTCGATTGGCAGAATTTTCAGAGAATTGTTGCCCGGTTGAATGAATTGGAATTGGCAACCACGGAAAACACCGGCTCTGAAACGGAAATGGCTGAATTTATGTTGGACTATGAACCTACCGGGAACGATGATGATGAAACTTTGGAAATGAAATCGGATTTTATTTTGGACGACGAAGTATTGGAGCGAGATCTTTCTTTCGCCGAATACAAAGAAAAAGTGTTGGACTCAATTAAAAATCTGGATGCATTGCTGAATGATTTGCTCGACGGTAAACGCTCGGCTGAACAAATTTTTAAGTGTTTACGTACCGTGGAAATAAATAAAACCTTGTCCGAAAAACATAACTTCGATATTATTACACGAATGCATCAAACGTTTGAAGACTCTTTACGTTTAATTCAAAGGGGTGTGATTAAAATAAACAAGCAGTTAATTTACGCTATGCGCTCATGCTTGATAGTTATAGCTGCAATAATTAAAGATAAAAAAGTTGATATTACCGAATTTCTGAAACGGGCTGAGTTTTTGGGAAGAGAAATTGAAAAATTAAAAGAAGGGAATTAATATGAAAATTTATGCTGTTATAATGGCCGGTGGAATAGGTTCGAGATTTTGGCCGCGCAGTAAAAGCAAAAAACCGAAACAACTTTTGAAAATTTTCGGAAATAATACTTTAATCCAAAATACAGTTGCACGTTTGAACGGATTGGTAGAGAACGATCATATATTTGTGATTACAAATAAAAATCAGGTAAAGCAAATTAAAAAGCAAATACCGCATATACCCGAAGAGAACATTATTGCCGAACCGTTCGGTAAAAATACCGCAGCATGTATCGGACTTGGCGCAGTATTGGTGGAACATCGCGATAAAGATGCTGTCATGTTAACCTTGCCGGCCGACCACTTGATCCTCGATGTACAAAGTTTCCAAAACACATTGAAGAAAGCGGCGGAATTTGCTTACGAAACAAAAGGATTGGTAACAATCGGTATCACTCCCACAAGACCCGAAACAGGATACGGTTACATTCAATATATTGATGAACCGTTGAGGGAAAATATCTACAAAGTACGTACTTTCGCCGAAAAGCCGAATCTTTCAACCGCAAAAAGATTTCTACAATCGGGCGATTTTTTATGGAACTCCGGTATGTTTATTTGGCGTGTAGATACAATTAAATCCGAAATAAAAATACATCTACCCGATTTGTACGAAGGATTGGTTGAATTATCAAAAAGCGTTGGCAAAGATGATTTCGACGAAACTTTAACAAATGTTTACGGACAATTGAGAAATATTTCAATCGATTACGGAGTTATGGAAAAATCCAAAAATGTTTATCTTACAAAAGCAGACTTTAACTGGAGTGATGTGGGAAGTTGGGAAGAGGTTTATCAATTATCGGATAAGGATGATTCGGGTAACGCAAAAGTCGGAAAAGTTTACACGGATAAAACATATAGTTCGTATATTTACTCACCGAAAAAATTTACCGCTTTGATTGGCGTTGAGAATTTAATTGTTATCAATACCAAAAATGCTCTGCTCGTTTGTAACCGGGAAAATGCGCAAGATGTAAAAAAAGTGGTGGATTACTTAAAAATGCATAAAGAAACCGATTTACTCTAATGAAAAAATTAATTACCGAAGAAATAATTTTAAATCTGTACAAAAGCGGTAGAACCGTTCTTAAGGTCTCCGGCAATGAAATTTTTACTCCCTCTGCGCTCGATAAAATCCGAGAGTTGAATATTTCCCTCGAAAAGGAAAGTAAGCAGACAAAATCGGAAATTACGGCAAATAAATCCGGGGAATCTTCCACAATAAAAAAAATCGGTATTGGAAGCGACCACACGGGATTTACGGTAAAAAAAGAAATAATCGGATTCCTTTCTGAAAAAGGTTTTGAAGTTATTGATTACGGAACTTACGATGAACAATCGTGCGATTATCCCGACTTTGCTTTAACCGTTGCAAAAAATGTAGTGTTGAACGAAGTTGATGCGGGAATTATTTTTGATGCCACCGGAATACCTTCGGCTATTACCGCAAACAAATTGCCCGGAATTAGGGCGGCAACATGTTACAATGAATTTTCCGCAAAAAGTTCCCGTGAACATAACAATTCGAATGTTTTGGTGCTGGGGGCTAAAACATTGGGAATGGAAACAATAAAATCCATTTTGGATGTTTGGTTGAAAACGGATTTTCTCGGAGGCAGACATCAAAGAAGATTGGATAAAATACGTACAATTGAAATTCAAATATTAAAAAATAGAAAAGAATGAATTTATAATAGTTGAGCGGGTGAGTTGATATTAGATAATTATGTAGTTGTTCGCAATCTATTCCTTACGGATAATATTTTCCTGCTTACGGTAAAAGCTCCGGAAATCGCCGGAAAATTTCAACCCGGCCAATTTTGTAATATCAAAGTATCCGAATCGTTAATACCGCTTCTGCGAAGACCGTTCAGTGTAAGCGATGTAAGAGAAGATGAAATTTCATTCATGATTGCAGTTACCGGTGAAGGCACGAAAATTCTTTCTCTGAAAAAACCCGGCGAACATGTTAATATACTTGGACCGTTAGGGCACGGTTTTAAAATCGATAAAAACTTTGACTTGGGTATAATAGTAAGTGGCGGAATCGGAATAGCACCGTTCCCGTTTTTAATTAAAAGATTAAAAGATTCCGGCAAGGAAATAGTGGTTTTCAACGGTGCTCGGACAAGCAAAGAACTGGTAAAACTCAACACGGAAAAAGAATTTATATCGACCGATGACGGCTCGGAAGGATTTGAAGGTAATGTAATCGAATTGCTAAATTCACAGAAGAATATTTTAGATGGTAAAAAGGTAAAAATATTCGGATGCGGACCCCATCCGATGTTAGCCGGTTTACAAAAATTCTGTGCCCGCGAAAATATCGAATGTGAAATTTCGGTCGAAAGCAATATGGCTTGTGGTTTCGGTATTTGTCAAGGCTGCCCCGTACACTCGGCGAAAGAAGATAAATATTATCTGATTTGTAAAGACGGTCCGGTTTTCAATTCAAACGAAATTATATTATGAGTGAAGTCGATTTAACGGTAAAAATAGGCGATAAGTTAGAATTAAAAAATCCGGTAATACTTGCCTCGGGCACGGTAGGTTACGGTAATGAAATATCGGAGTTCATCGACCTTTCCAAAATCGGAGCAATTGTTACAAAATCAATTTCGCTTCATCCGAGGAAAGGGAATCCGCCGCAGAGGGTTGTGGAAACAACCGGAGGAATGTTAAATGCAATCGGTTTGGCAAACGTAGGTTTGGAAAAATTTATTTCCGAAAAACTTCCTTTTTTGGAAAAAGTTAAATCGACGTTAATTTGCAATATTGCGGCAAGTACAATTGAAGAATATGTTGAATGTGTAAGCATTCTTGACAGATATGAAATTATAAAGGCTTTCGAAATAAATGTTTCTTGTCCGAATGTTAAAGACGGAGGATTGATTTTCGGAAACAACCTGAACGCAGTTGCGGAAATTACCGGACGGGTGCGCAAAGCCACCGGAAAAACCTTGATAATTAAATTGTCCCCGAACGTTTCCGATATAGCCGGTTTTGCACGTGTTGCAAAAGAGCGCGGCGCCGATGCGGTTTCAGCAATAAATACGCTTGTTGGTACGGCGTTCGATATTAACACGAGAAAGCCGAAAATTAAAAATATAACGGGCGGACTTTCAGGTCCGGCAATAAAACCGGTTGCATTGGCTAAGGTTTTGGAAATCAGCCGTAACGTTGATATACCGGTAATTGGTATCGGAGGGATAACGGATTGGCAAGACGCTGTGGAATTTATGATTGCCGGCGCTTCCGCCGTGCAGTTGGGAACCGTTAATTTCGTTAATCCGAAAGCAAGCATTGAAGTACTTGAAGGTTTAAATAAGTATTGTTTGGATAATAAAATTAAAAGAATTGCGGAACTTACCGCATCGTATGTATTGTAAATGGATATACAAACGGCTTTAAATAAACTATTTTCGTCCAGACAGTTCGGTGTTAAACTCGGCTTGGAAAATATAACCCGGTTGTTAAATCATACCGGGAATCCCGAAAAAAAGCTGAAAGCTTTTCACATTGCCGGTTCGAACGGGAAAGGAAGCACGGCATCGTTCCTTGCAAGCATTCTGACCGAAAGCGGATATAAAACCGGACTTTTTACATCTCCGCATTTTGTGAAATTCAATGAACGGATTCGCATTAACGGAGAGATGATTCCGGATGAATATGTTCTTGGTTTTATGAAAGACTTGGGAAATTATATCGATAAGTACGAACCGACATTTTTTGAGCTCACAACTGCAATGGCATTTAAATATTTTGCAGAGACTAAAGTTGATTTTGCGGTAATTGAAGTCGGCTTGGGAGGAAGGCTCGATGCAACTAATACAATAGTTCCGCTTGCTTCAATAATAACTACTATCGGTTACGAACATACCCACATTTTGGGAGACGGATTGGCGGAAATAGCAAGGGAAAAAGCCGGTATTATTAAGAACAACATCCCCGTTTTTGCCGGATTAATGCCGGATGAAGCGGAGCGTGAAATTGAAAAAATTGCGAAAGACCGGAATTGCAATATATTCCCGTTAAAAAATTATATTGTGCAAAATGATAATGACATTCGAATAAATTTGATAGACACAACGTTTACTTTGTATGAAACACCGTTGCGCGGTATGCATCAATTGATAAATGCCGCGTTGGCAATATTTGCCGCAAACGGAACATTGAAAAATTTAACACCTAAAAATTTCCGGGATGGAATCGATAATGTTATTAAGAATTCCGGTATTCAAGGCCGGTACGAAATCCATAACAGCAATCCGAAAATAATATTCGATTCTGCACATAATCCGGAAGGAATACTAACGTTCATAAAAGAGTTTGAAAAAGATAAAAAAGCATGCAGCAAAGCGGTTTTGTTATTCGGTGCGATGAAAGATAAAAATAACAAGGAATCAATCAAATTGTTGAAAAATCACTTTGATAAAATTTACTTCACAAGCATCGATTACCACCGTGCGGCAAATCCGGCCGAGCTGGTTGAAATTGCAAAATCGCTTAACGTGCAAGCGGAAATTGTAACAGATAAATCGGAGTTTATTAATAAATTCAAGGAACGCAAGGACAATGCATGTCTTGCAGTTGCCGGGAGTATTTATTTGCTTGGCGAAATAAAAAATGCTTTAAAAGACAAAAACGTCTTGACATTTTAATCTAATAAAGGTATGTTTGAAATGAGCCTCGTGTTCCTTTCATAAATCAAAAAAAATCAATTAATCATTATCGATACGATAATTCCCGAAAATATTTTACGAAACAATAATTTTAAAATTAAATATTAGGATTTAAACTATGCCAATGGATATTTCAGAACTTAAGTCTAAGAAAATTGTTGATCTTTACAAAATTGCTAAAGATTTCAACATTTCCGGTTACAGCGACCTAAGAAAACAAGACCTCATATTCAAAATTCTCGAAGCACAAACCCAAAAAGACGGCTTAACATTTTCCAAAGGTGTTTTGGAGGTGTTACAAGACGGTTACGGATTTTTGAGGTCGGCCGATTACAATTATTTGCCGTCTCCGGATGATATTTATGTTTCACCTTCACAAATCAAACGGTTCAGTTTGCGTACGGGAGATTTGATTAGCGGGCAGGTAAGACCGCCGAAAGAAGGTGAAAGATTTTTCGCTTTGCTTAGGGTTGAAGCCGTAAACGGAAAAGATCCGGAAGAAATTAGAGACAGAACTTTATTCGATAATCTGACTCCGCTATATCCGACGAAGAGAATTAAACTCGAATCGTCCCCGGGTGAATATTCTATGAGGATTATGGATTTGCTTTCGCCGATTGGCAAAGGTCAAAGAGGCTTAATTGTTTCACCGCCCAAAACCGGTAAAACCGTATTGCTTCAAAAGATTGCCAATTCCATTACAAGAAATCACCCCGAAATAAAATTAATCATTCTACTTATTGACGAACGCCCTGAAGAAGTAACGGATATGCAACGTTCGGTAAATGCGGAAGTTATCAGCTCAACTTTCGATGAACCGGCGGACAGGCACGTGCAAGTTGCAAATATGGTTATTGAAAAAGCAAAAAGAATGGTTGAAGCCGGTGATGATGTAACAATTTTGTTGGATAGTATTACACGTTTGGCAAGGGCGCACAATACCATTATGCCTTCCAGCGGTCGTGTGCTCTCCGGTGGTGTCGATGCAAACGCATTGCATAAACCGAAAAGATTTTTCGGTGCCGCAAGAAATACTGAAGACGGTGGAAGCCTTACCATAATTGCAACCGCTCTTATTGAAACCGGAAGCAGAATGGACGAAGTGATTTTCGAAGAATTCAAAGGTACGGGAAATATGGAGCTCGTCCTTAACCGTGAGCTGTCCGATAGAAGAATCTTTCCGGCTATCGATGTTAACAAGTCCGGTACCAGAAAAGAAGAGTTGTTGCTCAGTGAAGAGGAACTTAATAAAGTTTGGATCCTCAGAAAAATATTGGCCGAACTCGATCCGGTTGAAGCTATGGAATTCTTGCTGGATAAGATGCGCGGTACCAAAACCAATAAGGAATTCCTGCAAAGCATGAACAGTTGACGGATTTCTTTTTACTCTTTTAATTCTATTTATTTTCTAATATATTTCCGGTTAATTTACTATTAAAGGGGAATCCATTAATTGTTCACCTCGTTAAAAAAAACTTTCTGGACTGGAATTTTAATTTGTGCTATTACGGTAAATGCACAAATCAAACCACCGCCGCCAGTGTTATTATCCGCTTACTATTTGCCGGTTAACAATGAATATTCGGACTTGTATGTTACGTTCAGAATTGCCAATAATAAGTTGGTTTTTCTAAAACAAGGTGATGGTTATTCCGGCTCATTTGAATTTAATATTGAAGTATTAAAGAATGACTCGGTCGTCGAAAGGACATCGGTGAACAAAAATATTTTCCAATCCGATTATGAATCGACCAAGGCAAAAGACAAATATGTGCAAGGACTTCTAACCTTCCGGCTAAAGAGCGGGAAATACAAATTGGTGCCGGAAATACGTTTGGATAAAACGAATATTGATGTCAGACTTAAACCGCTCGTCAAAGAAATAAAGCCGAATGATGTTTTTGAACCCTTGGTTGTTACTAAAAATAAAGGGGATTTCATTCTTACTAATTTCGAAAACAATTTCCCTTTTACAAATAAAGATAACGGATTGCTATTACCTGTCAAAAAAGCTACTTCTGTGCTTGGATTGAAAATTTCACAGAATAATACTGTAATTGTGGATACAAATCTCACGAACAAAAATTATGAAGGATTTAATTTTGTCCATGCGGGAAACGAAATTTTGTTACGCAAAGATTCAATCGCACCAAAATTCAATTATTTTTTCATCGACGGTTTTTCAAAAAAATTGAATGAAGGCAAAGTTGATTTGGAAATTAAACTGAATGACACAACAAAAGTTAAATTCCGTAAATATGTTATTTGGTACACGAAACCTCTTACACTATATAATCCCGAAATGGCAATAAAATTATTGCGGATTATCGGTGAGGATAAAGAGGTAAGGGCAATTTTCAAACATCCTTCGAGGTTGTATTATAAAAAATTGGTGGAATATTGGAACAGAAAATTCCCCCAACCGGGTAAATTTAATGAAGCAATGAATGAGTTTTATACCCGTGCGGATTATGCACTTATGAATTTTAATACATTGGGAAAATCAAACGGATTGCGAACCGACCGGGCAAAGATTTATATCAAGTACGGAAAACCAACATCGATAGAAAGAAAATATTCCGAGCAGAACGAAATTTTGGAAATCTGGAAATACGAACACATAAACCGCGAATTTATTTTCATCGATAGAACCGGTTCGGGTAAGTTTAAACTTTTAGGTAAATGATGAACGGATTTGTTTTTACTTGCGGCGATGTGAACGGCATTGGACCGGAAATTTGTATTAAAACTTTCAATAAAAAATTTAATCCGCAAAAACATATTGTAATTTTTGTCTGTCCGGCAAACGTTTTCGAAACGGTAGTGCAAAACATTCAACCTAATTTTAATTTTTCGATAATTAAAAATTTAAATAATATCCGCGAAGGTCGAATTAACATAATAGATATTGGAAAAGTGAAATTATCACCGGGCAAGCCCACCAAATCATCCGGAAAAATCAGTTACAAAGCGATATTGAAAGGATTGGAAATAATTGAAAAAGGTTTAGCCGCTGCCATGGTTACCGCTCCCATTTCCAAACTGGCATTGCACCTTGCTAATATTGATTTTCCCGGACACACTGAATTGTTGAGCCACCGTTCCGGAATAAAAAATTATTTGATGATGTTTCTATCCCGGAGCATGAAAACCGGTTTGGTAACGATACACGAACCGTTGAAAAAAGTACCCGGGTTGATTTCGGAGAAGAAAATAAGCTCCGCAATAAATACAATGCATTTCAGTTTGAAAAATGATTTCGGAATCGGGAAACCGCAAATTGCTGTACTGGGTTTGAATCCGCATGCCGGTGAGGCAGGTGAAATCGGTCGGGAGGAAATTGACATCATTAAACCGGCAATCGGTAAATTTGAAAATGTTTACGGTCCGTTCGTCCCCGATGCATTCTTCGGCGAAAAATTGTATAAAAAATTTGATGCTGTTCTCGGCATGTATCACGATCAAGTTTTAATTCCGTTTAAGTTGATGAACTTCCGTAGCGGTGTTAATTTTACCGCCGGATTGCCATTTGTGCGTACTTCGCCCGACCACGGAACGGCGTTCGACATTGCAGGTAAATTTGTTGCCGATGAATCAAGCATGAACCAAGCTTTTTCGTGGGCAGACAAAATAGTTAACATGAGAAAGAAAAGTGGAAAAGGAAAATAATCAATACAAGTACGTTGCCAAAATTTACAATTACCTTATGCGGTCGGTGGACTATGATCATTGGGCACAGTATATTTTGTCGATATACGATCTGCTTGAAATTAAAGGGGAGAACATTTTGGAATTGGCCTCCGGAAATATGAAACTTGCTGAAAAAATAGCTGTAAGATTTCCTCAAATTATCGTTTCCGATGCCGCTCTTGAAATGTTAAGATTAAATGATAATAATTTAAATAAAATATGCTGCAGTATGGAAAATCTCCCGTTTAAGATTAAATTCGATTTTATATTTTCAACATTCGACAGTTTAAATTATTTGAATACCGGGACCAGATTAAAAAAATTTTTTGAAGAAATTGCATCGGTAATGACACCGCAATCTTTTTTTACTTTCGATGTGAGTCTGGAAAACAACAGTCTTAAACACGTAAAACGCTTGAACAGAAAAGGAAAATTCGGAAATATTAAGTATATTCAAAAAAGCGATTATGATAAGAAAGCGCAAATTCATTGGAACAGGTTTAAGATAAAATTGGAAGACGGAACGATTGTTGAAGAAGTGCACAAGCAAAAAATATACGATTTCGATTTTTATTTCAAGGTGATTGACGATGCGGAATTATATGTTGTTCATTGTTTCGAAACTTTCACTTATGAAAATGCGAACGAAAATTCGGAAAGGGCTCAATTTATAATAAAGAAGAAATTTTGATATGGTAACTTTCAGCAATGTGGAATTCAGTTATTCAAACCAACCTGTATTCAATAATTTGAACCTTCATGTTGACGAAGGTGAATTCGTATATTTGATAGGGAAGAGCGGCATTGGGAAATCCACGCTGTTACAAATGGTTTACATGAATATTCTTCCCCAAAGCGGATACGTGCAAGTGGGAGAATTCAGTTCCGATACGATCAAACCGAACAAACTTCCGTTCCTCAGAAGAAACGTAGGTGTTGTATTTCAGGATTTCAAACTGCTGGAAGACCGTAACGTTTTTAATAATCTTGCATTTGTACTGCATCTTTTGGGAATTCCCCGGAAGGAGCTAAAAAAACGTGTGGTTGATGCGCTAACGGAAGTCGGTTTAATTCACAAACAAAACAATATGCCGAATCAACTTTCGGGAGGTGAAAAGCAGCGCGTTGCAATTGCCCGTGCCATTGTTAAAAATCCCAAGGTGATTTTAGCCGATGAGCCTACGGGTAATTTGGATCCGGAAACATCGATGGATATAATGTATATTCTGCAAAGGATAAGCGAAAGAGGAACAGCGGTAATATTTGCCACGCATAATTACGAGCTGGTTAAAAAAGTACGTGCCAAAATTTTCAAACTTGAAGACGGTAAAGCTGTAAAAGTAATATTGAAACCGAAAGAGCAACCGGATAAAGAAGATTAGACGGCTATTTTAAGATGTTTCAATATATTATTTGTAACTTCATCCACGGGAAGCGAACCATCCACCACAATAATTTCGGTTTTATTTCTGTAAAATTCCAAAACCGGTTGTGTTGTTTCGTGATATACCTTTAATCTTCTTCTTATAACTTCCTCGCTGTCGTCATCTCTTTTCACAAAACTGTTTTCGGCGCCGCAATTAGGACATTTATTCTCATTCTTAATTTGATTTAGATTAACAATGGTACCGCACACTTTACATACTCTCCTCATCGACAATCTGTTAATAATCACATCATCATCAACGCTAAGTTTAACAATTACAGGGTATCCGTTGTTCAGTTCGGCAATAATATCATCCAAGAGCTTCGCTTGATTTAATGTACGCGGAAATCCATCGAGAATATACCCTTCTTTACATTCATCGCTGAACAGAACATTTTTAACGATTCCAACCATAATTTCATCGGGTACAAGTTCACCCGCTTCCATAATTTTTTTAGCTTTCAGTCCCAACTCGGTTTTTTGTGCAACAGCGTTTCGCAAAATGTCGCCGGTGGAAATGTGAGGAACGTTTAATTTTCCGGCAAGAATTTTAGCTTGCGTTCCTTTCCCGGCGCCGGGTGCACCGAACATTATTATTTGCTTATTTGACAATTTAACCTCCGATTATAAAAAGTTTTCTTATTAATTTAAATTGTTGAGAATCCTTTTCGATTGAAAATATTGCTCCAATAATGATGCACTTTCATCAGCGTAAATTCCGGAATAAACGTCCGGCTTATGATTGTATTTGCCTTCTCCCAATACATTGTAAAGTGAGCCGGCGGAGCCGAATTTCGGCTCATTCGCTCCGAAATACACGGTTTCGATTCTCGATAGCAAAATTGCACCGCTGCACATCAAACACGGCTCAACGGTTATATACAATTCGCATCCGGTTAAGAATTTTTCTTTTAAGTAGTTGGATGCTGCGGTAATTGCAATCATTTCAGCATGTGCAGTTGGATCTTTGAGTTTCCCGGTTTGATTATAACCTTTGCCGATTATTTTCCCATTGTAAACAACAACGGCACCAATCGGAATTTCACCTTCATTAAATGCCCGGCGGGCAAGGATAAGCGCTTCGTACATGAAGTTATATACATGCTTGGGGAAAAGCAAAACGGACAGATTTCCTTTAATTATTTTGTACGCCCGGAAGGACTCGAACCCTCAACCCTCTGATCCGAAGTCAGATGCTCTATCCAATTGAGCTACGGGCGCAGTTATAATATTACACAATTTTTATTGCAAAATATATTCAATTATTTATTTCATTTCCACAATTTTAATTTTCATGTTATTTATGTGGTTTTGCGGGTGTGTATGTTTTGCCGGATAAAAATATAAAAAACTTAAAAAGAGATTTTGTATTTTTAAATAACTGCGCTCGAGTGTGCGAAAATTTATTCATTCTGTTTTTAAATGAATTAAGGAGTGAAAAATGGATGCTCTCTTAATTATGCTTTTGGCGTTTGCCGGATATATATTGATGTATAAATTTTACGGTCATTTCATCGGTAAGCGGATTTTCAAATTGAATGACAACAACAAAGTTCCTTCCGTTGAATTTGAAGACGGTATAGATTTCGTTCCAACCAAAAAGGAAGTGATTTTCGGTCACCACTTTACATCCATTGCGGGCACAGGTCCGATTGTAGGACCGGCGATTGCGATAATTTGGGGTTGGGTGCCCGCATTATTGTGGGTATTCTTGGGTTCAATCATAATGGGTGCCGTTCACGATTTCGGTACACTTATCATTTCGATGCGTAATCAAGGGAAATCAATTTCCGAATTTACCGCAAAATATATTAGCGGGCGTACAAAGCTCTTTTTCTTTTTCGTTGTATTTCTTGAGCTGTGGATTGTCGTTTCGATATTCGGATTGGTAATGGCAATAATATTCGATTTGTATCCCGGTTCGGTCTTCCCGATATGGATTCAAATCCCGATTGCAATGGGGTTGGGTTATATGATTTATCAAAAGGGAGCAAATTTAACGAAGTGGTCGGTTTTGGCAATTGTGGCAATGTACGCAACGGTTGTTATCGGAGCATTTTTCCCTTTGAAAATGCCGGCGCTATTTGGATTTTCGCCGGTAGCGGTTTGGTCGGTTATTCTTTTAATTTATGCTTTTTTCGCTTCCGTGCTTCCTGTTACCAAATTGCTTCAACCGCGCGATTACATGAATGCGCATCAATTAATCATTGCGATGGTTTTGCTTGTATTGGGTGTTTTCTTCGGGGCTTTCGGTGGTAATTTGGAAATAGTCGCACCGGCAATTAATGCCAATCCGGCTGAGGCGCCACCGTTATGGCCGTTTTTATTTATCACTATTGCCTGTGGTGCCATTTCGGGATTTCACTCATTGGTTTCATCCGGTACCTCATCGAAACAAGTAAGGAAAGAATCGGATTCGATGTTCGTCGGTTACGGTTCAATGCTTACCGAAGGTGCACTGGCAACTCTTGTAATTATTGCGGTTTCGGCAGGAATCGGAATGGGACTTTCCGAAAACGGACAAACGTTTACCGGTGTTCAAGCGTGGACGCATCATTATTCTTCGTGGGCGGCTGCAAAAGGTTTGGGTTCCAAAGTTGCGGCTTTTGTTACCGGTGCGGCAAATTTGTTAAACGCAGTAGGAATTCCCCGTCAAATCGGAATGATCATTATGGGGGTTTTCGTTGCTTCATTTGCCGGTACTACATTGGATTCCGCTACAAGAATCCAACGCTACGTTATTACCGAAATGTTTCCCAAAACTTTTAAGAACAGATATTTTTCAACCTTCGTTGTTGTACTCTCGGCTTTTGCGTTAATATTCTCCACCGGCTCGAACGGTAAAGGGGCTTTGTTGCTTTGGCCTTTGTTCGGTGCAATAAACCAAACCCTTGCCGCAATGGCGTTGATTATAGTAACGGTTTATTTGAGGGAACATCACAAATGGGGATGGATTTTAAGTGGTATTCCGGCTGTGTTTATGCTTGTAATGTCGTTTTGGGCTATTGTTTTGAATCAAATTGAATTTAATTCCTCAAACAATATTCTATTGCAGGCAATTAATTTGATAATAATCCTTTCCGTTATTTGGATTGCAGTTGAAGGATTTTTGAAATTTATCTCTGTTAAATATGAAGACACAACCGGAACGGTTAAAGCAGTCGGTTAAGGCTTGCCCCGATTTCCGGAGTGCTGTAAATGACTAATGAATTGAAAAAATATTATTTTACTTTGCTTACTCCGTCTGTTGTTATATTGATTTTGTTATATGTGATTAAGTCGTTTGGAACCGGTGTGGGATTTGATTTACCCGGTAGCAAAACGGTAAATGTTTTGCTCTTTGTTTGTAGTGCCGCAGCCGGTATAGCTTTCCCCGTTTTTTACCGTTCGAGGTTCGCAAATAAATTGAAAGATGAAAGAGTTATTGACTCCGGAGAATTTTTAAAGTTCGAAAAAAGGTTAATAACAATTGCCTTAATGGTTCCATACCTCGTTGTTCTTGCGGTTTTATTAAATCTTCCTTTTAATTATTCGATTGGAATATTTCTCATCGCCATTTATTCGGTTTATTATTTTTATCCGTCCCGAAAAAGAATTGATTTCGATAAGAAAATTTTCCGGGTTGGCAAATGATTAAAATATTAAATATTATTTTTAATAAACTTAAAAGTTTTTACCGGAATTACGAAGATTCGTCGAAACAGAAAGCGGTTGATGTTTTGGAATACGAATTGGGTGAAATGGAAAATATTTTCGGGTTGATAATTCTTGGTGCCTTTATCGGATTGCCGGCTCCTCCGGTGCAAATCACTCTGGATTTATTGCCTGATATGGAACGTCACTTAATTCAAATGCTAAACAAAGTCGATACTGCCGAAAGTCCGTTTTCGGAACTCTTTTCACATTTGGATATCGGATAGATGAGCCGGAAGAGAAAAGACATATTTTTCCTTGGGAAGGGAGGAGTAGGGAAATCAACCGTTTCCGCTTTAACCGCAGTAAGGCTGGCACTGCAAGGTAAAAATGTTTTGCTGGTTTCGCTCGACCCCGCGCACAATCAATCCGATATTTTCCAAATGGAATTTTCCGGAAATCCGCGGGAAATAAACCGGAATCTTTCTGTGCAGGAAATTGATATTGATAAACAAATCAAAAACTATTTATCCGCTGTGGAATCACAAGTGAAACGGTCTTATTCTTACTTGACTGCATTGAATCTCGAAAACTATTTCGGAATTATAAAATATTCCCCGGGAATTGAAGAATACGCTTTGCTTGCTGCATATTCGGAAATTACCGGAAACAACGGCGACAAAGATTTTATAATATTCGATATGCCTCCAACCGCATTGGCGTTAAAGTTTTTCGGCTTGCCCAAACTTTCATTGTTGTGGCTCAATAAATTATTGGAATTGAGAAATGAGATTTTGAGGAAACGTGAAATAATAACCAAAATTAAGTTTGGGAAAAGGGAAGTTGAACGTGATAAATTGATAAACAAATTAAGTGAGCAGGTGGCAAAATATAATGAAGTAAAATCGGCTTTCGAAAACAACGGGCTGACGAAAATCAATTTGGTATTGAATCCGGATGAACTTTCTTTTTCAGAATCGGAATTGATAAAAAAGAAACTGGAAGAATTCGGTATTACCGTTTCCGGAATTATTGTCAACAAATACGTCCGGGGTTACGGACTTAGCCGGATTAAAGAAAAATTCAACAGTACGGATTTAAAAATTTTACCGGCTTCGGAAAGTCCTTTATTGGGATTTCCCGCCCTCGAAAACTACATACATTCCAATTGGGATAACGATACGTCATTTGAATAGATGAGAACCAAAAAATAAATCGGTTGTAAAATTGATTGCATTTCCTCTCTAAAAACTAAATCGGGAGGGTTGTATGAATGTAAATTATATTTGTCCCGCATGCCGCAGTTACTTAAACGCACACGATTACATTATATTCAGTGCCAAAACGGCAAAAGGGGAGAGGGGATTGATTTTATTGCACCCCGAACTTGGCAATTACACTGTTCATCATCATCCGGAATTCAAATTTGAGCAAGGGGAAGTTGTGGAATTTTTCTGCCCGGTTTGTGGTGAATCGCTTTCCGTTAAACAGAAAGAGAATTTTGCAAAAATATTAATGACCGATGAAAGCGGAAAGGAATTTACCATTTTGTTTTCAAGGGTTGCCGGTGAAAAGAGTACATACAAAATTCAAGGCGAAAGTATAGAAATATTCGGAAAGGATGCCACAAAGGAAATTGACTTCAGAAATTTAATCGATTTCAGTTAAGAAAAAGGGCCGTGATAGACGACCCTTTTCAAATGATTTTATTTCAACAGCAACATTTTACCGGTAAATACTTTTCCGTTCGACATGCTGATTCTGTAAATATAATAACCGGAAGTAACTTTTCCGCCGTTGGAATCTTGCGCGTTCCAGCGTACGGTATGCAAACCTACCGGAGCATCGTTATCGAATAATGTTACCACTTTCTTTCCTAAAATATTATAAATACTTACTTGCACGTGAGCATCTTTTTCAACAAAGAAAGTAATTTGAGTCGAAGGGTTGAACGGGTTCGGATAATTACCGTGCAGCTTTCCGCCCATCATTGCCTTTGCTTCTTCAATTCCTATTGATGCTGATGCATCACCGTTTGCCGGTACGATTGATGAAGAAGAACCGTCGGTGCTTGCGCATGTCATGTTGTTAGCGGCTTCATCGTAAGTGTAACCTGATTTGGAAACATCGGTAACGCAGAAGGTGAATTCGCCGCCGCCGAAATTCCAATTGGAAACGGCCGAACCTTCCCCGTTCGAATCCGTAGTGAACTGGTCCGTATCGGTTGCCGCTCCCGACCATTCACCGGAAACGGTTGCACCGGAAACCGGATTGCCATTCGCATCCACTATCCGTACAGTTGCATTTCCTCGAGTAAATACAAAAAATGATTCTTTAACAACAGTGATATTATCAACATGCATTGTTGGATTTCCCGCAGGCTCTGTAACGGTAATATAATCGACTTTGGTTTTTGTATTGGAACCGCAGTCGTTGGTTGCCGTAAGTTTAACGGTGTAAGTTCCGGCTGTGTTATAAGTGTGCGAAGGATTTTGAGCGGTCGAACTGCCGCCGTCACCGAAATCCCAACTCCAGCTTGTCGGATTATTAGTCGATTGATCCGTAAAGTTAACCGTCAAAGGTGCATCGCCACTGGTCGGAGATCCGCTGAAATCCGCAACGGGTGCATTACAACTTGCATTGGTAACCGTTATATAATCTACTTTGGTTTTAGTATCGGAACCGCAACTGTTTGTTGCCGTCATTGTTACGGTGTAAGTTCCGGCTGCGTTATATGTGTGCGAAGGATTTTGAGCGGTCGAACTGCCGCCATCGCCGAAATCCCAACTCCAGCTTGTCGGATTATTAGTCGATTGATCCGTAAAGTTAACCGTCAAAGGTGCATCGCCGCTGGTTGGCGATCCGCTGAAATCCGCTACGGGAGCATTACAAGTGGAACCGTCGTTAACCGCTTTGTAAGCATTGATTCTTCCGGCTCCCAATTTACCTTGATAATTTTCATTTCCGGGAACGGAATAAATATCGTCGGCAGTGTCGAACAATCTTTGTTTTACTTGGTCGGCTGTCCAATCGGGATGTTTCGACCAAATAAGAGCAGCTGTACCGGCAGCCATCGGTGTTGCCATAGATGTTCCGCTTAAAGTTGCCACGTAATCGTTATCGGGATCGTTATGATCGTGATAGGTACTTAAAATATCCGTACCGGGGGCTGAAATATCGACGAATGTTCCGTATGTGGAAAAATCGGATTTAACATCGTTTTGATCAGTTGATGCCACGCCGATAACATCGTCTCTATCGAGCATGTAATCCGATTGTTCGTTATCGTCGTTTCCTGCGGCTTTGAAGACCAAACCGCCGTTACCGATGAAGTAATCGAGTGCATCGCCCAAACCGCCGGAGTTTGAAGAACCCCAACTGCAAGTGGCTATTCGTGCGCCGTTGTCCGAGGCATAATAGAATGCTTGGGCGGCATAATCCATTCCGACGTAACCGACTTCGAAAATGATGAATCTACCCGACCAGCCGATTCTTAACGCCATAACCTTAACGCCGTTTGCAGTAGGTTGCAAAGTGCCGTCGCCCCATCCACCGGCAACTGAAGAAACAGCATAATCGTTGTTATTAATTGCGGCAACTATACCGGATGTGTGGGTGCCGTGACCGTTGAAATCGCGGGGATCGTTATCGGGCGTATCGCCGTCTTCACCGGTCCAGACCGACTCACCGTCAACAAAATCCCAGCCAATCCAATCGTCAACATAACCGTTGCCGTCATCGTCTATTCCGTTGTTCATTATTTCATCCGTGTTAATCCACATGTTTCCGTCCGATGCTTCGGGATTGCTGGACGATGCGTTTGCGCCACCCAGATCTTTGTGGTAATATCTTACACCGGTATCAAGGTCAGCTACAATGATGGACGGACTGCCTGTTTCAATATCCCAAGCTTCCGGTGCGTCTATATCGGCATCGTTCGATTGGTTCAAATGCCATTGATCGGCAAAGCGCGGATCGTTCGGCGTAACCGCAATCGCGTGAATACCAACCGGTTGTGCATCAACCACACCTTTTAATCTTTTGTAAGCGCGGGCGACTTTTTCGGCATCCACCGGATTTTTGAAAAAGATTTTATGCCATGCATTTAATCTTATATTTCTTCCGTTGTAAATTCTTTTTTTAGCGCCGGGGAATTGTTGTAAAATTGTTTTTACCCCGTATTTCTTTGCTAATTGATCGAGTTCGGGAATACCGAGCATTCCGTTTACCATTGTTTTTTTGTTCATCTTTTTCAGAATGTCGTCACTGAATTTCACAACAATTCTGTTTTTTGCATAACCGGCAAAACTCGGTACTTTTCTAAGTTGAACGTGAGTGGATTTTAATTGTTGAGCAGGTAAAAGAATTGCAAACATCGATAATAAAATCAATGTTTTTAAAAAGGTTTTTCTCATGGGTTTTCCCCTTTTAGTTTGTTAGTGAATAAGTTATTTAATAATAAAAATTTCAATACTTAACTTTGTACTAAGTTGTTATGTTTGAGGAATAGCACTTTACAGAACTTATAACACCTGCAGTTTTTTGAGGACGGGATAAACTTACATGTGTTGGGAATAAAAAATATTAAAAATGGATTTTAATTCCAAACAATTTGTAAATATTTATTGGCAATTGTTAATTATTAAAGCGGTTTTTAACGTGCAATCCGGAAAAACCGTTAAAAAGTTGTATAATCATACAAAATGAAAATGTTTACGTCTATCGTCATTACTACATAAGCAGGAAACTGAAATTTCGATCAGATGCTAAAATGAATTTGGCATGACGGGTTGTTTGCTGTGTCATCCCGAACTTGATTCGGGATCTAAAATGAACCGGTTCACGTTGCATGTCATCCAGTGAAAGTGAAACAATAAATGGCACGATTTAGATGCTGAACCAAGTTCAGCATGACGGGTTGTAGTTGTTTATTCGACTTGTCATCCCGGACTTGATTCGGGATCTAAAATGAACCGGTTTACACACCTCGTCATTCCCGTAAAAGCGGGAATCCTGCTTCTGAGCCCGCACAAACGCAGAGATAAGATAAAAAGCGGGGGAAAAATTTAAGTGCACCCGGAAGGATTCTCCCGAAGGGACTCCTGCGGAGGAACCCTCAACCTTCTGTTGCCGTGACGAAAAGGGGATTACCGGGAAAGTATTGCAAAGAGTGTTACGGTAAATTTTGAGAAACGGAT
>JALSTB010000172.1 GCA_026983955.1 Melioribacteraceae bacterium
CACGGATTTATGCACAGATTCGAATGGATATATTTAATTAACATGCTGAATAACAAGAAATTAAAATTTTTGATATATTTAGGACATGAATATCCACAAATAAAACATCACAATGAAAAAGCTTTTATTACTAGGCGATGAAGCAATAGCACAAGGCGCAATTGACGGTGGAATATCAGGAATTTACGCTTACCCGGGAACGCCTTCGACCGAAATAATGGAATATGTGCAACGCTCCAAAATTGCAAAAGAAAAAAATATTCACCGGACGTGGTCGACCAACGAGAAAACCGCAATGGAAGCGGCATTGGGAATGTCTTATGCCGGAAAACGTGCGGTCGTTTGTATGAAACACGTCGGGCTAAACGTTGCGGCCGATCCGTTTATGAATTCCGCCATAACCGGAGTTAACGGCGGATTGGTTATTGTGGTCGCAGATGACCCTTCAATGCATTCTTCCCAAAATGAACAGGATTCGAGATATTTCGGAAAGTTTGCACAAATTCCGTTTTTCGAACCTTCGAACCAACAAGAAGCTTACGACATAACGCGCGAAGCATTTGATTTCTCCGAAAAATTTAACACTCCGGTTTTAATTAGAATTACTACAAGGTTGGCTCACTCGCGTTATGCCGTACAACTTTCCGGGCAATTGCCCCAACGCGTAACTTCTTTTCCCGAAAACCCAAAACAATTTATTCTTCTGCCTTCAATTGCCAGGAAACGGTATAAATCGCTTTTAAACCATCAAAAGGATTTTCTTGAAGAAGCTGAAAATTCAAAGTATAACAAATTTTACAATGGAGAAGACAAATCAACAGGAATCGTTGCTTCAGGCATTGCATATAATTATTTGATGGAAAATTACAACGGTGGAAAATGCCCTTATCCTGTAGTTAAAATAAGTCATTACCCCGTACCGGAAAATTTGATAAAAAAATTATACGACGAAACGGAAAGTTTGTTAATTCTTGAAGAAGGCTATCCTTTTATTGAGGAACAAATCAAAGGCTTGTTCAACTTGGGCAAACCGGTTCATGGCAGATTGGACGGTACCCTGCCCCGAGATGGTGAACTGAATCCCAATCTTGTTGCCAAAGCATTGGGAATTCAATACCAACAAGCATTTAACATACCGGATTTTATTGCTAACCGCCCGCCCGAATTATGTCCGGGTTGCGGACACATAGATGTTTATAATGCATTGAACGAAGCAATCGAAGAATACGGAAACGAACGTGTTCTTTCTGATATCGGATGCTACACATTGGGTGCGTTGCCTCCGTTTAATGCAATAAGCTCTTGCGTTGACATGGGCGCTTCTATCACAATGGCAAAAGGTGTTGCCGATGCAGGCGTTTTTCCCGCCGTTGCCGTAATCGGCGATTCTACTTTTATGCATTCGGGAATTACCGGTCTAATCGACGCTGTTAATGACAATTCGCCCGTTACAATTATAATTCTCGATAATGCGGCGGTTGCAATGACCGGCGGTCAACCCACATCGGGCGAAGGGAAAATCGAACAAATTTGCAGAGCCGCGGGAGTTGCACCGGATCATATTCGTACATTTGTTCCATTGAGAAAAAATCACAATCAGATGGTTGAAGTTTTACGTGAAGAACTTCATTACAAAGGAGTATCGGTCGTTATTGCTAAACGTGAATGTGTTCGCGTTCTTCAAAGAAATAAAAAATTAAAAAAACAAACTATAAAAACTTAAAATGAAAAAAGATATTATTTTAGCCGGTGTTGGCGGACAGGGAATTCTAACTGTTGCCGCTGTAATTGGTCTTGCCGCTATGGAAGAGGGTTATAAAATTAAACAATCGGAAGTGCACGGAATGAGTCAAAGAGGCGGTGCGGTTATTTCACATCTCAGGATTTCGAGTAAAGAAATATTTTCCGATTTGATCCCCGAAGGAACTGCGGATATAATTTTAGGAATCGAACCTATGGAAGCCGTACGGTATTTGTCTTTCCTTAAAACGGGCGGAAGATTAATCACAAACTCCACACCTTTTGTAAACATTCCGGATTACCCCGACCGTGAGAAACTCTTATCTTACATTGCATCACTTCCCCATTCCATAATTGTGGATGCGGATAAAATTGCGAAGGAAATAAAAGCCCCGAAATCCGCCAATATCGTTATGGTTGGCGCCGCTTCCCCTTTCCTCGGAATAAAGAAAGAAAATTTGGAAAAGGCGATTCACATTCTCTTTGCCAGGAAAGGTGAAAAAGCAGTAAATTCAAATTTGGCTGCGCTAAAAGCCGGCGAAGAAACAGTTGCCGATAAAGTTTAATTTTCGACGGTAAAAAACCGCTTCAAAAATTTTATTAAAAGAAAAATTTTGTAATTGATGTAAATATTTTTGTATTTTGTATTTGTAAATAGAATTTACGAAATAAAGCTGAAAATCGACCGCGTGTTCATCATTTTAATCTCCCGCTAATAAAACCGAAAGCAACCCTCAAAATTGAATGACTATGGCGTTTTAGCTTATTTCATGTAAATTCTAAAATATTTTTACATAAAGCAGGGCATAATAAAAATGCAACAAAAAAAATCACCGCATACTTTTCATATACCGGTAATGGGATTAAGCTTTACCATCGACAGTCCCGTTAAAGTGGCTCATTACGGAATTTCTTCGGTTATCTCAATTGTTGACGATTTCCTCGTTGAGAAAATGAGGGAATATTACAGTAAAAAATTAAATCTGGAATTTAAGCCGATTACAACCAAGCAACCGGATTACCGAGCGGAAAGAATCCGGGAGTATCTAAATCTCATTGACAAAATTGTCAGGGAAAAATTTAACGGGATGAAAAATTCGATTCTTGCCAAAGGAAGCGAACTTGAAAAATATATCGAAATGTTGCCTTCGTATTCCGAATTGAAGCAAAAATTCAACGAAATGGTAGAAAAAAACTTCAGTACTGCAAAAATTCAGGAATGGCTCAAAGAAAATATATCCGTTGGAAGTATAGATGTTAATATTATGACAAAGTTGGACAAACCGAATTACAACAAACGGGAAAAACTTCCGGCGGAATACAATGACGCACACGCGGCGCTGCGCGGTTTCGCAAAAAGTAATTTGGAATCTTCAATTATTTTCTCTGCCGGAATTAACCCGCGTCTTTACAGTTATATTGCCAACTTCGATGATTTTTATCCCGACGAAAACGGATACATCAGAAAAAAGGTAGTAATTAAAGTAAGCGATTTCCGTTCGGCATTAATTCAAGGTAAATTTCTCGCACAAAAAGGCATTTGGGTTTCCGAGTACAGAATCGAATCCGGTTTGAATTGCGGCGGACATGCTTTTGCCACCGATGGTTATTTGATGGGACCGATATTGGAAGAATTCAAAAATAGACGCGAAGAATTAATTGAGCAAAACACCCAATTAGTCAAAAAAGCATTATTAAAATTTAGAAATTACGAACTTAAAACTCCTCTCGAAGTTAAGTTCACGGCACAAGGCGGTTTAGGAACGTCGGAAGAACATGAATTCCTGCTGAATTATTATCAATTGGATTCGGTCGGTTGGGGTTCACCGTTTCTTCTTGTTCCCGAAGCAACTGTTGTGGATGACGAAACTCGTGATTTGTTGGTTAAAGCAAGGGAGAAAGATTTGTATTTGAGCGGAATATCTCCATTGGGTGTTCCGTTTAACAGTTTGCGTACAAACACGAAAGATAAAGCGAAACACGAATTAATAAAACTTGGCCGTCCCGGAAGTTCTTGTCCGAAAAAATTTCTTGTATCGAATACCGAATTTACGGAAAAACCGATTTGCACGGCTTCAAGGCAATATCAAAAAATTAAAATTGAAGAATTAAAACTTAAAAACTTGCCTGAAGATGAGTTTAATAAGGAATTTCATAAAATTACGGACAAAGCTTGCTTATGTTTGGGATTGGCTTCCGCTGCTTTGGTGGCAAACAATCTAGAACCGGAATCGAAAGAGGAAGGTGTTTCCGTTTGTCCGGGTCCAAATATAGCATACTTCTCAAACACATATACATTGAAGGAAATGGTCGATCATATTTACGGAAGAATAAACATAATGCTGAGAAAAGACAGACCCAATCTTTTCATAAAAGAATTGAAACTTTATGTTGATTATCTTAATAACAAAATTTCAGAAGCCGCCAAACCGGTTTCGGAAAAAGATTTGAATTATTTCGTAAAGTTTACTACCAACCTTGAAGAGGGAATAAAATACTATAAGTCGTTATTCAACGGGGTTAAAAATGCATTTAACGGTATTAAAGAGCAAATTTACAGCGAATTGGAAAAGTTGGAATTGGAAATCAAAAAAATCAATTACGAATTAATTCCATTAAAAAAAGCCGTTAATTCTTAAAATATCAATAAATTAAATAAAAGAAAGCCCGGCATTCCGAAACCGGGCTTTTTTATTATTTACGGTTCAATTGTTGAGCCGAGTACTTTCAAAAACTGGCGCATCCATTCCGGGTGAGCCGGCCACGCCGGAGCCGTGACCAAATTACCGTCGGTTACCGCATTGTCGGCATCCGGACTAACTTCACCGTAATTTGCTCCCGCTATTTTGCATTCGGGTCCAACCGCCGGATAAGAAATCATGTGCTTGCCGTTTAATACCCCGGCAGCAGCAAGAATTTGGGGACCGTGACAAATTGCGGCTATGGGTTTATTATTTTCCGCAAAGTGGCGTGTCATTTCCAACACCTTTTCATTCAACCTCAGATATTCCGGCGCACGCCCTCCGGGAATTACAAGCGCATCGTAATCGGCGGGATTTACTTCATCAAAATCGAAATTGATATGGAAATTGTGACCTTGATATTCCACATAAGTCTGATCGCCTACAAAATCGTGTACCGCCGTTCTTACGGTATCACCCGGTTTTTTACCGGGACAAACCGCATGTACAGTGTGCCCGACCATTGTTAAAATTTGAAACGGAACCATTGCTTCGTAATCTTCCACAAAATCGCCGACAAACATTAGAATTTTTTTTGCAGCCATAGGTTACCTCCTTTAATTTGTTGATGATAATTTATTACCAATTGAACGTACATGTTTCAAATCCAATTTCAATAAAGAAGCCGGGTCAATTCTCTTTCCATACCAATTCACTCCCCAATGTAAATGCGGTCCTGTGGATCTGCCGGTTGTTCCTATTTCCCCGATTTTTTCTCCTTTATGAACATATTTGCCACCCTTCACATCAATTTTACTTAAATGTAAATATATTGAACTTAAACCTTGACCGTGATCCAACAAAACAAAGTTACCGTTGTAGAAAAAATTCTTTCCCGTTAGCCTTACAATTCCGTCTGCCGTTGCATAAACCGGTGTTCCCGTTGGAGCGGCAATATCCAAACCGTTATGCGGATTTTTCGGTACCCCGTTCAATATTCTTTGGCTTCCGAAAACGCTTGTTATTCTTCCGCTTTTTACCGGACGGATAAATCCGCTTAAATAATAAGCCGAGGCGTTCACACCTATTTTGCTTCTTGCCCTTTTCAATATTTTTCCTTCACGTTTAATTCTTGCAAGTTCCTTTGGCGGCGGTGTAACAAATTTTTTCTTCATTCGGTTAATGCGTTGAATCTTGTAACGGCGTTTTGCCAATTCGATTTTTTTCACGATCGATTTACCGTTCTTCAACTTTACGGTTAAATAATGGATAAGCGGGGAATCCCTGTCGAAACCGAACACAAAATATCCGTTGTCGGATAACAATTTAATGCCGTCGAGTTTAGCATAATCCAAATCCGCAGCATAACCGATTATCAGATTGCTTTGTTTAAATTCTCCGGTAAAAGATACGTTCTGTGCTTTTGAAAAATTGAGGGACAGCACAATTAATAAAATTAATAAACCGGGCATTTCAAATTTTATTTATTTAATATGTTAACAACAACCGCCACCGTCGTAAAAATAAGTGGAGTCGGTTATAAAAATATCATTTCTGTTTAATGCTTTCAAATTTGAAGCGGTTTTATCGCAAACTGCCAGCGGTTTATTGTTAAGTAAAACGTGTCCGTCTCCATCGTCGAAATATTCTTCGTCACCATAGTAAATTGCGGTTTTACCTGTAAAGATACACGGACCGTCTGCAGGCATAGGATCTTTTATTGCACAGACTTCCACACTTTCTATAAAAATCAGTTCGCCTGTAGCATAATGTTTAGGGTCTAAAATTCTATACGGTCTTTTTGCCCTTACTTCAAGTGTTCCGAATCCGATTGATGCAATCAAATCCAAATATTGTTGCAGCGGAATTGCCCCGCTTAAACACAAAGCTCTCAAGCGTTCGTCGGCTTTAAGTTCCTCCGGCATTTCCTGTTCGCAAACGGGATCGGAAAGGACCAATCTTCCGCGTGGCTTCAGCACTCTGTACATTTCTTCAAGAGCCCTTTTCAAATCTTCGCTGTGAAAAATATTGAACAAACAATTTTGTGCCGCAACGTCAACCGATTCATCATCAACCGGTAAATCGAGCGCATCACCGTAACGCAAATCCACAAATTCACTTTTGAACCACGGGTTCAATTTTTCCGCTTCTTTAAAATTTGTTCTGCTGGCATCAAGCATTTCGCGAACCGGATCGATTCCGATTACTCCGCCTTTTCGCCTCGTAAAGTATGCAAATTGAAGAAGCTCCATTCCACCGCCCACACCAACGTAAAGTACAGTGGGCTCATTAACCAAATCGCGGGGATTTACAGTGCTGCCGCAACCGTAATTCATTTCCAACATTTTTTTGGGAATTTCCAATTCAGGCAAAAGCCAAACCGGAGTAGTTGTACAACATAATCCTTCTTGCGGATTTACAGCCGCTTCTTTATATACGTTTTTTGCGGTTTCGAGATAGTTACTCATTTTCTTTCCATTGTTTGTGATAAAATTTTCTATTGCAAGGTTAATATTTTGATTTATGGATTATTGTCGGTTTTATGACATGAATGCACAATCTCAAAATTCGTTTTCAATTACATTTCTTAATTCTATATATTTTTTTTCAAGTGAATCCAAATTTTCAAGCATAGGTAAAATTTTCTTTTCTTCTTTTTGAACATATTCGTAAAAAGGCAAAAAGCTTCTGTCGATATCTTCGTAGATTAATTTTAATTTACCGTTTAATTTTTGATTTAATTCCGTTTCGAATTTTTCTTTTCCCGCATCAATTCCTTCTTTGAATTGACGAACGATTTTACCTTTTTTAAAAATCAAAACGCCTGTGGTAATAACCAGACCGACACCGGTTAAAATTCCACCCGTAACATCAAGAAAAGCGACTTTTGTTGTTGTTAAAATAACCGCTCCCAAAATTGCAAGTATTCCACCACCCAATGCGGAAGGGGCGAGTGCCGAAGGGTTCGATTCCATAAAACGCGAGAAAGATTCGTTCGCCAACAAATCACTTACTTTTGCCCTTACATCGGCAATCACTTTTGAACGTTCTTCACCGAGTTTCAAATAGATTTCTTCGGTTTCGGTTTTTGTTTCTTTAATTTTACCGAGATCTTCCAGCAATCCGTTTAACAAATGTTTTATTCCGTTGAGGAAATGTTTTGCACCGTCGTTCGCAATTTCTTCGAAACTTGTTTGCAATCTTTGTTCGAAACGGTTTTGCAAATCATTAATCCACGATTTAACAGATTTGTCTTTATTGAAAATTGAACTGAAGCTTCTTTTGAAAAGGGAGAAAACCGAAAGTCCCTCTTCAAATTCCTCTTTTACGCCGGCGGCAATTTTATCGTAATTTGCAACCAAACGGTCAACCAGCGATTTTATTTCGTAAGTGGATTGCTGTTCGCCACTGGTTAACCTTGTTTTAATTTTATTAATTAAATTTTTATCCTTTTCAAGATTCAGCTTGTGTTCCTTCAAACCGTCTTCAATCTTTTTTAAAATTCTTTCAGCCGTATCCAATGTGGTAATAAGTTTTACTTTGTAATGTTTTCCTCCGGTAACCGATTCTTTTATAAATTCCCGCACTTCATCAAATCCGCTATTGTCATTACCGTTAATTTCATCTTCGGCAGAAGTTGCAAAAATTACGGGGGAATCGATATTTCTTTTAATTGCGTACTCTTTAACCTTTTCCGTGTTTACAGCGAGTTCTTCGGGGCGTGCCAAATCTTTTTGTTGCAAAATAAATATTACCTTCTTTTTCCATTCGTCATTAATGAAATCGAGTAACTTCCAAGCGGAGAGCTGGTGAGGATTTTTCGCGGGGAATACGAATAAAATCAAATCGCTGTTGGGGATAAATTCCCGTGTAATTTCGTGATGGTGTTCAATTACCGTGTTTGTTCCGGGTGTATCGACAATTGCAATGGATTTTAAAATTCCGGCATTAACACCTATCCTTTTAAGGTTAGGATTCAACATTGTCTCGAAGCCGTTTTCCGAATAAACAATTTGCTGAACGGTGTCGGTGCAAGGAGCGGCATCCACTTTACAAACATCCGCTTTCAGAAGTGCATTAATAAAACTGCTCTTACCCGATTTCACTTCCCCCACAACAACAAACAGAAACGGTTCGTTGATATTTGTGCGTAAGTTGGCTATTATTTTTTGAAATTCTTCATTATCCAACTCAATTGCGAACCGGTGTAATTCTTTCAAAAATTCATCTACTTTAAAACGATGCTCTTGATACTTTTCGTTTACTATCGCGTTTAACATTTTCCCGTATGGTTAATTACAAACTTTATTCGAATAATTCAAAATAATAAATGTTTACATAAAATGCGGAATTGTAAAAATACTTTCCGGACGGAAAATTTTTTTGTTCGTAATAAACCAAATTTTTATTTTTTTAGTATGAAAAATTTAGATTTTCAACCTTCCAAATCGAAAGCCGAATTTCACAAGAATTATAAACTTCACGATTTAGCCGAATGGAACGGTAAAAATCTTCTGGAGCAATGGGGAATAGGATATACGGAATTCGGACGGGATAACAGATTCAAAAAAGTTTGGGAAAAAGGAAAAGACAAGCCCGACGGAATAATCGAATATAAATCCGGAAGTGCTTTCATCGATTGGAAAGCTAAACACAAGAAAGAATGGCTGGTGAACAAACGAGCCGTTGAGGCTTACGAACAATGGAGTAAAAAATTCAATCTCCCAGTTATCATTGCCTTCTTCGTATTCGATGATAATAATAATTTACTCGAAAAAAGGTTTGCATTTTTGGGAAAGCATAATTATTTTGTTTCCGCGGGTAAGCAATGGGATAAAAATCAAACCGTTGAATTTGAAAACCGGTTACCGGAATTCAACAAAGCCGAAATTTTGAATTACCTTCTTTGAACATAAATTAACCGTAACATGACCGGCGAACTTATTTTACGACTCGAAAATACTTTCAGGAATTCCAACGATACCAATGAACTGTTCGATGCTTTCATCGATGCAATGAGACATAACATAAAAGACGTTGACCTGTTCAAAATTCTTTTGGCAAATCCCGTCCTTTCAAAAGACGAATTGATAATGTACACCGAAAAATTATGCAAAGAACTTGAGGAGAACTCTTATGAAATTTGTTTGTGGACAGCCGGTATTTTCGAAAACAATTGCGAAGATTACGATTGCTTGAATAACGCAATCAGATATTTGGAAAAAGCAATCGATACAAAACCCGAACAACACAAACCGTTTTTACACTTACTCGAATTATACAATCTTGATTTTGAAGTACCTACCAACGAAACCATTCTGAACATCGTGCACAGTAAAATTGACGGCGTTAGAAAAAAAAGCAAAGTTTACTACGCCCTTGCCGATTTATATAAAAAATTGGGGAACGTTGAACAACAAAGAAAGTATTTTGGTTTGGCGGAAAGATGCGCTATCCGTGAAAATCAATAATAATAACCTATTGTAAAGTAAAAATAAAACGGTCCGCGAGTAATCGTGTTTTTTGCAAGAACGTTTTTAAAATAGAAACTTTTTCCCACCGAAAATTCCGCAGGTCCGATCGGAGTATCGAACGATAATGTAGCACCTAAACCGTGACGCAAATCCTTGAATTTAATTTGTTCCTGTTCAGCCCAAATCGAGCCCAAATCGTAGCGGAAACTCAAATACGTATCGAAAAAGATTTTAAACGGCATTAAATGTCTGTATTCGATACCGACTTTAAATATTTGTCGTCCCCTGTATTCGTACTCACGATAACCGAAAAAACTTTTATGCCCGCCCAAAGAAAACTGCTCGCTCAAAGGAAGCGTTCTATCGGCAAAACCGATTTTAAAAGACAAGCCCACCGTTGCGTTGGGGGAAAATGAAAAATACGATTTATAATCGAACATGGCTTTCGTAAAACCGATATCACTTCCCAAAGCCGTTTGTGCCGTTTCATAATAAGCATTAAGTAAAATTCCCTCGGTTGGAAACGGATACTTGTTCTGCGAATCGATTGACATTACGGCTTTAATGCTCACAAGGTTGAGTTTGTATATTTTGTCATCCGGAAAATTAAAAAGGTTTTTTATTTGGTCAACTTGATACTTTCCTTCAAAAATCAGATTACCGAATTTTTCGACTTGCCTGCCTATTCCGAACGAAGCGCCGTAAAAAATTTGCCTGTATTCTGCGGATTTTTTTCTTTCGAAATGATGTTCATCGGCGCTTGGCAAAGTGTGATAAACGTTAACATCGTTGAATTTGTAAAATCCCCTTAATCTGTATGTAAAATACGAATTGAAAATCCTGTGCGCCAAATGTTCGATAATAAAAATTCTATTTCTTAAACCACCTGAAGAAACCAAACCCAGCTCGGTTCCGGTGCCGAATAAATTTTCATTTCTAAAATCGACCGATGTTTGGAAAAAATTTTCATTGTCTGCCCGTATCCCGAATCTTACAACGGTTGGAATTTTTTCATCCACGGAAATGACCAATTCGTTTTCACCGGCATTCCGTTTAACATACAATTCAACATTTTTAAATAAATTAGTATTAACCAGATTTTCCAGCCCCTTTTTAATTTTATTTATTTCAAAAACATCGCCCTCGGAAAAGGGGAATTCACGCAAAATTACCGTAGAGGAAGTGTTTCTATTTCCGGTTATTCTAATCTTCGATATTACACCTTTGTTTATTCTTATTTGAAAATCGCCGTCTTTATCATCTTCATTAAAATAAGCATATTTGTAGTTCACAAGTGAATAACCTTGTTTTCTGTAAAATCTTAAAATTTTAATAAGTGCCGATAAATATGTTTTCGGATTGTAAGGCTTGTTAAACAAACCAGTCAATATTTTAGTATGTATCTTCAAGTCAACCAAATTGTTTTCCGAGCTTTCGGAAAGGCCCTTTACCCGGTTATTAAACTTACAATCAACATTCAGCACGGACTTTACGCTGTCTTTCGTTACCTTTGCTTTCAAAAATTTTACATCGCCTCTTTTCATTAATTTGTAAAGTTCATACAAAATATCGGTGCTCGTAACCGTATCGCATCCGGCCAAATGAGAGTAAATAAGTTGTTCAATATCCGACGGTTTGTCATTCAATTTCAAATCCGGAAAAAGAGTTACGGTGGAATCTTGCAAACGCTTTCTGGTAATTTTTTCAATCGCACTTTTGATTTCGTCAATCTTATCGATTGTAGCATTATATCCTTTTTCGATAAGCGTTTCCAAACCGGTAAAATCGGTATTTTTCCGGTAACCCAAATCGGGTGTAATCAAAACATCGGCAAGTTGCTTTTGTTGCCTGCTGATAATTTGAATCGGGATGCTCACAATCTGATCGGCAATATCCCACGGATATTTCAATTCATCTTTGGATTTAAGCGGACTGGTACAATCGACCGCAATGATAAAATCGGCTCCCTGTTCCTTCGCTATTTTTGTAGGGATGTTGGCAACCAAGCCGCCGTCTACAAGCAAAAGGGAATCGGCTTTAACGGGTGGCAATAAAAACGAAACGCTCGAGCTGGCGCGCAGAGCCAAGCTAAGAAGTCCTTTATTCAATACTACGGGTTCGCCCGTTTCCAAATTGGTTGCAACCGCTCCGAAATCGTACAGCAAACCGGAAAATTCCGAATCTGCGTGAACCGGTGAATTTATTACCGCCGTGGTAAGAAAATTCGAAACTTCTTGGCCGGAATTGATTGACGGAGGGATCACCGGTTTAAGTCCGTCCATCCTTACCGCCAGAATTGCCCTGTCCTCGGTAATTTTCTGCTCAACAAATAAACTTCTTCTATCGTTTTTTTGAAAAGTAAAAAAGTCATTCCACGGTGTTACTTTCACCAAACTGTCCAAGTCGTTCAGGCAGTATCCCGAGGAATACAATCCGCCGATAATTGCACCCATACTGGTTCCCACAATCAAATCAAAATCGATTCCGTTTTCTTCCAAAGCTTTGATTACACCGATTTGACTTATTGCCCTGGCGCCGCCGCCGCTTAATACAAGTGCTATTTTGGGAGATTTGACCGGCTCGTTTACAGTCAACCCGAAAGGGAGTTTCTTTTTATAAACGTCAAGCGAATATTCGTAAGTTTGCTGAGCATTTAAAGATAAAAACACACAGAAGAAAAACAGTAAAACCGTTTTGAAAATTTTTATCATTTGCTCTTTATAAACTTTTAAAAGACGTGAACAAACTTATAAAAAAGTATGTTTATCTTTTTCTTTTTTTCTGCTGTGCTTTTTGCTGTTGTTCGGCTGCTTCCATCATCCTTTGCATAAATCCGCCTTTTTTCTTCGGATTTTTTACCGGTACAAGTTCGGCACCGTCTTTTTGTGTATTAATTAAATACTGTTGCCCGATGGAAAACAAATTAAACATAAAATAATATAAGTTTAAACCGGATGGGAACGTCATAAACAGAAAAGTTAACATTACCGGCATGATATAAACCAAGGCTTTTTGACTCGGATCTTTCACGCTCATCTTTTGTTGGAAAAACATTGTTATGCCGAGTAAAATTGCCAATCCAGAAATTTGATTTATACCGAAAAGCGGGATTTTAAACGGCAAGGTATAAATTACATCGGGTGCCGCAAGATTGGTAATCCACCCGATGAACGGTTCGTGCCGCAATTCAATCACGGTTCTGAAAAACGTAAACAATGCAAACAAAATCGGCATCTGCAGCAATGTTGGCAGGCAACCGCCGGCTGGATTTATTCCGTAAGTGGAATAAAGTTTCATCGTTTCTTTTTGTACTTTCTGCTGATCGTCTTTGTACTTCTCCTTTATTTCCTTAATCTTAGGTTGAAGGAGTTGCATTTTACGCATCGATTTGTAGCTTTGGCGCGTAAGCGGATAAAGTACAATTTTAATAATTAAAGAGAAAATTATTATCACCCAACCGTAATTGGGAATAAATTTATGCAAGAAGGTAAAGAGCGGAAGAAGAATATATTCAGAAATGGGACGCGTAATAAATTTCAATCCGAAGAAACTTCCGAAATCGTATATGGCTTCGAAATTTTTGTTGTGGTCTTTTAAAATGTAGTAATCGAGCGGACCCAAATAAACTTCGTACGAATTTTTTTGGTCCGGTTTCCGTTCGTCGAACAAAACTTTAAGACTAACGCTGTAAAATTCACGTTCGCCCATTTTGGTTAAGATATGTTCCCCTTTCAAATCTGCACCGTCGACGGTTTGGGGATTACCGGGAGCAACAATTACCGCAAAATATTTATTTCTGACCGCCACCCAATCAACCACTCCGTTGATTGTTTTGGCAATCTTCTCACCTTTCGGTGCATCAACAATAACCTGCTCGTCGCCCGAATAAGCGCTTGCGTTCGCATAAGTTGCTTCTTCAACGGAATTTTTCTCAAGGAAATTAATACCGTTCTGCCATTCAACGTCGTAACGGTAGCCGGTAATTATATCGTTCATGTTCAAAAATTCAACATCGGCTTTTACGGCATAATCGTTTGCGTGAATTGTGAACCGTTTGATAATTTTATTCCCGTTACCGGTATCGAATGTATAATTCAACACAAGCGAATCGTTACCTGTAATTTTGTAATAATAATTGTCGGCATTACTATTAAAGAAAAGGTCTTTTGTGTTTACAAGTCGGCCGTTTTTGGTAACGAAAATCACATTAAAATCCCCGCCGTCTTTATCGTTAATTAGCTGAACGTGTTTTTCGTAGAAAGAGGCGGTATCCGGCAAATCATTATGATACCAAACCTCATATTTTTTGAGATAGCATTTACGGAACCGTGCGCCTTTGCTGGTCATTTCGTAAAGAGCCAAATCAGTTTCAATCGTTATTATCCGCTCATCTTCCTTAACGTTACTTTGCAAAGGTTGAACGTTTTGAACGGTATCGGTTCCGGCCGGTTCTTCTTCAACTGTTTCTTTTTCCGGTTGAATGGGTTTTTGTTCGACCTGCGTCGAATCGGTTTTAGGTTTGGTATTTTGCTGCTGCGGCTCCGGAGCATTTATGTACAGCCAAACAACCAGAATCAAGCCGATTAAAACAAATGCTATCGTTTGTTGTTTATCCATTAAACTTTTCCATATTAAAACTTATAAATTTTATTCAACCGGGTCGTAACCGCCTTTGTTAAACGGATTACAGCGTAAAATTCTCCAGACCGATTTTATTCCGCCTTTAATAACCCCGTATTTACTAATTGCTTGAACCGAATATTCGGAGCAAGTAGGGTAAAAGCGGCATGAGGGCGGAAAAAGAGGAGAGATGGCTTTTTGATAAAACCTTATAAGATAAACCAAAACTTTACGCATAATCAAATATCTTGTTTAATTATGTTCATCAAATCGATTACTTCCGGCATAATATCCTTCAAATAAATTTTCTTGTTGCGTTTTTGATCGATTCCGTACGGGGAAAAAACAATTAACAAAAATTTTCCTTTATCGATTGCGGTTTTAACCAAAGCGGATTTGTTCAATCTGTAAGCTTCCCTTAACAAACGTTTTACCCTGTTTCTCCAAACAGCTTTTCCCGCCTTTTTGTAAACCGCAAAGGCAACTTTTACGCCCGCATTTTCCCGGTTGTCTTCGTGGTAGTATGTCGCCTTAATCTTCTTCGCAGGTGAATAAATTACTTTACCTTTGGTGTAAACCAGATTAAAGTGACGTTTGAGTTTGATCCTTTCCTTTTTTGAAAGACCAAATTTCTTCAAGATTAAAATTCATCGCTAACGGTTAATCTTTTTCTTCCCTTGGCACGTCTTCTGGCTAATACTTTCCTACCGTTTTTCGAAGACATTCTTTCACGGAATCCGTGCTTGTTTTTTCTTTTTCTGTTACTCGGTTGATATGTTCTCTTCATCTATCCATTTCCATTTTTTCTAAAAAAAAGAATACAAAGTTAAAGATTTTATGCAAAATAAACAATTTTTTAGTTCTGTTTTTGAACCGGCCGGTTTCTTTTGAAGTCAAAATTTGCTATATTTCGAACAGTAAAAAAAGGAGAATATCATGGCAAAAACACAAACTTTTGCGGCAAAAGCCAAAGGCAAGCAAAAAGCTTCACATGTTATGGTTAAATTTGTAAAAACCGTTAAATCCGGTAAAGGTAATTACAAATTCCAAGAAAAATTAGTAAAATTAGACGATATCAGTAAAGTTACCTCTTTGCAATAATCATCACACCGGGCTCATTACCCGATTTTTCTTTACGGATTTTTTCTTATCCGTATTAAAAAAAATTGGTTGTACATTTTTTAACGGGCATGTTGTCTCCGGTTTGCCGAACGGGAACTTTGGTTGTGGCCATTTGTTATTTATAATAAATAGCTAATCAACAAAACCAAATTTAGCGAAAGGAGCAGAATATGATTGAGACGAAACAATTAAGGTTTTTCGGAATGCGTGATTTGGACAAGATTGAGCAACTGAAAAAACTTGGCGAAGAAGAGTTGTTCTCGATTAAAGTTGCTGCTCACGTGCTTCCGTTCAGAACCAATAACTACGTGGTTGAAGAATTGATAAATTGGGATAACGTTCCGGACGACCCAATGTTCAAACTTACTTTTGTTAACAAAAACATGCTTTTGCCCGAGCACTACGATAAAATTTACAGGGCGATTAAAAGCGGTTTGCCGAAAGATAAAATTTCGGCGGTTGCAAATGAAATACGGTACGATTTAAATCCACACCCTGCCGGTCAATTAACCGCAAACGTACCTTTGTTCGAAGGTGAAGTTGTACGCGGAATTCAACATAAATACCGTGAAACGGCTTTAATTTTTCCTTCGGGCGGGCAAACTTGCCACGCTTATTGCACCTTTTGCTTCCGTTGGGCTCAGTTTGTAGGTATGAACGATTTGAAATTTGCCACGGACGAATCGAAAAGGTTCCAAAAATATTTGAAGGCACATAAAGAAATTACCGATGTTCTTTTCACCGGCGGCGACCCGATGATAATGGGCATCAAAAAACTCAAAGCTTACATCGAACCATTGCTTTCGCCGGAATTCGACCATATTAAAAACATCAGAATCGGTACGAAATCTATTTCGTACTGGCCTTACAAATATGTAACCGATAAGGAATCCGATGATCTGCTTCGCTTTTTCGAAAAAATTGTAAGCAGCGGAAAACACTTGGCAATTATGGCTCATTTCAATCATTGGGTTGAACTTTCCACCGACGTCGCGCAGGAGGCAATTAGAAGAATCAGAAATACCGGGGCGGAAATCCGTTCGCAATCTCCGTTAATCAAATTTATAAACGACGACAGTGAAATCTGGGCTAAAATGTGGCGTGAACAGGTAAAACTCGGTATAATTCCATATTACTTTTTTGTAGAAAGGGATACCGGAGCAAAACATTATTTTGCAGTTCCGTTATTCAAAGCCTTTAACATTTACCGCAATGCATACAAACAAGTTTCGGGATTGATGCGCACGGTTCGCGGACCTTCAATGTCGGCCACGCCGGGTAAAGTTGCAATTGAAGGCATAGCGGAAATTTACGGCGAGAAAGTTTTTGTGCTCAATTTTCTGCAAGCTAGAAACCCCGCATGGGTAAAACGCCCGTTCTTCGCCGCTTTCGATGAAACCGCAACGTGGTTGGACGATTTGACACCGGCTTTCGGTGCAGATAAATTTTTCTACGAAGATGAATTGGAGAAAATGCTCGGTTACAAATCGGAAAGAACTACCCCCGAAGCTGTTCACAGAGCAGGTTAAATTTCACCACCTTTTAATCTATTCCGAAACCCAACCCCAGTATGAGGTTGGGTTTTTGTTTCCTCACCCCAAAACCACATCTATTTTTTCGCCCAACTCGCGAACAAGGAGATTTTCTATTGCCACAAGCGTTCCGTGTATTGCGCTAGGACAATTATCGCATGCGCCTTGATATCTGATTAACAATTTATTTCCTTCGAGTCCCAAAATTTCCAATCCACCGCCGTCTCCGGCAAGGGCGGGGCGCACACGTTTATCCAAAATGAAATTTATTTTTTTCAATTTTTCACTGTCGCCAGCAATTTCGCTGCCGGTAATTTCTTCGGGCGGAATTAAGCTTTTATCGAATTTCCTGATAAACGTTAAAAACGGCATTTGTATTTTTTCCCAACCTACACCGGGATTTTTAACAATAGTAATAAATTTATCCATGTAAAAAACCGATTCAACGCCCTCAATTTCAAAAATACCTTTTGCAAGCGGATCGTTTTGAGCTTCTTCCTTGCTTTCGAAACTTCTCGTTTCCCTTTGAAGCAACCGCTCGTTCAAAATGAATTTAAGCGCGTGCGGATTCGGCGTTAAATCAACGTCTTGTACCATTAACATATTTATTCCCTTTCGTATTTGTTTACTGTTTGTTTACAATCATAAAAAAAATTGAGGAAGGAATCAAGCCAGCCGTTTTTATTCCGGTTCGATTAATACTTTTTTGAATGCTTCCCTTTCTTCCGGTGTTAAGCGGTGAATTTTCATTTTTTCACGGTTAACAAACAAACCTTTTTGCCAGCCGGTTGCAACAAGCTCGCCGTTACCATTATAAAAACGGAATTGAAGAATAGCCGAAACATTTTGCAATTCGGATATCCACACTTCGATTGTAACTTTCTCTTCCACGTATAGCGATTTTTTATATTTGATATTCGTTTCGACCAACACCGGTGCTATTCCGGTTTCCTCCAATTTTTTCACAGGCAAATCTATTGCATCGAGGAGTTTCAACCTGCCGATTTCCATCCATTGAATGTAAACTATGTTGCTGACGTGTCCGACATAATCGATTTGATATGTGTAAACTTCCGTTTCGAAAACCACTTTTTTACCGCCAGTCATTGCGTTCGCCCTTTCTGTTGTTTACAATTAAAACAAATTCACCTTTTAATTTTTTATTTTCAACGGTCTGCAACACCGATTTTATTTTGCCTCTTAAAATTTCTTCGTTGGGCATTGTCAATTTATATGCGAGCACAACGTAAACATTTTCGCCGAAAGTGTTTTTGATATCGGTTAAAATTCTTTTAAGCCGGTACGGGGTTTCGAGAAACACCAAAAGTTCGTTAACCGATTTTAATTTTTTCAGCTCCTTTGTTCTGATTTCCTTTTTCGGTGAAAGCCAGCCGTAATAATAAAACTTTTCGATATTCAAACCCGAAGAAACGAGCGCGGGAAGAAGCGAATTTGCACCGGGCAAAGCGACAATGTTAATTTTTTTTTCTATGCATTGTTGCACTAAAAAATTTCCCGGGTCGGAAAACAACGGAGTACCCGCATCGGAAATTAAAGCCGCTTTTTTTCCTTCCGTCAATTTCCCGATTATCTCCGGCGTAATTTCCCTTTCATTGTGTTCGTTAAGCGGTACAAGCTCCTTTTCGATTCCGAGATGCGAAAGCAAACGGCGTGCGGGTTTCAATTCTTCACAAATGATTAAATCCGAATTTTTCAGAATTTTAATAGCGCGCAAAGTTATATCATCGTAATTACCGATTGGTGTTGGAGTTATATAAAGTGTTCCGGCAGCCATTTATCCGGACTTCCTTTTGCATTGAAAAAGTTTATATTAACATTATATATAATTAAATCAATTCTTTTACTTTACCGATTAAATCTTCCAACGAAACTTTTACACGCTCGTTTGATTTTCGGATTTTTATTTCGACGGCGCCTTCTTTCAATCCTCTTTCGCCAACGATAACCTGCAACGGCAAACCGATTAAATCGGCATCGGCAAATTTAACTCCAGCTTGAACATCGCGCCGGTCATCATACAAAACATCGTAACCTTGTGAGGTTAGCTCGCCGTAAATTTTTTCACAAGCATCAACAACAGATTCTTTTTTCATATTCAGCCCGAGCAGACTTATTTGATAAGGTGCAAGTGTTTTATTCCATATAATTCCGCGTTCGTCATAGTTTTGTTCGATGTAACAAGCCAAAACCCTTTCGACTCCAATGCCGTAACTACCCATAATTATGGGATTTTCTTTTCCGTTTTCGTCCAAAAACATTGCGCCTAAAGCTTCGGAATATTTTGTTCCCAATTTGAAAATGTGTCCGAGTTCAATCGCTTTGAACACCTCTAATTTACTTCCGCATTTAATACATTTTTCTCCCGTTTGAACCGTTCGTAAATCGAAATACTCTATTTGCGGAACGTCCCGTTTCAAATCTATTCCTCCTACGTGGTAATCGTTTTTGTTCGCACCGCTGTACAAATTATTTCCGTCTTTCAAACGGAGGTCGGCAATAATTCTGAATTTAATTCCAAGCGGGCCGATGGAGCCGGCATCCGCGCCCGTAATTTCTTTCAGTTCATCAGGATGTGCCGGGCGAACCGTTCCACCCAGAGCCGCTTCCAATTTGGTTTCGTTAACTTCATCGTTGCCCGACATTAAAACAAGCACCGGTTCGTCTTTAAAAATATAAATTCTCGACTTTGCCGTTTCACGTTCGTCAATTCCCAAAAACTCGCACAGTTCATCAATGGATTTGACATCCGGAGTTGAAATTTCATATACCTCTTTCGATTCATCATAACGTTTAACCGGCGGTATTTCAGATTGCGCAACCTCAACGTTTGCGGCGTATCCGCAGTTTTCGCAATATGCAACGGTATCTTCGCCGGCATCGGAACGCACCATAAATTCTTCCGATTGGCTACCGCCCATTGCTCCGCTCGATGCACCAACAACAAAATATTTAATTCCGCATCTGTCGAATATTTTACGGTAAGCTTTATCGTGAAGTTCGTAAGATTTATCGAGTCCTTCCCAAGACGAATCGAAAGAATAAGCATCTTTCATTAAAAACTGTCTTCCCCGGATAACCCCGCTTCTCGGGCGAGGTTCGTTGCGGAATTTGGTTTGTATCTGATACCAAATTTGCGGCATTTCTTTGTAAGATTTTAACACACCCCGTGCATGGAAAGTCATTATTTCTTCGTGTGTGGGCGCCAAAACATAATCCCTGTTTTTCACATGGAACATTGTGTCACCGAAGGCTTCCACCCTTCCGGTTTTCTCCCAAATTTCCTTCGGATTTAATGCCGGCAAATGAAACTCTTGTCCGCCTATCGCATCCATTTCTTCGCGGATAATTTCAATTACTTTTTTAAGAACTTTGTAGCCGAGCGGCAAAAACGAATAAATTCCCGCCGAAAGCATGCGGATCATTCCGCTGCGAACCATTAACTTGTGACTCGGAATAACCGAATCGGCCGGATCTTCTTTGAGAGTTGGAATAAATGCCTTGCTGAATTTCATAACGAACCAATTTTGTTTAATGTAAGTTGCAAAAATAAGAAATTCGACGGAGAATATTAAACTTATAAATACTGTTAACATACAAACCGTACGGTTTTATAATTTTCCCCTTGCGGATGGTTAATACTTTTCACATTTTAATCGCTTGAATTATCATTTACTTCAACGGAAAAAATGAAAGACTTTATTACAACAAACGGATATGACATGCCGCCGTCCGAATTCAGAAAATTCGGTCACCAATTAATCGATTGGATTGCAGATTACATGGAAAATATTGAAAAATATCCCGTACTTTCAATGGCGGAACCTGGTGAAATCAAAACCAAACTGCCACCATCACCTCCGGAAAAAGGTGAACCGTTTAATAACATTTTCGAAGACGTGGAAAAAATAATTTTACCCGGCATCACACATTGGAACCACCCGAAATTTATGGCTTATTTTAATTCCACTTCGAGCGGACCCGGAATTTTGGGAGAGCTGCTTTCCGCCGCATTCAACGTAAACGGAATGATTTGGCAAACTTCGCCTGCGGCAACGGAACTCGAACACGTTGTACTCGATTGGCTTAGACAAATGTTGAACCTGCCGGAAGATTTTTGGGGAATAATTTACGACACCGCTTCCATCAGCACTTTACATGCAATTGCCGCAGCCAAAACGGAAGCGGAAGACAAATACAAAGAAAATTTCGAAGTTTCAAAATTGTGCGTTTATTTTTCGGAACATGCACATTCATCTGTTGAAAAAGCCGCAAGATTTCTCGGCGTGAAAAACATTCGCAAAATTCCGGTTGATGAAGATTTCAGAATGATACCGGACAAATTGGAGGAAGCCGTAAACAACGACTTCGGAAAAAAATTGATTCCATTCTGCGTGATAGCAACCGTTGGCACAACATCAACAACAAGCATAGATCCCGTCGAAGAAATTTCAACAATTTGCAACTCGAAAAACATTTGGCTGCACGTTGATGCGGCTTACGGTGGAACAGCCGCAATAGTTCCCGAGATGCGGTACATCTTAAACGGATGTGAAAATGCCGGTTCCTTTGTTGTGAATCCCCACAAATGGCTTTTCACACCAATTGATTTAAGTGCATTTTACATCAAAAAACCCGACCTGTTAAAGAAAACTTTCAGTCTGGTACACGAATATCTTAAAACCGAAAAAGATAACGCCGTTGTCAATTATATGGATTACGGAATCCAACTCGGCAGAAGATTCAGGGCTCTAAAACTCTGGTTCATCATCCGTTATTTCGGAAAAGAGGGCTTGGCAAATATAATCCGGGAACATATCAGAATTAGCAATAAATTTGCGGAATTAATTGAAGCTCATCCCGGCTTCGAAAAAATGGCGCCCAATCCTTTTGCTTTGGTTTGTTTCCGTGCAAAAATGCCGGATAAGACTCAACAAGAAATCAACAAACTGAACGAAACGCTCTTACACGCAATAAACGCAACCGGTAAATCATTTTTATCCCACACAAAACTAAACGGTGATTATGTATTAAGGCTTTCGGTAAACGGAATTCACACACAAGAAAGGCACATGCTGGAAACATGGGAACTGATTAAACATACGTTGGAAACTATTCTAAAAGAGCAAATTTAAATAATTATAGTTGTTAAAAATATACAACTGTAGTGTGCCCTATGCAAAAATACACCGGAAAAATATAAAGGAAAGATTTATAAAAAGAGCCGGAGCGGGATAAGCCGCTCCGTTTTCAAGTTTAGTTTTCTATAACTTCAACTTCTTGGGCTTGTTCACCTTTGGGACCTTGTTCAACTATAAATTGAACTTTTTGACCTTCTTCCAAAGTTTTGTATCCATCGGATAGAATCGATGAATAATGAACAAATACGTCGGCACCGCCTTCTCTTTCAATAAAGCCGTAGCCTTTTGTGCCGTTGAACCATTTTACGGTTCCTGTTTCACGTTCTGCCATTGAAAATACCATTAACTACTAATAAAAATTGTTACTTAAGCGAGTATCAATCGAGATTGGAAACTGCGGAGGAAAACGGAAGTACAATTTCGAATAAAGATTTTCTACTCGATATAAAATTTAATAAATATATTTGTTAAATCAAACGAAACAAAAGACAATTTTATCCAAAAAATTAATTTTAAAATTATTTTGAGTATTAAAAAAAATTGCACATCTTGGTTTTACAAAATTACGAGAGGCAAATCATGAATTACCGGAAATTACTTATCGCAACCGTTTTTCTCGTGCTGTTTGCATGCACACAAAAGCACAACAGCAACAATTCCGCACCTCAACAAAGCAAGGAATTCATTGAATTGCAAAAAAAGAAAGCGGAAAAACAAAAGGAAGTTGAAAAGTTGAAAAAGGAAATTGAAAAATTAAAATCGAAGAAAGACAGTCTGAAAGCGGCGAAAGATTCAATTTAAAAAATAAAAATGCGACCGCAAAAATTTACGATCGCATTTCTATAACAAAAGCCAAGTTGGATTAGCCCAAATATACTTTCAACCTTTTACTTCTGGAAGCATGGCGTAATTTTCTTAATGCTTGTTCTTTAATTTGTCTTACCCTTTCCCGGGTGAGGTTAAGAATTTCGCCAATTTCTTCCAAAGTAGCCGTGTATTCGGTATTGAATCCGAAATACAATTTGATTACCGTTGCTTCTTTTTCCGACAAAGTTGAAAGAACCCTTTCAATTTCCTTGCGAAGGGATTCGTTCATCAAATTAGTATCGGGTGAAGGTTGTTCCGTATTCGGCATAACGTCAAGCAAACTGCTCTTACTGTCTTCACTTTGCGAAAACGGAGCATCGACCGATACCTGTCTGCCCGAATGCCTTAAAGTGTAGGCAACTTCTTCTTCGCTCATATCCAATTCGTTAGCAATCTCTTCAACGCTCGGTTTTCTTTCCAGCTCTTGTTCGAGACTGCTGGCAACTTTGGAAATTTTGGAAAGTTCGCCCACTCTGTTTAACGGTAACCTAACCATTCTGGATTGATCGGCAATTGCTTGCATAATCGATTGCCTGATCCACCAAACAGCATAAGAGATAAATTTGAAACCACGGGTTTCATCGAATTTTTTTGCGGCTTTTATTAAGCCCAAATTACCTTCGTTTATAAGGTCGCTCAACGGCAAACCTTGATGTTGGTATTGCTTTGCAACACTTACGACAAATCTTAGATTTGCCTTCGTTAATTTGTCAAGAGCTGCTTTATCGCCCTTTCTTATACGTTTAGCTAATTCTATTTCCTCTTCGGGAGTAATTAAATCAACTTTCCCGATTTCCTGGAAATACTTGTCGAGAGATTGACTCTCGCGGTTTGTTATTTGTTTGGTGATTTTCAAAGCTGTTGGCTCCTTATTTGAATGTTATTGGTAAGATAACCGGTTTAACATGTTAAAAAACTAAGTGCTAAATTTTGCAATCTACATAAGATAATGATCTTTTACGTGAAAATCAACACTTTTTACCGTTAATTTTTTGTTTTGTTATTTACAACAACAATTGTTGTTTTGTTCCTAAATTATTTTATTTTCTATATTTATGAACTTGTTTGATGCGGGAATCCGTAAAACGGTTCCATTCGATACAGCAAATCATGTAAAATTGTGATGTGCATCAAAATTGAAGAACATTCGTATATTATCGGAAGAATCGTTAAATTATTAAACCGGATTTATTTTTAACTTCTTTACCCGGTAATTTAAAAAGGAATATTTTCCGGAGGGAAAAGTGACAAAAAAGAAAAACGATCCCGAATCGAATTCCGAAAACAAAAACAACAAAAAGAAGAAAAAACTTAAACGGAAATTTTACGAAAAGGAACTGCGGAAGCTTCAAGTTGAACTGGTCAAATTGCAAGAATGGATTAAACACAAAGGTTTGAAAGTGGTTGTAATTTTCGAAGGAAGGGATGCGGCAGGTAAGGGCGGAGTAATAAAAAGAATTACCCAAACGCTGAATCCGCGTATTTGCCGGGTTGTTGCACTCGGCACACCAACCGAAAAAGAAAAAACACAGTGGTATTTCCAAAGGTACGTTCAACATTTGCCGGCTGCAGGCGAAATGGTTTTGTTCGACAGAAGTTGGTATAATCGCGCCGGCGTTGAGAGGGTAATGGGTTTCTGCACCGAAGAAGAATACAAAGAGTTTTTACGCTCGTGCCCCGAATTCGAACGCATGCTGGTTCGCTCCGGAATTATCTTAATCAAATATTATTTTTCAGTTAGCGATGAAGAACAGGAAAGGCGTTTTCAAGCAAGAATTCACGATAGAACAAAACGCTGGAAATTAAGTCCGATGGATTTGGAATCCCGAAAACGGTGGGTTGAATATTCAAAAGCCAAAGACGAAATGTTTGCACATACCGATATCAAGCAAGCTCCGTGGTACGTTGTTAATGCCGATGATAAAAAAAGGGCGCGGTTAAACACTATTCATCATTTGTTAAGTTTGATTCCTTACGAAGATTTGACTCCACCGCCAATAAAATTACCGCCACGGCAAAAAAACAAAGGATATATCCGCCCGCCCATAACGGATCAAACTTTTGTGCCCGAAGTTTATTAACGGAAAGATTAAGAGCCCTGCTCGCTTTCGCTGTTACCGAAATATTTTTTCATCGGAGCAAAATAATGGTCTTTCCATTCTTTCTTGTATTTTTTCCCTTCGCCGTCCGGTAAATTCGAATGTACGATTGTTAACTTCGTTCCCTTTTCAACAGGCTCCAACGAAATTTCCACCTTGGAATCGGGCGCATCTTCCGGGAAATCGGCCGTTCGCCACGATTGATGAATTCGTTTGTTCATATGCAACAATAAATTTTTTCCGTGAATATAACCGTCGCCCGCCGTAAATTCGCTACCGACTTTCTTTTCAATTTCGGTTTTGCTCTCGGTAAATTCCGAGTGCTTTTCACTGTCTAACCAAGCGTTATATATTTCCTTGGGGGTTGCAGGTAAGGTAACCGAGACTTTAAATGAATCTGCCATTGTTGCTCCTATCCTTGACTTTTACAAATATAGCAATAATTTGCCACAATTTTTAGTTCCAAAAGAACTTAAGGGAACTTTTACGTATTTTTCCTGCTATAAAACCTGAACGTATTCGTTTTGATGGAAAATAATCCGTCTTGCCAGCTTATTTTTTAATAACACAACCGGAGAATAAAATGCATAATTCTTTTTTACTTACCTTGTTTCTCATGGGTTTAGGTACGGGGATAATCAATTCGCAAACGGCGGACCAAAAATCGATTGCAGTTACCGTTTACAATGCGAATCTTGGAGTTGTTAAAGATGTAAGGGAGATCAAAATACCGGAAGGTAATTCCCGCATTGCAATTACCGACGTGGCAAAGCAAATCGATCCGACAAGCGTCCATATTAAACTGGATGGAGAGGTAATCGAGCAAAATTATCAATACGATTTGGTTTCGCTGGATAAAATTTTGAATAAGTATATCGATAAAGAAATCCAATTAATAGGTGAAAAGAACGAACTTATTGAAGGAACATTGCTTTCGAATTACGGCGGACAAATTGTTTTACGCAAGAAAGACGGCGGGTTGATAATGCTGCCGAACGTGAATAAATTCAGATTTAATGTTAACTCCCTCCCCGAAGGTTTAATAACAAAACCGACACTGGTTTGGCTGGTAAATTCAAATTCAGCCGGTAAACAAGACGTGGAAATTTCATACCAAACACGGGGAATGAATTGGCATGCGGAATATGTTGCCGTGTTAAATAAAAATGATTCCAAGCTCGACTTAAACTCCTGGGTAAGTGTGGAAAATAACTCCGGCACCACATACAAAAACGCAAAACTCAAACTGGTTGCGGGTGATGTGCACATGGTTAGGCCGTCCGACCGTTATCCGCGTCAATACAATGTGGCGATGGAAGAAACAAAAATGAAATCAGCTCAACCGCAATTTAAAGAAAAAGAATTTTTCGAATATCACATTTACAATTTACAGCGACCGACAACTTTGGCAAATAACGAAACAAAACAAATTTCACTTTTCGAAGGCAGCGGAATTAATGCAGTGAAAAAATATTTTTACCGCAGCGGCGGATATTTCGGCTACGGAGGGAATCAGAAAGGTAAAGTTTCGGTAATAGTTGAATTTGAAAACAAAAAGGAAAACGGACTTGGCGTTCCTATGCCGAAAGGTAAAATCAGAATGTTCAAATCCGATGGCGACAACCTCGAATTTATCGGTGAAGATTTCATCGACCATACTCCGCGTAACGAACAAGTAAAATTGAAACTCGGTGAAGCTTTCGATATTTTAGCCGAAGAAAAACAAACGGCACATAAAAAAATTACCGACCGTGTGTTCGAAGATTCATACGAAATTACGATTACCAACAGAAAGAAAGAAAACGTTACGGTTGAAGTTGAAAGATATCTCGGATTTAATTGGGAAATTTTAAAATCTTCTTTGCCGTTTGAAAAGAAAGATGCTAAAAGAATTGTTTTTCAAGTTCCCGTGAAGAAAAACGACAAAACAAAATTAACCTTCAAAGTAAGATACGTTTATTGATTTGAAGAAGGCGGTTGTTGTTTTAACATTCTGTTGCTTAGCAATTCAATTTGCGAAAGTGTTGAAATAACAGCCGCTTCCACTCTAAGTGTCCACTTGCTGATTGAAAAAGGAATGAACCCCACATTCTTCATAAAATCAATTTCAAAAGGGATCCATCCGCCTTCGGGACCAATGGCAACGGTAACAAAGCCTGTATTGTTTGTATAAATATCGAATAAAGTTCTGTGAGCCGTATTTTCGGCAATCAGTTTTAAACTTTTTCGCCGTTCGATGTACGGAAAAACATTCTCAAAATATGCTTTGAATTTTTTGTGAAAAAATATTTCCGGCGCCATTGTTTGTTTACCTTGACTCATTCCAAGTTTAATCAATTTTCCGTAGTATTCTTTTCTAAGCAAATGAGATTGGTAAAAACTTTTTTCAACCCTGTTCGATTTAATAAAATCTATACGTTCCACCCCCATCGAGGCAGCGTGGAACAATATTTTTTTCAAGGTTTGGGGTCTTGGCAAAGCACATATCAAGTGGATTCCGGGCGTATTAAGAACTTTGGGATACGTTTTAATAATTTCCAATTCAACTTTTCCATCCTGTACTCCTACTACTTTTGCTTTTCCCAAATCGCCGTTGTAAATCCCTATTTCAATTGTGTCACCTGGTTTCGATTTGAGAACATTAATTATATGTCCGGCTCTTTCATCATCAAGCAAATACACACTGTTCGATTTTTCATCTTGCGGGGAAAGGAGGATAATATTCATTTAATTTATTTAATCTAAATTTTTAAGAATATTAATATTTTTAACTTCTCCGGCAATTACAAGCCGGTCGTTTTCTTTAATAACGTAATCCGGGCTTGGAATGGCTTTGATTGTTTCGCCTCTTTTTTCTTTGGTTTTAATGGATAGAACATCCACACCGTATTTTGCCCGTATGTTAAGTTCACGGATGGATTTGTTTACAAACGATTTGGGTGTTTTGATTTCGGAAATGGAATAACCCTCGAGGAATGTAACGCTTGTTTCCGGTTCTTTCATACTTATGCTGCTGGCAAGGGTTGAAGAAATTTCACGTCTTTCAACTTCTTGATTGTAAGCGTCTTGAATATCGTTACGCCAAATCACCCCAATTACTTTTTTTGAACCGGCCGATTCTGTAACGGGCAAGTTATCAAATTTATATTTACTCATTATATCAAGAGCCGTTTGGCAGTTATCATCAAGAGCGATTGTCTCAAAGTTGGTTGACATAATATCTTCAGCTATCAATAAGTTCTGGAGCGAATCCCTTTCGAACAAATAATCTTTGATGGTATCAACCAAAATTACACCTCTGATTATTCCGTTTGAATCGAGTACGGGAAAATGCCTTCCTCTGCCTTGAATAATTTTATTAACGACTTGGCTGAAATTATCATTTAAATTTATATAATCAAACTTTTCGGTATATACGTCTTTCACGTAAATCGATTCCATTATATTGATTTCGGTACCTTCTTTTATTTGTATTCCCCTCATAACCAGTTTCAAGGTATAAATCGATTCGCGCGAAAGTTTGGAAGAAACAATCATACTGATAATACAAGTAATCATCAAAGGTAAAATGATATGATAATCGTTAGTCAATTCGAATACGATAATAATAGCCGTAATGGGTGCGCGCGTTGTACCTGCAACCAATCCGCCCATCGCCACCAAAGCGTAAGCTCCGGGTCCGGCTGTAATATCCGGAAACAAATCATGAACAACAGTACCGAAAAAAGCGCCCACCATTGCACCCATAAAAAGCGACGGCGCAAAAATACCACCCGAACCTCCGCTGCCAAGCGTTACGGATGTAGCAAATATCTTAACGAACAATAATAAAATTGCGAGTTTCCAAACCATATTCCCGTGAAGTGCAATGTTTATGGTATCGTACCCAACACCCATAACGTGAGGGAAATACAATCCGATCATTCCGATTACAAGTCCGCCCAAAACCGGTTTGAAATATTCGGGGAAATTAATTCTGTTCTCAAACAAATCTTCCGAATAATAAAGCAATTTGATGAAAAGATAAGAAGCCAGTCCGCTAACTGCACCAAGCAGGAAATAAAAACCGATTTCAACGGTACTGCCCATCTCATAAGGCGGAACTTGAAATGCGGCAAAGTCACCTTCGAAATGGTGTGATATAACCGTAGCCATAACGGAAGAAATGACTATGGGGGAAAACTGTGCAACTGCAAAATCCATCAAAATTATTTCTACTGCGAAAAGTGCACCGGCAATAGGTGCATTAAACGCCGCGGCAATGCCGGCTGCCGCCCCGCATCCCACAAGTGTTTTTAACCGCTTTGAAGGAACTCTGAAAAATTGCCCTACGGTTGAACCGAGACTTGAACCGATTTGGATAATAGGTCCTTCACGGCCAACCGAACCACCTGTTCCTATTGATATTGCGCTTGCAAGCGCTTTTATTACCGCAACCCGCGGACGGATGTTTCCACCTTTAAGCAAGATTGCCTGCATTACTTCGGGAACACCGTGACCTTTTGCTTCCGGCGCGAAAAAATAAATTAGCGGTCCAACTATTAAACCGCCTATTACCGGGGCGAGAATTATTATATACCACGGTGAACTCATAATATTTTCAAGTAAATTTCCTTCGCCTGGAAATGATAATTCCGAGAAGAATTCTATCATTGCACGGATACCGATTGCCGAAAAACCGGCAAGTATTCCGATTATTATAGCAACAATAATCATGAAAGTGTGTTCGGTAAGTTTTGCCCTTTCGAGCATATCGGCGGTTTTGCGGGAGAGCTCTTTAAATATTTTATTTGGCGAAAATTTTTCCAACAGTTTAATCCGAACTAATTATAAATCAAACGAACCGGAACTGAAATTTACTGAAATTGATTTGATTGCAAAAATTAATTTTTATTCCGTATAATGATTTATCATTGAAATTATCGCATCTTCGCAAACTTTGCAAAAAGGTTTTTCTCCAATCGAAAACATGATACAATCGAGCATGGGTCTGTACAAACCTTTTGAAGCATATCCGGCACCTTCGAATGCGCCTACTTTACCCCAATATTTGCTTTCCCTTAAAAATTTTTCAACCCGTTTCGTATGAGATTCTTTTAACCTTTCAGCTTCTTTTGTTAAAGAATCGATTTTATTTTGCGGTGCATTTTCTTTTTTAAGTTTTGATATTATGGAATTTAATCTTCTCCGTTCTTTTTGCCAAGCAAAATCGAGGGAATCGAATTCAGCTTTTCGCCAAGGTGTGGGAATTTCGATTCCGGGTGATACAAACTTTTCCCATTTCACTTTGGGCGGATTCAGAAGTGCTGTAATATTCGGCTCAACCGGCTCAACGCCTTCCGGATAAAAATCGCTGTAAGCTACCGACGAAGTGTAATACTCGTCCGCAAGTCCCGCAAAAGAATGTCCGAACTCATGCAAGAAAACATATTCGCTCCATTTGTTGCCCGTTGTGAAAGTACAGAATTGATTATAAATTCCGCCACCGCCGTATCTTTTATGATTTACCATTATGTAAATTGCATCGTAGGGAACCACCGAAGCCATATCGCGCATGGCTTTATTGTTTTTTGTCAGCAGGTACCTTGCCGAACCCAATGAATTAAAGGTACAATCAAGATTTGTATTTTTAAAAACTCCAGCACGCGGTTCATCAACGCCGCTTTCCTCCGAAGGCTCGAAAACACCCCGGATATTAAAGTCGTCACGCAAAGATTTATACGGTTCTTGCCTAAAAAATACTTCCGTAAATCTTTTCAAATCATTTTTAAATTTATCAAATTCCGCGGTGGTGTAACCTTCGCTTAAAATAACAATATCGGTTTTAATGTGCGGATCCCCGGAAATATGGGATTCAACAACTTTGAGGGATTCATCCGGTTTTTCCTTTCTGATGTTTACGTCAAACGGATTTATCGCTGTACGGAAAATTTCCTCAAGTTTGTTAACTTTATTTCTTTTCAAAAGTACAAATTTTATTTCCGCTTTTGGTAAAGGAATCAAAACCGATTCCGAGAATACTTTTTTAATACCGTTTCGCGCTTCCACACTCGTTTGATATTCGAAAAAATAACTGTCAAATCCTTTTGAGAATATCAATTTTCCCGTTTTGATATCATATATTTTAACATAATACTTTCCGTTATTAAATTTATCAATTAAATGTGTTTTGCTTCCAGCCCAAATACCGTAAACGTAAATTTCATCCAACGAAACAATATCGCTTTTGGCATCGCCGGTGTGATAATAATCTATTCTCATGGTTTTATCACGGAAATAATCATCAAACTTCAGTC
>JALSTB010000173.1 GCA_026983955.1 Melioribacteraceae bacterium
TTTACTTTCATAATCGGCATAGCTTGCACCGTGCCCGGGAATATCGTCGGTTTTCCAGGCTGAAGTCGGATCGAAATTGTGTTGCATGCCCGTGTAACCCAGGTCGAACTTATCCGGAACACCGGCATCAAGAAAATCAACAAAACCGGTAAACTTGCCGGTTTCAACAAAGGCGGGCGCCGAAATTCTATCGAACCCGTTAACAATTAATACGGTTCCTTTCGATTTTGAAACTTTGCAAGCAGATAAAATTTCAGTCGGAAAACTTTCCCCTCCTGAATTTATTGCCGTTACCTTAAAGCTGTAAATATCGTTTTTGGCCGGTAATTCAAATTCAAAGTAATTTGTATCTACAATAATTCCGTTGGTAAAATCGTCATCGTTTTTTCTTATATAAATTTTGTACTGTGTGGGAATGGCAGTGGGTTCAAGCGGATCATTCACAGGTTCCCAGGTGAGTTTGAGTGTATTGTTTTTTGCGAATTCAATTGCGAAATGATCGGGTGGTAAAGGTTGAACCACATAATTGTAACTGTATTCTGCTGATAAAAATTTTAGAAACGCTTTATAGATTGACCGTGCAACATCGAAACGGAAAGATGGATCGAGCATAAATTTCACATCGAGAAAATTTTGATGTGAAAGTAACTCCAGTAAGACTGCGGGAACGTTGGGTCGCGCGGCTTCGCTGTACATTGCATTCCATAATCTTCGTCTTTTCCAAACCGGGTCGTATTTTGCCCGTATATCTTCCACAAGTTGTGTTTGTAAAATATCGGCCAAGTCTCTGTTTGCAAGTCTGGAAACACCGTTGGGAAATTCACGCACGGAATCAATATCTTCAATACTGTAAATGGATAAAGTCCCGATTACCGTATCGGATTTGGAGATTCCGGCATCGGTATGAAATGCTAAAGAAATATCTATTGGTATGCCGAGTCCATCGACCATTCTGTTTTTATTGGGACCGAACGGTTTACCAACGAGATAATTCACATATTCCCCGCGCGATTGGTAATCGTCTTTGTAGTCGTTTTCGTCATTGTTTAAATTATAGACAAGTGTGTCGGGCATACCCAAGTATTGCAAATAATATCTGGCACCTTCGGTAAATTTAGGTCTGCCTCCGGTTCTGCCTCCTCTTTCTATCACGCCCATTCCGCCACCGAATCTGACGGCATCGGCGGATACAATTCTGTTTTTCGTCCTGCTTTTGTTTGTAAGAACAACTTTCCCTCCGGCGGGATTGTAACCTTTCTTGAATTTGAAAGTACCGAGATAAATCCAAGTATTTCCGCCTATTGTTTGATTTACTTCGAAGGTTGTACTTCCGCCCGGGTAATAAACTGTGTAATGCGCATCCTCAACATTTTCCGGACTTGCATGATAAGTAACATAAACCGCATATTGCCCTGTTTCTGGTATTTCGGGAATGAATTCCGCCCAGGCTGAAGTTTCGGTATCCGAAGAAATGATTCTGTGTGTACCGTACAGAAACGGATTGTATCCACCGGGATATGGAGGTGGCGAATACAAAAATCCGTTTGAGTTTCCGTCCGTCCACTTATCTTTCAATGCGGTTTCTGTGTAAAATTCAAACGGTTTATCGTTATCAACAATAACCTCGTGGGTTTGAATGTCTCTTTCCCGTGGCACGAATACGTTGGCTCCGGCATTTTCGAGCATGGGAATTAAATAAGGAATAGTAAAAGCCAAAGGACCTAAATCCTCAACCGTTTCGAACAACCGGGCTCTTTGCCACATCCAACGGTCGAGAGTGTTGTTATAGTACCAACCGTGACTATGCCAAAGTGCAATATTTTTACCAAGTAAACCGTTCACGGGTTTAATTCCGGAATTAATTCGCTTAACGATTTGCCGGTTTTTTTTATTAAGTAAAAATATTCTTTTAACATCGTACTTTGAAGTGTCACTCCGGTAAAAATTCGGGATCAGTTCTTCTAGAGGATAATTCAATGTGTAGATTTTAAGATTACCAACGTAATTTTTTGCTTTGAAATAATTTTTTATTTCGGCATAGGTGTCGCTTACGTATTTTTCCCTGATGGGATTGTACGAAAGTGCATCGTTAAAAAATATTTTGATTGATTGGGTCACGCTGTCAATTTTCATACTGTCGATGCTTACTTCCGGGAATTTCGCAAATTTAAATTCATTATTCTCAAATGCAGTACGGAATTCGGTCACGATCTGCTGTACACTTGGTTTTTCTTTAATAAATTTTAATGTTTCACAACCTGACAGGATAAGTGCAAGCGCTAAAAATAATTTAAGTTTTGAATTCATTTTGATTTTGTTTTTAACAGTGAGAAAATAATTATTGGCAGAAACATACCAAGCTCGTTTGTTTGTATAATAAAATTAAGCAATCCCCTGGAAAAATTTTATAATTTCTTTCCAAGTCTCAACTTTAACAAAGTGGAGAATTATTGAAAAAATAGTTATTCTTAGGACTCAAAATTTTGATCTTTCCTTTGTTTTATACCAGTCCTTACATTGGAGGGGTGGCAGAGTGGTTGAATGCGGCGGTCTTGAAAACCGTTGAGGTGTTACAGCCTCCGGGGGTTCGAATCCCTCCCCCTCCGCACGATTCGTAGAAATTTAGTGAAAAGCAGTTATAAAGGTTACCAACTTTAATTATTTTACGGAATTAAACAACTATAAGTTTAAATGTATTACGTTTATATCATAAAAAGTTTACAAACCGGAAGATATTATTATGGTCACACCAAAGACTTATTGTTGCGATTAAAAGCCCACAACGCGGGCAAGGTACGTTCGACGAAAGGTTACCGTCCGTGGAAGCTACATTACTATGAAATATATTCCACAAAGCGTGAAGCTTATAGAAGGGAAATGTTTTTTAAATCAATAGAAGGAAGGAACTGGTTGAAAGAACGCGGAATAATATGACGGTGTGGCTAATGATTAATTAACAGGTGAAATCGGCGGTCTTGTGCGCAGCATCCCGTTGGGAAAAACCGTTGAGGTGTTACAGCCTCCGGGGGTTCTGCCGCAGGCATCCCTACGGGAGAATCCCTCCCCCTCCGCACGATTCGTAGAAATTTAGTGAAAAGCAGTTATAAAGGTTACCAACTTTAATTATTTTACGGAATTAAACAACTATAAGTTTAAATGTATTACGTTTATATCATAAAAAGTTTACAAACCGGAAGATATTATTATGGTCACACCAAAGACTTATTGTTGCGATTAAAAGCCCACAACGCGGGCAAGGTACGTTCGACGAAAGGTTACCGTCCGTGGAAGCTACATTACTATGAAATATATTCCACAAAGCGTGAAGCTTATAGAAGGGAAATGTTTTTTAAATCAATAGAAGGAAGGAACTGGTTGA
>JALSTB010000174.1 GCA_026983955.1 Melioribacteraceae bacterium
GGCAAGGTACGTTCGACGAAAGGTTACCGTCCGTGGAAGCTACATTACTATGAAATATATTCCACAAAGCGTGAAGCTTATAGAAGGGAAATGTTTTTTAAATCAATAGAAGGAAGGAACTGGTTGATAAACAAGAGTATTTGAAGCTGGTGAACAAACAAAGATTTATTTTGTATTTAAATTGTATAAACAAAAAGAGATTTTATAATTATTAAAGTTAAAAACTCCCCCGGAAGGTACCGGGGGAGTTTAAAATTAATCGGCAAGTTTCTTAATTTCATCAACAACTTGCGGATTGGCAAGTGTAGTAACATCGCCTACGTCTTGCTTATTAGCCACGGCAGCTAATACCCTTCGCATTATTTTACCTGATCTTGTTTTAGGCATATCGGGTACAATCCATACTTTGCCGGGTTTGGCAATTGGACCGATTTCTTTAGCAAGAGTATCGGTAACTTTTTGTTCTATTTCTTTACTAGGTTCAATGCCGGGTTTCAGGGAAACAAAGACATGTGGAATTTTCCCTTTAATCGGATCGGCAACCGGTACAACAGCCGCTTCGCCAACTTCATCGACCATAAGAGCTGCGGACTCCAACTCTTTAGTACCAAGCCGGTGCCCGGCAACATTAATAACATCGTCGATGCGGCCAAGGATTCTAAAGTAACCATCGGGAGCTTCAACGGCACCGTCGCCGGCAAAGTAAGGCCAATCGTGCCAATCTTTACTTTCAGGGTTTTTATTGTATCTTGCATAATATTGACGCACGAAGCGTTCGTCATCGCCCCAAATAGTAAGCATTCTGCCTGGCCAAGGATTTCTAATTACAATATTACCTGCTTTTCCGCTTCCGGCTGGTAACGGATTGCCTTCATCGTCAAGAATAGCCGGGTAAATTCCTGGCATTCCAGGTCCTGCGCTTCCGGGTTTCATTTTATGTATTGCGGGAATTGTTGAGCATAAAAATCCGCCGGTTTCCGTTTGCCACCAGGTATCAACTATAACAGCTTCTTTTTTGCCAACTACATTATAGTACCAGCGCCATACATTCGGTTCAATGGGTTCACCGACCGTTGTCATGTGTTTAAAATGATAATTATATTTAGCAGGTTCATCTGGTCCGACTCTTCTTAAAGCGCGAATAGCAGTAGGGGATGTGTGGAAAATATTTACATCCAATTCTTCTGCAATTCGCCAGGGTCTTCCGGCGTCGGGATAAGTTGGAACACCTTCGAAGATAACGGAAGATGCTGCGAGAGCCAAGGGACCGTAAACTATATAAGAATGACCCGTAATCCAACCGATATCCGCCATACACCAATATACATCTTCGGGATGGATGTCTTGAACATATTTTGAAGTTCCGGTAACGTATGCAAGATACCCTCCTATAGAATGTTGAGCCCCTTTTGGTTTACCGGTTGTTCCGGAAGTATACATAAGAAATAGTGTGTCTTCAGAATTTAATTTTACAGGTTCAACTCTTTTATGTTGATGTTTTTTAAGTTCGTTATTTATTATTACGTCTCTTCCTTCAACCAATGGAGTATCTGATGAGTATTTACCCGGATAGCGTTGCCAAATCAGTACATGTTCAACTTGCTGACCGTCTTTGGCGGCTTCCTCAACTGCGATATCGGCTTTTTCTTTATGATTCAATAGTTTGCCACCCCTGTAATATGCGTCGGCGGTAATTAGAATTTTACTTTTTGCATCTACAATTCTATCGGCGCACGCTTTACCGGAAAAACCTGAGAAGACTTGCGAATGAATTACGCCTATGCGTGCACAAGCCAGCATTGTAATAGGTAATTCGGGGATCATTGGCATATGTAATGTAACGGTATCGCCTGCTTTTAATCCGTAACTTTGAAGCAGTGAAGCCATCTCATTTACTCTTACCCACAATTCTTGAAATGTTATATGTTCAATCTTTTCATCTTCAGGTTCCGGTACGAAATGTAGGGCGGCTTTATTTTTGTATTTAGGCAGGTGTCGATCTATGCAATTGTAACTGGCGTTAATTTTACCTCCGACGAACCATTTGAAAAACGGAGGGTTACTATCATCAAGCAGTGTGTGCCAGTATTCATACCAATCCAACATGTCGGCATATTCTTTGAAACAATTCGGGAAATTTTCTTCACCGAAACGTTCCAGAATTGTTTCGTCGGTCATGTTAGCTTGAGCAATGAATTTTGTTGAGGGGTAAAAATATTCTTCTTCTTTCCAATGCACTGCAATTTGTGCTTCGGAAACGGAGCCAGTGTTTTTTGTTTCATCAGCCATAAATTTTACTCCTTATTTTTCTGTAAAAAAAACAACTTTATTTTAATAAATTAATTAACCAACTGGAAGCACAATTTTACCGAATGTTTCATTCAGCACTTGAGCTAAAGCCAAATAAACAGCGGATAAACCGCAGAAGATTCCTTCCCAGCCTGCAACTAATCCGATAGTGGAACTTCCGGTAGCATCTTTTATTGCCAATAGCCAAAATAGAATAAATAAAGTAAAAAATACAACTTGAAGAGCTTTGTTATGTTTTAAAGTTGCAATCCACATAACAAAAGTAAACAATCCCCACATAAATAAATAAGCTACCATGCCCGTTTCAGAAGGTGCAGCAAACCAGTTATGGGCTTTTCCTAAAATAAGGAATACTAAAGTTAACCAAAATAATCCGTACGAAGTGAAGGCGGTAGTACCAAAGGTATTGCCCTTTTTCCATTCCATCCAGCCGGCAAATACTTGTGCAAGTCCACCGTAAAATACCCCCATTGCAAGTATCATCGTTCCCAAATTATAAATACCGGCATTGTGTAAGTTGAGCAATACTGTCGTCATTCCGAACCCCATTAAACCTAACGGAGCAGGATTTGCGGTAGTATCAACAATACGCGTTTCGTCTGCCATTTTAACCTCCCGATAATTTAATTAATATTTGATTTATTTTAATAATGGTAAATGGAATTTTTACAACATACCACTATTTTATAATTATATATTTATAATCAGTAGAATATAAATTATAACCATCTCCGGAGTTCGGCAGACAGGAATAAAAATTAAATTTTAAATTATTTGGATAACGCGTTTTATAGTAGCGGGTGAAGTTGACAAAGGTTTTATTTAATCCGGAAGCAAGCATTATATTCTTGCCAAAAATTTATGATTAATTATATTGTATGCACTTTCTCCACAGCTAATTAAGGATTGGTAACGGAATTAATTAATCTATATATGTAAAAATGATATCTGCTTGGCAAGAATTTTAGCTAAAAGTAAAAACTTCAGGACAAATTGTCAAGTTTTTTTTTATCGATATGTTCCGTTACTAATTTAAAAATTAATAACGCAAATGCAGCAGCGACAGCAATTGCAACAAAGTAATACCAAATAAGATGTGCATCTGCATAATAAGCAGCGCGTTTGGTTTCTGTAAGTCCGGCAGGTAATGTTTTCGGATCGGGGCAATATTTATCAAGTAGAAACCCCGACATAATAAATCCGAGTAAAGCCGAGAAAAAAGAATGCAAATGGCTGAAGCCCATGTAAACTCCTTCTTCACCTTTTGGAGCTTGAAGTGAGAAGTATTCTAAGAATCTAGGTGAGATAAAGCATTCCGCCAAACCTTGAATTGCTATTCCGATAATCATCATTACGGTAAGCGGATGAAGCGAGAACCATCCAAAAACGGAAATACTGCTACCTGTAAAAACTTCCAAAGATTGGCTGAATGCCATAACCAATGCGGATAAAGGCATTATCAGCATCCCTATAAACATAACGGTAACGGCTTTATACTTTTTTGTAAGTTGGGTAACAATTACCACAAACAGAACAACCACCAGCGGATTAACATTTGCAAGCCATTCCGGTTTTGCATCTTCTCCTAATAAACGAATAACGTATTTCGGCATTGTGGCGTAAAGTTGATGCTGGATAATCCAGAATCCCGCAACTATTAAGGTTAATATAATTAATCTTGGTGTTTTAAAAATTCTAATTAAAGCGTCAACTACATCTTTTATTTTTTTTCCTTCCGTGTTGGAGTCTATGGGTTTGAAGATGAAAATTGCGAGCAATAGCGCTAAAAATGCCATGCCGGAAGAAAAGAAATTGACATATTCCAGTCCAATTCCTTGCCTGATTGAGGGAACAACAGTTTTTCCTCCGAATGCTCCGATATTTACAACCCAATAAAAGAGGGAAAACCCACGTGCTTTGTTTACGTCCGAGGTTGTTTTTGCGACCGTTCCGGTAATTAAAGGTTTAATAAACGAACCGCCGAGAAGAACTACAAACAAGAAAAGTATAACCAAGAGTTTTGAGTGAAACACACCGAGGAAAAAATATCCGATAGTTAGGAGGGTAAAAGCAAGAATGAGACCGTTCTTAAAACCGATTTTATCGGAAATGGCACCGACAAAAGGAGGGAAGAAATATAAAAGAGCGAAAAATACACCGGCAACCACCCCCGTTGCTTTATCGTCGAAGCCCACAATATCCGTAAGGTATAAGGTTAGTACAATAAAAAAACCGTAATAAGCCGCTCTTTCACATAATTCCATTAAGTTGGCTAACCAAAATTCCTTCGGGAAATGCCAGCTTTCTTTTGGTCGTGCTGATTCCATTAGTGCCTTTATTTACTTTTCAAAATATGCGAAGTTAATAAAAACTTTACAAAAGTGAAACGTACATTTTTTGTGATTGGGCACTAATTTATAATTTTACGACGGTTATTTTGCGTCGTTTAATTTGACTGTTGATTTAATCTTATAAAGAAGTTAAAAATTAAAATTCAAATGATATTTATGTCGAAGATATTGTTGGCATAAATTATTTTACAAGAACTTGAGTTAAGTGCGGAAAATTCCGGAAAGGTTTACAGTGTGGCAGGGGAAAGATTTTGAAGATGTTGTTTTGTATTTTCAATTAATTTTTCAGCTTTAATTTTTTTATAGTAGTTTAATGCTTTTTTAATATGGGTTTTCGCATTTTCCGTTTTATTTGATTCTTCGTAAATTTCTGCCAGTTCTTGTGAAGCTTCCGCTTCGTTAATTTTATTCATCTTATCTTTGTTTAATCTAATGCTGTTTTCAAACAATTCCTCGGCAAAGTCTAGATCTCCCAGGTTCTTCTGAATTAAACCTTTAACCCTGTAAATATCTGCAATGGTTAAGGTGTCATTTAGTTTGTAAGCAATTTCCATCGCTTTGTCTGTAAATATTTCGGCCAATTCGGGTCTTCCTGTTTGGGAATAAATGTAAGCTTTGGCAACGTAAGAAATAGCACAGTTGGATAAATAATTATGTTTTAGTGAAAGGTTTATGCTTTTGTTAAAATCTTCCAAAGCTCCGTCATAATTTTTCATTTTAGTTTTCACCATACCAATATTGTGGATTACGCGTGCAACAAGCTTAGTGTTCCCTAGTTGTTTATAAATTCTTAAGCTGTTTCTGTAATTTTTCAATGCTTTCGGATAATCGCCTTGCATATTGTAGAGTATTCCCAGATTTGTTTCGAACATCGCTTTGGTCTCGGGGTCTTGATTATTATACAGATAAGCTTTTCCCCGTTCGAAGTGTGCGGCGGCTTTTGAAATTTCCCCGCGTTCGCCGTAAATGGTACCGAACATGTTTTCGCATTTTGCGCAACCGATGTTATCGTTGGTGTTTGTGTAGATGTAATATGCTTTTCTGGTATAACGAAGCGCTTCGTCCCAAATTCCTTGTGTCCAATTAATTTTTGCAAGTGACAAATATGCACTTGCTTTTACGGAATCGACCGATTCGTTTTGGCTGGGCTTCGAAAGTAAGTCTTTATTTATTTCTTCGGCAATATCAAGTTCGCCATTGTCAATCATTAAACGGCCAAGTTGAAGAAGGAATTCGTTTAATTTTTCAGATTCAAGATTTTCTTCTGCAAAAGTTATTACCATATCTATTTGAGCACGAATGTCGCTACCTTCATTAATTTCGGCTTCCAATTGTAAATAATCTTCCAGAATGTCTTTATCAGACGGTTTTCCTTCCAACCGGGCAATGAATTTTTGGATATCTTTTTTCGGTAAGTACTGATTTAGTATTTCTTTTAGTTCCGGAATCAAGGACAAATTTTTCATTTTTTCCCCAGTAATTAATTGGCCGTTAGATGCATTGTTTCTTTTAGTAAATTGATTTCTTCAATCTTTTGAATTGCTCCGATTTTCTTATAATATTTTGTTGCAGCTTCAAGGAAAATATCCCTTTCGGTTTCTTTAAATTGTGCATCATATAGTTTTGCCAATTCAAGCGATGTTTCCGCAACATTCATTTGGTTCTTATATTTTTTATTAATTCTCAAACTAGATAGAAAATAATTTTCCGCCAATTCAAAATTTCCCATTTGCAGTTCCAACCGCCCTTTAATTTTGTATATATCGGCTATTGTCAATTTATCATCGTTTCCATGAGTTACTTCCAAAGCTTTGTTGGCAAAAGCATTGGCAAATTTGTATTCTTGTAATTCAGATAGGATAGTTGCTTTACTTAAATATGAGAGTCCCAATAAACTTTTGAAACCGTGTTGGATAGAAAGTTCGATACTTTTATCAATTTCGTTCAGAGCCGAGTGGTAATATTTTTGATCCATGTAAACCATAGCCAAATTATGTTTTGTTTCGGCTATTCTTAACGGGGCGTTCAACTTTTCATACTTTTCAAGACTTTTATTGAAATATTGAATTGATAAATCGAAGTTTTTGTAAATGCTGTAAATTATGGCAATATTTTGGTATAGCATTGCACTCATCAGCAAATGTTTATTTTCGTCCAAATACGATAAACTTTCCTCGAATAACTTTTTTGCTTTGGAAAGATTTCCCAGTTCCGCGTAAAAAGTTCCGAGTGTGTTTTTACATTTTGCTATTCCCGGTTTATCATTAATTTTATCGAAAATTTTACCCGATTTTTTAGCGTAATAAATTGCTTTTGTGAAATCGGTCACTCGTGCATACATATCGCTGAGGCTCAAGAAAATTTCAGCCGATATTGTTTCATTTTTGTTTAGCTTTTTAGCTTTCAGTAAAATTTCTTCGGCAAGATTGAATTTTCCATGAGAGATACAAAGCTGACCAAGTTTTAACAACAATTCGGGATATTTTTCCGGTTCAAGATTTTTTTCGGCAAAAGTAATTGCTCTATCCAATTCCATTCTTTCTTTAGCCGGTGTGAATGTAACTTCCAGTTGCCTTCTATCCGTTTCACTCATATAATCGGGTTGTTTGATGGTGATGCCATATTTTTTCAGAATCCTTAGATTAAAGTTCTCAACTTCCCTTTTTTCCATGAAGTTTTTTAGGAGGTTCTGAATATCTTTTATGAAGTTACCGTTATTTACGTTGTTATTAGTCATTTTTATCTCTCTAATACCTAATCAGTTAACAAATCCATATCGTGAAAAATGTGGTAGTTGAGCTTTGTAAACTGCCAATAAGCCTTTATCAACATCAATAACAATATTATCGTATTTGGCTTTAACTAATTTACCGTTACCGTCGATGTAATAGAAGTCAACTTTGTTAGGATTAATACCAGACAAATCCACACCGTAATATTCAATCGAATAAAGAACCGGTTTTTCAAATGTAGTTGGGGATGGTGAAAAATCTGCTGTAACGGTTTCACTGTTGAGTGTAACCCCCATTTTCTTTGTGCCTTCGTATGCACCGGCCGGAACGTATAATTGACCAGCAACGTAAACATCGCTGCTCATTGTTCCGTGAAAGTAGAAGCCACCACCTGAAGTACCGTTTATCCATTTACTTAAATAATAAAGTTCTTCTATTGAGTTTTTTTGGTTGTCGGAAAAGGTTAACCAATGTTTTCCGGTTTGCGGTTGTTGAATTTGAGTATCTACAGGTTCAACAATCGAGCTTTCGTCTTGGCAACCGAAGAGGAACAAGGTTCCTAAAGCGATTATCAACATTAATTTTTTCATTTTATTTTCTCCTTATTGTTTTGTTGTGTTCGATCTTTATTACGCAAGGTGTATGCCAAACCGGAAAAATCAGTTTTTCAAGCATATTCAGCATGTATTCGACCGGAAACATGTAAATATTACTTTTGTCTCTACCGGTTTGTAAAATATTTTTACTGTTTTCCACTTTATTAACCTTTAAATTTTGATTATTATAATATTAATTTAATTGGTTTGCTATCCGGTGTAACAAAACCGGATAGCGTATTTAATATTGATGAGTTCGTATAATAGCGACAGTCTGTAAAGAACAATTAAATGTTTATATACAATAACTATCTTCGCCAGCCGTAACGTGAAAAATGTGGTAATTGAGCTTTTTCAACTTTCAAATATCTGAATTTAGGTTTGACGGAAATTTTAGAATATTCAACGGGGTAAGAGGAACCGTCTTGACTGAAGTAAACAAAATCGATATTATTTTTGTCAATGCCTTTTAAATCCACACCCCAGAAAGTTAAGTCGAGCAGAACAGGTTTGTTAAATGTAAAGGGAGAAGGGGAAAGCTCAACGGAAAGATTCTCCAAATCGAATTTTATATCAAATGTCATGGTACCTTCAAAAGCTCCCGGTGGAATTGTTAAAACGGCAGACATTGAAACCCTGTCATCACCGTTTTTTTGCCAGAAATAAGATTCGGTGATTTTGCCGCCTTCTTCCCCGTTTATGGTATATGTTTTAGACCTCAATGAAAATCCTTCGTCTTTATTTACGGAAGCTGAGAGTCCGAATGAGCTGAAGAAACTACCGAAAGATGTTTCTTTTTGCGGTGCATAATTCTGATTGCTTGATATTTCGGGTTCAAGTATGGAATCTTGTTCTTGACAGCCGAAGAATGTTAAAGAAACGATTGCGAAGATTAACATTAACTTTTTCATTTATTTTCCTCCTTGATTTCAGAATTCCTTTGAATTTTTATTAATTAACAAAACCGTATCGTGAAAAGTGATTCAAGTGTGCCTTTTGTACTTCTATGTATCCCTTCGATTTATCAACTTTAATCTTGTCGTATTTTACTCTTTCAATGGAACCGACCGGACTTTGGTAAACAAAGTCAATGTTATCAACGTCAACGTCCCGCAAATCCAATCCTTCGATTTTCAAGTCGTATATTGCAGATTTGTTAAATTTCATGTGTGGGAAAAATGTTGTAAGACCGTTTTGGCTGTCAATTGATAAGGTTATATCCTTTTTACTCCAGAATGCATTTTTAGGGAATTGTATTCTAGCGTCAATTTTTACAAGACCGTAAATTCCGCCCTCGTATTCGGCTTTTACTCTAACTTCGCCACCTATTTTCCCGTTGATATTTTTCTTGGAAGAAAAGTTTTTTTCAATACTCATATTGGTGGATTTAGGTAACGTTATCCAATTAGGTTGGGCATCGTCGTATTTTTGAATGTTAGTATCTGTTACCGGACTTAAAGGATTATCTGCTTCCTGGCATCCGATTAATGTGAAAACTACTAGAGCAATGAGGGTTAATACTTTTTTCATTTTGTTTCTCCTTTTGTTTGTTGTTGCTATTTATATTGCAATAGATATGCCAATAGAATTCAATGCGGATTTTGCTTGAAAATGCGATCTTTTTGAAGGAGTCCGGTAAAAATTACTTGCAGGGTTTCCGGTTTGTAAAAATTATTTACAGGCTATATTTGGAATTTGATTATTATAAGGTTAAATATCTTATTTATGTTTAACGGTTGTCTTTTTGGGGGAGCATAATTTTTCTTTTCTTTCAAACATTACGGTAAATTTTGTACCAACGTTTTTGCGACTTTCAAATAAAATTTTTGCCTTATTGATTTCACTGCATTTTTTTACCAAAGAAAGCCCGAGACCGTTACCTTCGAATTTTCTTGTGTAACCCCGGTCTTCTTGACAAAACGGTTTGAACAATTTTTCTTGATATTCTTCGGAAATTCCGATACCGGTATCGATAATTTCCGAAACCACATGTGTCCCGGTTGTGAATAAATTAATTTCAACTTTTCCTTTATTTGTAAATTTTATCGCATTATCAATAAGTTGGACGAATATTTGTGTTACTGTGTAATCATCCGCAACAATCGAACATGAGCCTTCAATATTATTATTGAAAATAAACTCAAGGTTTTTGGATTCGGCTTGTACTTTAAATTCCAATAATACCGGTTTTATGATATCTTCCGCTAAATCGAATTCTATAAATTCGGGTTTGTATGTTCCGTTTTGCAAATCGGAGACATTCAGAATCAAATCCACAGTGCGGATTAATCTTCTTCCCCCGTTTTCAATCATATTGAAGCTGTCCATCAAATCCGTAATGCCAAGTTCAGAAATTTCTTCTTTAAGTAGATTTGTGAAACTAAGTATGCTGTTTACGGGTGTCCGGATTTCATGCGAAATTTGAGCGAGGAATTCCGATTTCAGTCTGTCCGACTCTTCAGCTTTTTCTTTGGCTTTAATGAGTGCGTTTTCAAATTCTTTATGTTTGGTGATATCTTCGACGGTACCTTGGTATTGAATAATCTCACCTTTTTCATTTTTCAGAGCGGAAGCATTTTCCTGAATATAAATCGGTTCACCGTTGTATTTTTTCCAAATGGATTTATAACCGATTACTTTTCCGTAATTTAACAATTCTGATTTGAACTTTTCCCGGTCGAAATCAACAAAATTAGACGGGTCATTAACATCTAATTTAAGAAATTCTTCTTCCGAAGGGTAACCGAGCATTTCAACAAGAGCTTTGTTCACCATTTTTACTTTACCTTCGGGAGTGGAAACATACATTCCAATTGGGGAATTTTCAAATAACAAACGGAAGCGTTTCTCACTTTCGGATATTTTGATTTGTGCTCTTTTTCGTGCATCTATTTCTTCCAGCAGTTGTTTTGTGCGTTCGTTTACTATTTCTTCGAGTCCGTTTCTTAACTTTAATAAATCGTTTTTCTTTTCTTTTAATTCTTTAATGGTGTTTCTTAAATTTTGCTTTTGGGTAATTACTTTGCTGTAAATTTGTTTCTTTAATTCTTCAAAAGTAAATGAATAAACAATTACAACTAAATAAGACGGTATAAACCTGAAGATAAAATGTTCCGGATATTCTACAGAGCCCTTAATTAAATATCCGAATTTAAAAAATAGAATTATAGCGATTAACATTATTGTGTTAACTACAATTCCACGTTTGGAACCAAGCAGGAAAAAAGTAAATAAAGGGAAAGTATAAATCCACAAATGCCCGGTATTGCTTTCTCCGCCGGTAGCGAATAAAATCAAAAACAATACACCGATAACCGCAATTCCAATGTACGTTGGAGTGAAATAATTGTTACTTTTCAGAATATACAGAAAATCGATAGTTAAAATTATCAAACATCCGGTATCCAATAACCCGATGAAAATCTTGTTTTCCAAAAGAGAGCCGATTCCAAGAATTAACAAATTTATTATTGCGAAAACGGTAATCACAATAAGCATTTTCCGGCGCATCACCATTTCTTCGGGTGTGTTGGAATCTTTTTTGAAATTATGTAAAAATTCTTTTAGTTTCACTTTTAACTATTCTGTTCTTAAATCATTTTAGTAATTTGTCTAATGTTGGTCTTGTAACGCCGAGCGTTTTTGCCGTTTTGGATTTATTATGGTTTAATTTTTTCAAGACTTCTTTTGCATATATTTTATTCAGTGTTTTGATATCGGTCTTTTTGTATTGAATATCCAAACGGATCCTATCCGGCATCAAAAGATTATCCATTGCCACTTTGATTTTTTTCTCATCATCGATTTTGTTTGTAAGGGATTTAAAATGTTCCAAACGTAACACACCGTCTTCGGTTAAAACAATTGCACGTTCAATTGCATTTTTAAGTTCCCTTATATTACCAGGCCAAGGATATTGAATTAAAAATTTTAAAAGGTCGGGTTCAATTTTATGTATGTTGATTCCTAATTTTTTGCTGTATTCCAAAACGAAATTTTCAGTAAGATGCAAGATATCATCCCCACGTTCTCTCAATGGTGGAATATGCAGAGTTACAATATTTAATCTGTAGTATAAATCGCTTCTGAATAACTTTTGTTGAACAAGTGCTGCCAAGTTTTTATTAGTGGCCGAAATGATTCTAACATTTATTGGAATATCACGGGTTCCACCAATACGGCGGATTATCTTTTTTTCGACAGCGCGAAGTAATTTGGCTTGGAACTCCAGACTTAAATCACCGATTTCATCGAGAAAGATTGTACCGCCGTTTGCCACTTCGAACAAGCCCGGTTTGTTTTCCTTGGCTCCCGTGAAAGCGCCTTTTACGTGACCGAACAATTCGGCTTCAAGTAAATTTTCCGGAATTGCGGTGCAAATTACGTCAACAAATGGTGCATCGGATTGATCGCCGTATAAGTGGATTGCTTTTGCCAGCATTCCTTTTCCGGTTCCGGTTTCTCCGGTTATCAATACATTGGTTGTAGGCGAGTTTGCCACACGTTTGGCAAGTTTAATCATTTTCAGCGCCGAGGGTGAGCTGCCTAAAATCGAGTTAAATGCGTAGTCCTTATCATCGATAAAGGAAAAACGGCTTTTCCTCCGTTGGTTCAAGACTTTAAGATTTTCCCGGATTTTTTCCCTGAAATGTTTCTGATCGTGTGGCAATGCAAAAATATTTTCGAATCCTAATTTTGCAAGTGTTATTCCAAGTGCCGCATTATTATCGTTAATTAAATAAAAAATAAAGGGATCTTTTTTCCGGTCTTCTTCCAAAACAAATCTGAAAAGCTCCGTATCTTGCTTGTTCAAGTAAACGATGGTAATTGAATCGTTAACAAAAGCATAGTTATGCAGATGAGTTTTTATGGAAATTTCCGCCGCATTCAATCCATTGAATGAACTGAAAACAATTCCGTTCTTTCCGGTATCGCTTAATAATCTTACTGTTTTTGTTACAATTGTTTCCATTTACTTACTGAATTTATAAACACTTGCACTTGATAAACTTTTAGGCGCCAGCTCCGTTTGATTAAATAATTTGCTTTTTCCCTTCTTGGGCAGAGTGAATTTAAACTCGGTACCTTTTCCGGGTTTGCTTTTTACTGTAAGCTTTCCGTTATTGGTTTCAACAAATTCTTTACAAAGAATCAGACCAAGTCCGGTACCTTTTTCGTTTTCCGTACCTTCCGTTGAAACATTCTCACCAATTACAAAGAGTTTTTGAAGTTTTTCTTTTTCCATTCCAATTCCCGTATCGGCAACTATTACCTCTACATCTTTCGAGCGGTTTTTAGCGGTTACGGTAATCAAACCGTTTCGCGGTGTGAATTTTATTGCATTTGATAACAGGTTACGCATTACGGTTTCAACCATATTTTGGTCTGCGTAAACTTCCAAGCCTTCTTCTATATTGGTAATTAAATTAATATTTTTTTGCAGCGCATTAATTTTATAGATTTCACAAATACGGTTGAGATGTTCGGTTAGCGAATATTTCTCCGGTACAAATTCGATTTTTGAAGTTTGCAATCGCGACCATTGCAACAAGTTTTCCAGCAAGGAAAATGTTCCACTGGCCGATTTGTAAATGTTTTCGGCAAATTCTTTTATTTCTTCTTTCGATAATTCGTCAATTTCATTAAGTAAGAATTCGGAAAAACCGAGCAGGGAAGTAAACGGACTTCTCAAATCGTGTGAAATGATTGAGAAAAATTTATCCTTGTTTGAATTAATTTTTTGCAGCTCTTTTTCACGTTGATTCAATTTTTCATTAATTAAAGCCAATTCCTTTGCCTTTTGAACAGACATTATTTTATTGTAGTGCAGCTCTTCAACGTACCGTTTAATTGCCAGTTTATTCTCTTTTTCGTTTGTAATGTCGTAAAAGAAAACCACGCAATTTCCGGTGTCGTTCGGATTTATAAATATCTCCAAAAATTTTATTTCCGATGAACAATCGGTTTGGAATTCAAATTTGTAAGATTTCTTCTTAGCCGTTGCGGCTTCAATTTTTTTCGATAGCTTTGCGGCTAATTTTCGCGGGAGAACGTCATCTATTAAACTTCCCTTGGTCAGAGTAAAATTTTTACGGGTGCTGTTACTTTTTGTTGAAAAAATATCGAGAATTTTCCCGTCTTTGTTACATAAAATCGCAATATTTTTTAGAAATCTTAAAATAAGTTTTTCCGGATACATACTATTTTCGTTTTATTGTCAGTTAAAATATGATATGTTATTATCGGTTTGTTATATAATAACTTTAAAATAATTGTAAATCCGGATTTTACCTGTTCATGAAAATTATCCGCCGCTTTAATTGATTCTTTTAGGTTATGTTGTGCGGAAAAGATATTTTTGAAATAAAATTCTATACGGTTTGGGGAAATGCCATTGAAGAATATTAAGACCGGAATTTTAGTAATATTGTTTAGTTTAATAATGAGTTTACCGTTTTATTCTCAAACAAAATCACCCGGGCGTGAATTTCGCGGTGCATGGGTTGCAACCGTTGTAAATCTCGATTGGCCACCGGCTCCGGGTTTGCCGGTTGAAAAGCAAAAAGAAGAACTCATAAAACTGTTTGACGCTCTTGCTTTTTTAAATTTCAATGCTGTATTTTTTCAGGTAAGACCCGAATGCGATGCGTTGTATAATTCGAGCTTTGACCCCTGGTCGTTTTGGTTAACCGGCAAGCAAGGGCGGGCGCCCGAGCCGTTTTACGATCCGCTTGAATTTGCAATTGAAGAAGCTCACAAAAGGGGAATGGAATTGCACGCCTGGATAAATCCGTATCGTGCAGTAAGGAAAACCGGTTCTTATAAAATTGCACCGAACCATGTTAGCCGGAAACATCCCGAATGGATAATAACTTCCGGTAAATTGAAATATTTGAATCCGGGTTTGCCTCAAGTCCGTAATTATGTGGTTAACGTAATTAAAGAGATTGTCCGGAATTACAATGTGGACGGAATTCATTTTGACGATTATTTTTATCCTTATCCGCCCAATGAAATTAAAACAGAAGATTTTGGCACTTTCAAACGTTATTCGAGGGGAATTGGCAGCATAGAAGAATGGCGCCGCGACAATGTGAATCTGTTAATAAAGGAAATTTACACCGAAATAAAGAAAATAAAACCGTTCGTGAAATTCGGTGTAAGTCCCTTCGGAATTTGGCGAAATAACGTTCCCGCTGGAATAAACGGATTTGATGCTTATTCCAGAATTTATGCCGATCCCGTTTACTGGTTGGAGAATAATCTGGTCGATTATATTGTCCCTCAGCTTTATTGGCCTTTTGGCGGCGGGCAAGATTTTGCCAAACTTTCTGATTGGTGGAGTTTGCAGAAAAACAATTCCCAATTTTATGCCGGTTTGGGATTTTACCGCGCAGGAAGCTGGAACTCCGATGAAATTCCCAATCAAATTGAATATTTAAGAGGAAACCCGTTCGCAGAAGGTTTTGTGATCTTCCGTGCGGCAAATGTGTTCGATAATGTGAAAAATATTACCGGTTTGCTTAGCCGTTCTTTATTAAGAAATAAAACCGTTCCACCGGTTCTGAAAAACAATAATATTGCTGTTCCGCCGGTTCCGTTAAATTTTCACTTTACAAAAATTAATGATGTGGAGGGGGTTTTTTCTTGGAGTGAAAGCGACTCTTATGCTCCACAAAATGTGAGATATGTCATTTCCGCATTTCCCGTAGAAAAATATCGCTTAACTAATTACAATAATCTTTCGAATATAGTGTACTTAACTTATAAAAATTATTTCTGGGCGAAATTCATCAAATCAGAAATCCGGTTGAACTATTTCGTTCGTGCGGTAAATCCGGCGGGAGTTGAAAGCGGAAATTCAAATATGGTAGAAGCTCCGCCTTTAATAATTCGAGGGAATTACAAAAACACCGGCGAACTGTCCGTAAAAAAACTTAAAATGTTAAACTGTGATTTTTTCGATTTTGAAATTGAGATACCGGCAAGGCAATTTATCAGGATATCACTGAAAAATATTTTCGGGCATACTGTTGCGGTTTTTACCTGTTCGGTAATGGATGAGGGAATTTACAGAGCATCGTTGCCGGCAAGTTTTTTGGGACACGGTGTTTATTATTTTTTAATTTCTACAACTAATAAATTTTTCATAAAAAAAATTATTTTGTGAAAGGATTGATCTTCATGAATAACCCTTCAATCAAACTTTCGATTAAAAGCGATGCTAAAAATGTGAGTTTTGTTTGTAATACTGTAACCGACTTTTTGCGGAATATGAATGTTGAAAAACAAACGAGGGATAAAATTGAACTGTGTTTAGCAGAAGCGTTGAATAATATAATCCGCCACGCATATAAAAACAATCCCGGAAAACTGGTAAACATAAAAGTAGAAAAAGAAGGAAATGAAATCCGTATAATATTGGTGGATTACGGGATTCCCAGACCCGAAAACGTAAAACCCACACTTTGTTTTGACCCCGATGACATAGAAAACTTACCCGAAGGAGGTTTCGGTTTGTATTTGATAGATAATTTAATGGATGAAAATATTTACCGGACTGCCGACGGTAAAAACGTTTTGCTTCTAAAAAAATATGTTGGAATGAACTGAAACTTTTTCCGGACAATCAAAACTTTTTTTGCATACCGTTGTAAAATACCGTGAACCGTTTCAAAATGTAAGAGGTTGAATTATTATAATTTTCTGATATAAAATTGGTATTTTTTGCCTCACTGAAAAATCGAACTGAAAAGTGAAATTTAAATACCTTACACTAATATTGTTACTGGTTAGCTCGGTTGCCGGATTTTCGCAGGATAATTCCAAAAGCCTGGCAATTAAAAAAAACAAACGTCCGGAAAACTACCCGTTAATCCGTCCAATTGCTCCGTCTTACACATTAATGGCCGGATATATTTTGCGCAAAAAAGCACAGGAAGGGGATCCGTTTGCCGAACATGAATTGGGAATCCGGTATCTATTGGGAAGAGGCTTTCCGCCGGATACGGCAAAAGCCGTATACTGGATTGAAAAAGCAGTAAAAAGTAACATCCCGGCTATAAATTTCAATTACGGAATTATGCTAAACAACGGAATTGGTGTTGACTGGAATCCGTTCGAAGCATTTAAAAATTTTCAAAAAGCCGCAGTAAGCAACATGCCGGCAGCTCAATTTATGCTCGGTTTGTTTTACTTGGATAATCTCGTTGTGAATAAAAATTTAATTGAAGCGTATAAATGGTTCTCCGAATCATCAAAAAACGGATACAAAGAAGCAGATAAAATTTTAAAAGAGCTGAGTAAAAATTCTAAAATAAAATTTGACAAAGACAGTCTGGTAACACAAAATAACCGGAAAGCCAAAGAAAATACAACCGCACAAGTAATTACAAAACCCGGAGAATTTGAATTGGAATATCTCTCATTTGCAACGGACACAATCAAAAGCGGAACGGAAACTAAAAATGTATTGGATACTGTATTGAAGCAAAAGCCCGGCGAAATAGTAAAACAATTGGGAATTTCCGATTCGAATTTTTACGCGAAAGATACTCAGGCAATCGATTTGATAAATTCCGCCGCCCGGTTCGGAAGCCCAGAAGCCCTTTACCTTTCGGGAGTATTGAAAGAAAACAAAAATACCGAAGAGAGCAATTTGCTGGCACTATTCGATTATTTGCAAGCATACAGACTCGGTTCGTTCAAAGCAACCGCAGGAATATACAGATTGCTGAATAATATATTTCTCAAGCCATATCTTCAAAAACAAATTCAAAATGCAAACCCTCTTGCCATGTACGTGTTGGCGGCGTTGATTGCATACGATTTTGACGTTTCCGTTCCAAAAGCAGAAGCTTTGAAATTATTGATAAAAGCTGCGGATAAAAATTATGTTCCGGCAATAATTGAACTGGGACTTTTGTACAAAAACGGTTCCATGGTTCCGAAAGATATCGTTAAAGCAAAAAATTATTTCGAACGTGCGAAAAAACTCGGCAGTAAGGAAGCTGAAATACGCTTGGCATTATTGGAAATATCCGACTTGCATAAACCTGATGTTTCGAACGAAATTAAAACGCTGGAAACTTATGCCGGAAAAGGTTCGGTACTCGCACAAACAAGTTTGGCCTTCTGTTACGAAAAGGGACTCGGTGTGAAAAAAAACAAAGCAAAAGCTGCTAAGTTGTACCGGATTGCCGCCTCGAGAGGGAACAGAACTGCCTACGCAGCGTTGAAAAACATGTATGATGAAATCAGACCTTCCGATAAAATTTTTCAAATATTAAATTAATTGATTTTTATTTGTTGAATAACTATTATAGCAATCGTAATTAAAATTAATTACCTGCAGTTTTAGTCCTTATTCCTCCTGCTTGTTAAATCTAACTGAAGTTTTTCCGATTATGAAGTAATTAAACAAAATTAAAAACAATGAAGTTTTATAAATTATTAATCCTTCTAAGCATTTGTATTCATGCAAACACTTACGGTCATCTTCAACCAATCAATAGAACCGTTGACAGTTTGAAATACATTTTGAAAATTTCCGAAGGTAAAGAAAAAGTTGATCTACTCAATTTGATATCAAAGTATTATTCCTATTCAGATAAATACCAAATAAGTAAATACGCAAATGCTGCTCTTGAATTAGCCCGGAAGTCAAATTACAATGAAGGTTCCGGCGAGGCGCTTTACAACCTCGGCTTCGGATATTACATAAATAACAGACTCGATTCAGCCAGCTACTTTGCAGCGAGGGCTTTAAAGTTCACTAGAGAGCACGGATTAAAAAATATTGAAGCGAAAGCATTGAATGTACTCGGGTTGTTGCAATGGAAAAAGGGAAAATTGGAAGAGGCGTTCAAGCATTTTAAATTGTCTTTCGAAACCGCAAAGGAACTTAACCTGAAAGAAGTGGAAGCGAAAGCCGCACATTATTTGGGGTTGGTGTCCGAACTTCGCGGACAGTATTCCGAGGCAATCGAGTATTTCTTGGGTTCGGTAAAAATTAACGAGGAATTAAATAATAAAATTGAAGCTGCAATTACGTTAAACAATCTTGCCAAAATTTATAACCGGATAGACAATTATGAAAAAGCTATTCAATATGCGCGGACAGCTTTGAAGTATGCAAATTCTTTGCACGACGGATATTCGAGAAGCCGGGCTTTGAATAATTTGGGCGAAAGTTACGCAAAACTGAACAAACCGGCAAAAGCTTTGGAGTTTTTGGAAAGGGCTAAAACAATTAAAGCGGAAATAAAAGATTCGGTTGGTTTGGCGTATGTGTTGGAAGACATGGCGGAATGCAACATTAGACTTGGAAACTTAAACGAAGGGGAAAAATATTACCTGGAAGCCCTTGCAATCAGAAAAAGAAAAGATATGCCTCAATCGTTGGCGCGCTCGTTATTCAAATTGGCTGATGTCAAATTAAAAACGGGTAAATTTTGGGAAGCTAAAAAACTGATTGATGAAGGAATGAAATTCAGTGACCCAAAACATTCCAAAGAAATTTTGATGACAGCTAATAAATTGTATTCGCATTATTTTGAAAAAACGGGGAATTTCAAAAAGGCTTTTGAATATTACAAAAAGTACGATTCCATTATACACGATATTTTGAATAAGGAAGAACGGAAAAGGATTGCCGAACTTGAAATAAAATACGACCTTTCAAAAAAAGAAAAAGAAAACATACTACTAAAGAAAGAAAATAAAATCAAAGAATTGGAACTGGATTACCAAAAAGGGATTTTGTATTTCATCGCAGTTGTTTCGGCTATGGGTGTAATTCTTATTTTTGTTCTTTACAGAAGAATGCGTGCAAATAAAATGAGTAATATAGTTTTAACCCAGAAAAATTTGCAAATTGAAAAAGCAAACAAGGAACTGGGAAGAAGAAACAAGCTTATCCTGGAACATCAGAAGAAGCTGGATAAAACTTTGGAAATTCTGAAAAACGAAGTAGCCGAGAGAAAAAAATATGAACAAGAACTAATTACAGCTAAAAATAAAGCGGAAGAAGCCAATAAATTGAAATCCGAATTTTTAGCTGGAATCTCACATGAAATCCGCACACCGGTAAATACGATTTTAAGTTATATCTCACTCTTAAAAGAAGATTTGCCCGGTAACGGCAACAGCAATAACGATTTTTCCGAATATTTCGAACCTATTCAAACAGGTGCAAACAGATTGATAAGAACAATTGATTCGATTTTGAATATGTCGCAGTTTCAATCCGGCGAGTTCGAAATTTTCAAAGAAAAATTTGATATATATAAAGATATTTTAACCGGTTTGCACAAAGAGTTTGTGCCAATTGCAAATAAAAAAGGACTCCGGTTAAGTTTGGAATGTAAAGTCAAAGACAAAACGATTTGGGCCGATCAATATACGGTGACCCAGCTATTTACAAATCTTATAGACAATGCAATAAAATACACGAAAGAAGGATTCGTAAGAATATCGGTCGATAAAGAAGATGGAAAATATGTTTACGTATCCGTGGAAGATTCGGGTATAGGAATTGCCCCCGAGTTTATTCCCGATTTATTTGAACCGTTTCAACAAGAAGAAATGGGATACAGCCGTGCATTCGACGGGAATGGGCTTGGATTGGCTTTGGTGAAAAAATACGTTGAAGTGAACAAAGGTAAAATTACAGTTGAAAGCGAAAAAGGTAAGGGAACAAAATTTACTGTTGCATTGGTTCTCGCAAGCACGAAAGTTAGTAATAATATTAAGAATCAAGAAATAAATAGTTAATACTATAAATTTAATCTTTCCAATCTTGAGCGTAAATGCCTTTCCGAAATTTTTAGCAAACGCGCCGCGGCGCTCTTGTTTCCGTTTGTTTGTGCTAACGCTTCTCTAATCATTTCCCGTTCAAACGCTTTTACTTTTTCTTCATAACCTTCACTTAAATTTTTCGGGTCCAATAATGAAATTGTAGCAATATTTTCAAGTTGGGAAGGCAAATCGTTAACGGTAATGATATCATCCCTTGCAAAAATTACAGCCCGTTCAATTATATTTTCCAATTCGCGTATGTTTCCCGGGTAATCGTGTTTCATTAATTTATCAAGAGCTTCACGGGAAATGCCGGTTACACTTTTCCCGTTCAACTCGGAAAATTTTTTGATGAAATGATCAATCAAAAGCGGAATGTCTTCTTTCCTGTGCCTTAACGGCGGTAAATTTATTTGAACCACATTCAATCTGTAAAACAAATCTTCCCGGAATTCACCATTAGCTATCATCTCTTCAAGATTTCTGTTTGTAGCGGCAATAATTCGAACGTCAACAGTTTTAACTTTATTGCTGCCAAGTCTGGTGATTTCGCCAAATTGAATTGCCCGCAGCAATTTTACCTGAACGGAAAGCGGAATATCTCCAACTTCGTCAATAAATATAGTACCGCCGTCGGCTTCTTCAAACCTTCCGGTGCGATGGGTAACTGCGCCTGTAAAAGCCCCTTTTTCATGTCCGAACAATTCACTTTCAATTAAATTTTCAGAAAGGGAAGCCACGTTAACGGTAACAAAAGGTTTATCTTTCCGGTTATCCGCAAAATGAATCGAACGCGCTATCAATTCTTTACCGGTGCCGCTTTCTCCTAAAATTAGAACCGATGCTTTGCTGTTTGCTATACGTGCAATTGTGTTGAAAATTTCTTCCATTTTCGGACTTTTCGAAACGATGGATTTTATTCTGAACTTTTCCTGTAGTTGTTCCTTTAATCTTTTGTTTTCGTAAATCAAATTGCGTTTTTCATTTATTCTTTTCAACAGGGTTTCAAGCTCGTCCAAATCCACCGGTTTCGTAATGTAATCGTAGGCGCCGGCTTTCATTATATTCACCGCATCTTCAATGTTCCCGAATGCTGTCATCACCAGTACTTCTATTTCGGGATTAAATTCTTTAACTTTTTTTAAGAGTGTTAATCCGTCTGTTTCCGGCATACGGAAATCGGTAAGAATTATGTCAACTACATTTTTTTTAACTCGTTCCAACGCTTCGGTACCATTTGCAGCTGTAAGAATTTTGAAATTACGTTTGCTTAAAAAGCTTTTAAGCGATTGTAATTGTGCCTGTTCGTCGTCAACAATTAATATTGTTGGTGTTTCCATCTTATTTTTGCCTTGAATATTCTTGTGGTAATTTAATTGTAAAAACGGTTCCTTCACCTTTTTTACTTTCAACGGAAATTAATCCGCCGTGCTCGTAAATAATTTTTTGAACAATACTTAAACCTATTCCCGTTCCTCCGGCTTTAGTTGTAAAATACAAGTTGAATATTTTTTTTAATTTTTCTTTTTCAATTCCTTCTCCGGTATCGGAAACTTTTATGATAATATCACCGTTTGTTTTTCCGGTTTTTATTTCGATTTTACCGCCGTCTTTAATTGCATCTATGGAATTTTGAATTAAGTTAATTAAAGATTGCTTTATTTTGTCTTTATCCCAAATAACTTCCCCGTGCCAGTTTTCATTTATAATCAATTCAATGTTTTTTTCGTTTAGCAACGGTAAATATTGTTGTTTTATTTGATTTAAAAATTCTGTTAAGTCGAACTCCGTACTGTTGATTTCTTCGGGTCTGGCAAATTTCAAAAAGTTTTGTATTGTATTGTTAATTCTTTTTACTTCGTTATACACCAAGCCGGAAAGTGTATTGTATTCATCTTTGTTTTCTTCCGGTTGGAAATCTTTATGTAATTGTTGAGCAATTGTACCGATTGTATTTAACGGATTTCTGATTTCATGCGCAATTCCCGAGGCAAGTTCTCCCATCGCAATTAACCGCTCTTTTCTTTGGATTTGCTGTTCAAGTTTTTTAAGTTCGGTTAAATCCCTTAAAATAAAAATTGTGTTTGATTTTCCTTCTTCATCTTTAAATCCGGTTTTCGATATCAGCATGTGTTTAAGTTTACCGTTAATTTTACAATCGAGTTGAAAAATTTGAGATTCGGTGGAAAAAAAATCGGAACAAACTTTCTTATCGAAAAACATATCGAGCGTTTTTCCTTCCATTTCGTTTCCGGATGCTTGAAAGAGAGAAATTGCAGCAGGATTAACCGTTTTAATTTTGTAATTTTCATCGGTTACAATAATTGCATCGTGGATTGAATTTAAAATTTTATTCGAATATGTCTCTATTGTTTGATACTGTTTTTCAAGCAAATCGTAATTCTGCCGGAAAAATATCAATGACAAAATGAAAGAACCCATAACAAATAATATTAGTCCTATTATCACTATTCGGCGTTTTATCCTCGAATTAATTTTGTAAAGCGGCTCTAATGAAATTCCGGTGCGGAAAATACCAACTACCCTGTTTTTATATTTAAAAACATGAGAAGATTCGAATACTTCCAAGGTATCGTACCGGGCAATATGCCAAGTAAAACCGGAATCGCTGACGGATAAATTGAGGAAAGAGGGATTGTAAAAACTGTCCACTTCGGGCAATTTACCGGCAGCCGCCAAAACATTGTTCGAATCTTGTAATATCAAATAAACAATTCCCGGATTCTTCGTAAGGTTTTTCATCAATACCCCGAAACCGATTTGTTTACGGAAATCAAGAAGTTTATCGGCATTTACATTTAAAACAATGGCGCCGTTGTTTTTCGTAGCTACCGCAACCACAAAGCGGTATCCATCTTCGTACCGTGCTTCTTTTATCCCTACAATCAAGGTATCGGTCTCGTCTTCAAAAATCGGTTTTAATTTTTCCACGGGTGAAAATTTTTCCTTTCTATCGAAATGAATTCTTTTGTGACTGCTGAATAATTTTTTGCCTTTATTATTGAAAATATTGATTCTGTAAATTCCGTTTTCTTCCGCTATCCTTTCCAATACCTTATTCGATATTTCTTTCCGCTCGAATAATATTTTGATGATATTCGCGTTGTTTAACAATCTGTTTTTAATTTCTTGTTCAACTTTTTCGCTGGCAAGCAAAGCGTTGCGCGAGGAAACTTGAATCGATTCCAAAAGGGAATGTGATTGCGCTTTCATCAAATCGAATAGTTCGCGTTTGCTTTGGTATAACTCCGTGAGCGCCGAGGAAAGTATTAAAATTGCAACGGCCATGAAAATTAAAAATAGGCTTTTCGGCCCGATTTTAAAATTGTGTTTGTTTTTAAATAATATTAAAGATAATTTATTTAAATTTCGATTGCTCAATTTAAAGCTATATTTATAATTTCAATTGGTGTAAGATTATTCCTTTCTGCAATATTCTTAATTTTTTCGTCTTTCTCAACTACAATGCCCGCCTTTTTTAATTTCTCCATTCCTTCACTTAAAGTTAAATTATTATCAATTAAAAATTCTGATAGCAATTTTCTTCCGAAACCCGAGCCCAATGTGTACTTATTTGCCTTGGTTACTTTTTTCATATCTGGTGCAATAAGGTTATAAATTTCACTTGGCGGTATTTGATTGTTGTTTGCGAGTTCCAAAATAGTTTGTGAAGTGCTAATTACTTCAATGTTGTTTTCCTTCAGTTTTTGCATGAACAAATCGAGCGGAATATTAACTGTGTTTGCAAATTCCCGTAGTGTCAATTTTTCGGCATGCGGTATTGGTGGTTCGGATTTTTCATCGGACCACGATTCGGAAAGTTCTTCCCCTAATTCGATTACTGTTGAAAACGGCGGTACTTCGTAAAATGTAAAACCGAATATTAAAATATTTATAACTGTTGCGATTGCCAGTTCTTTTTTTAATGCAAATCCCTTTTTCGATTTTTCCTTAATGTAGTGCATTAACGGTTTCCAATTGAAGTAAATATGGAAACCAATAAATCCTGTGAAAATAAAGGTAAAGACTGTATGAATCGCTTGCCAACCGGATTTTGATAATCCTAAGAAAATCCAATTTATCCAATAAGCCACTCTTCCGGGGGGTGCAAAATAAAGCACAATTCCCGAAACAATCATAATAATCATTGAAATTGTAATGTATAAGCTTACAAAGCTACGCCAATTAATGTTCTTCTTTTTCATTTTTCTAAAAATCCAATTTTAATGTTAATGAGACCGAGTTGTTCATATAATTGTACCAGTAACTGTTTGAATTGTTAACCGTATTGCTGTACTGCAACATAAAAGTAAATTGTGAGATTGACGACCACGACAAATCGAAAGTTTTTGCCGCAGAAACCATTATTATTTCTTGCTTGTCTTCGCGCATAACCGATTCATCAAAATTTTCTTTATCTAAATAAATTCCTTGCGCAGGGTAGAGTTTGCTGTTAAAGTAATAATTCCCTTGTAGTTTTACTTGGTAAGGAAGAATTTGTGTTATTTGAAAATTAAACGAATATCCTTCATTGCTCACTGGATCTTCGAAAATTTGGGATTCATCGTTATAAGCTAAGTTTAAATTACTTAAATCTTTACCGGTTCCGGAAAGTATGTTTTTATAAGTGTATTGAGCCGCAATGCCAAAATTTTCCCAAACCGATTGAGAAATTCTTCCATATAAATTCAGTTGCGAAATTGAAGTGGCGGAGCTTTGAACAAATCCACCCGTTCTGCGTCCCCTTGGGTTAAAAGTTAATATTTCGGAATTTGAATAATGTTTGTTGTTAAAAGTTCCTCCAAAGATCAAAGTTGTTTTTGTATCAAAACTTTTAGACGTTCTCAGTCTGAAATTAATCAACAAATTATTTAATTCCGGTAATTCATCGTACGAGGTATAACTTACGGATGAATTGAATAAATAATAAACCGAATTGGATTCACCTTTGTAGTTAAGGTAAGTGTTGAAGAACGTATAATCAAAATAATCGTAATCGCTTTTGTTTATTCTTTGTTCGGAATAAACTCCAAATAGCGTGTTTTCGGTCGAATACCAACCGCCTGCTTGGTGCCAGAAAAAGTTTCGTTCGCTTATACTTTGGAAGAGAGTATAATCGGTGTAATAACCAATCCCGAAATTTTTGTAATCATATTCAATTCCCATCTCTAAAGAGTTGATGAAAGAACCCGATTCGACCGGTAAATTAAACGGATTTGAATTATATCCGTTTGATGTTGAAATGCTAAAAGTCGGTTGGGCTATGGATTGTTGAATACAGGAAATGAAAAGAACAACCAAAATTGTTGGGAAAAAATTTCTGATTTTCATGGCTTACCCTGCTTTTTTAAATGTGGAGCGGATAAGCTCCGCTCCATTGAATAGAATTGATTTTAATTATTTTCTTCCTCCTCTTTTGCCTTTAGGACCTGTGCCGTCGCAAGTTCCGGTGCCGCTACTTTGTCCCATTCCGCCACCGTTTTGCGGTGAAACGCCATTGCCGCCGTTACCGCCACGCATACCGAAACCGCCTTTACCACCTTTTCCTTTCTGTCTGTTCATTCCGGCATTGTCGTTAATTCCATCGCCGTCAAGGTCAACAAAACCTCTTTTGCCTTTGCCCAATTTCGGGCCGTCATAATCGGGATCTAATCCGTTGGGAATACCATCGCCATCTGCATCCGGTGCATTATCGTTATAGCCATCGCCGTTTTTATCAACAAATCTTCTTCCGTGTTGAATGCTGTTGGTAACGTTAGCTTTTGCTTTGTTCTGAAATCTTTTTTGATTTTTAATTTGTAATGAGTCTTGTGCGAATACAGTAGTCGAAAATAAAATCAATAACGACAGAACCGGGATGATTGAGATTAGCTTTTTCATTTTTTCCTCCTTTTGTTGTTGAACGTTTACGTCGAATGTACTGGAAATTTCGTGCCAAATATGTTTTAGTCCGTAAAACAACTGGTTTTGATACATAAATGAAGATGCAGTTTCCCATTGTAACATAAGGTCATACCGGGCGGTCGAATAATTCGCCCGTTATGTCGAAATTTATAACGCTGTCCTGTCAAAACGTCGAATTATCATTCATTTACATTTGGCATTGCATTTGCTTTACATCGTAAAACAATACGTTGAACACAATCAAAACAGGAGGATAAAATGAAAGCATTAAAAAATCTTTTTAATCTTTTAATTGTAATGACCGCAACTACAATACTTACTTTTTGTTCTTCCCCGGTTGAATCAGGTGAACAAAATCCGGCAAATTCCGACGATCTTCTATATAGTATGCTGGATCAAACTGCATTGGAAGATTTGAGTGCGGGAGAAAAAGACGGATTAATTTTTATGCGCGAGGAGGAAAAACTTGCGCGCGATGTCTATATCGTTTTATATGAAAAGTGGAATAGAAGGGTTTTCAATAATATTTCACAAAGCGAACAGCGGCATACCAACGCCGTATTATATTTAATAAACAGATACGGAATTAATGATCCCGTTTCGGATGACGGGGTGGGAGTTTTTACAAACCCGGATTTACAAAATTTATATAACCAGTTAACAGATCAAGGAACAGCTTCGCTTGAAGAAGCTTTAAAAGTAGGCGCCGCGATTGAGGAAATTGATATCCTCGATTTGGATAAACAACTGAATGAAGTTATTGATAACGAAGATATCAAAATAGTTTATGAAAATTTACGCAACGGTTCCTATAATCATCTTAGAGCATTTGTAAGAAACCTCTCTGCCATCGGTGTAAATTATTCACAGCAATATTTACCCAAAGATGAATTTGATAAAATAATAAACGGTTCAAATACTCACGGGAACGGATAATAAACATTCCCCCTCATTAAAAAACCGGATTAACCTCCGGTTTTTTTATTTTTCCATCAGAAACTGCAAACGCTTTGAATTTTCCGCAGTACATAATATTTTGCATCAAAAATCTAACTTAACATAAAATTATTACGATAATCAACATTAATATTAAGAACTTCGCAGACGCTATTAAAAATATTAAGAGTAAATCCGGACGGAACGTATTGAGTTTGATGTTATACAAAAAATACCGCTCTAACAATTACGAAAATAGAACTAAGGAGTGGAAAAAAGGTAAAAATTTGAGTAGTGTAATAATATAGAAAGACTTAAATAGATAAATGTTGGAGAAATTATGACTTACAGGATAAATAATTGAAACTCCGGATAAGAAATGGTGTATAAGCGAAAAATAATTTAAAAATTGTTGCGTAAAACGGGGCAATTTGTTATACTTACAGTCCCTAAAAAATTGTTCTAATAAAAACGAAAAAAAATAAATTTCGACTTGACAAAATCGAAATTTAAGATTAGTTTTAGAGTCTGTTTTTTT